>JALYGF010000007.1 GCA_030777325.1 Actinomycetota bacterium | reverse complement strand
GCGTGGGTGAGGACGTGGACGTTGGCGTCGTCCCAGTCCACGAGTTTCCCGTCCATCCAGATCTTGTCGACCTTCGGCAATGGCATGGGCGCTCAGACCCTCTCCGCCACGGCGTCACCGAGCTGTCGGGTGGTACCCGTGAGGGTGGACGCCTCGGCCACCGCCTTGGCCACACGCGCCGCGGCGTCGGTCTCGCCGAGGAAGTCGAGCATCATGGCTGCTGATCGTACGGCGGCCAGAGGGTTGGCCGTGCCGGTACCGGCGATGTCCGGTGCGGAGCCGTGCACCGGCTCGAAGAGCGACGGGCCCGTTCGAGCCGGGTTCAGGTTGGCCGAGGCGGCGAGACCTATGCCCCCGGCAACGGCTCCGCCCAGGTCGGTGAGGATGTCCCCGAAGAGGTTGTCGGTGACGATGACGTCGTAGCGCTCGGGTGAGCCGACCAGGTACATGCAGGCGGCGTCGACGTGGTGATAGGCCGTTCCCACGTCGGGGAAGTCGGGTGACACCTCGTCGACCGTGCGCTGCCAGAGGTCGCCGGCGTAAGTCAGCACGTTGGTCTTGTGCACCAGGGTGAGGTGGCGGCGGGGGCGACCCTGGGCCAGCTCGAAGGCGAAGCGCACGCAACGCTCCACGCCCATGCGGGTGTTGACCGATCCCTGGGTGGCCACCTCGTGGGGTGTGCCCTTGCGCAGCGACCCGCCTTCGCCGGCGTAGCTGCCCTCGGTGTTCTCCCGGACCACCACGCAGTCGATGCCCGACGAATCGGCGCCTGCGCCCTCGAGGGGCCGGAGGTTCACATAGAGGTCCAGTTCGAAGCGCAACCGCAGGAGGAGACCGCGCTCCAACACCCCGGGTGGGACGCCTGGCATCCCGACGGCCCCCAGCAGGACGGCATCGAGCCCCGCGATCTCATCGAGAAGGCTGTCGGGCAGCACCTCGCCGCTGCGCACGTATCGGGCTCCGCCGAGGTCGTAGTGGACGGTGTCCAGCGCGACGCCAGAGGCGGCAACCACCTTCAGGGCCTCTGCGACGACTTCGGGGCCGATGCCGTCGCCGCCGATGACGCCGACCTTGTGGGACAACTCGAAACGCTCCTCGATCAGGAAAGCGGACAAAGAAAAACCGCCCACTTCCGTGGACGGTCGAAGGCGCACACCCGGAAGGGCGTGCGCTAGGAAATGATGATTACCAGGGTGGGAGACACGACCGCCCAGTGTACCGGGCATTCCACGTCCGGCGCTAGCCTGGACTGATGTCGGAGATCGGCCACACTCAGGAGATCGGCCAGGCGCAGCTCTCGCAGGAGGCCTACGACCGGCTGGCGGCGGAGCGGGAGGACCTCGTCACCCGGGGGAGGGTGGACATCGCCCGAGCCATCGAGGCGGCTCGAATGCTGGGCGACCTCAAGGAGAACGGGGACTACCACGCGGCCAAGGACGCCCAGGGCAAGATGGAGGCCCGCATTCGCCAGATCGACAACCTCCTCGCCCACGCCCAGATCGTCGAGCCCGTGGCTGCAGGTGACGCGGTGGCCGCCGGCTCGGTGGTGTCGCTGCGCTATGAAGGCGACGACGAAGTCGAGCGTTTTCTGATCGGATCCATCGAGGAGCGCCGCGAGGACCTGTCCGTGATCTCACCTGGGTCGCCTCTCGGCCAGGCCCTGCTCGGGCGCAAGCCCGGCGACACCGTTCAGTACGAGGCGCCCGGCGGGATGCTCGAGGTCCAGATCGTCGACGTCGGCGCCTGAGCACGAACGAGGCGCCGCCACCGGAGCGGTGATGACCTCCGGCCCCTTCGTCGTGGTCGACGAGCTGCGCAAGCGCTACGGCCCCGATGAGCCCGACGTCGTCGACGGAATCAGCTTCGGCGTGGGTCGGGGTGAGCTGTTCGGCTTGCTCGGGCCCAACGGCGCAGGCAAGACGACCACCATCGGCGTCATCACGACGCGGGTCCTGCCGACCGGCGGCCGTGTGCTGGTGGACGGAATCGACGTGCGGGAGGACCCGGTGGCGGTCAAGCGCCGCATCGCCGTGGTCCCCCAGCAGAGCAATCTGGACCGCACGCTCACCGCGGTGGAGAACCTCAGCTTCCACGCCGCATACTTCGGCAGCGGACGCCGGGAGCGACGCCTGTCGGCACGGGAGATGCTCGCCCGCTTCGGCCTCGAGGGTCGAGAGAACGAGAAGGTCAACAACTACTCCGGCGGCATGGCGCAGCGCCTCATGCTGGCCAGGGCCCTCATGCACCGACCGCAGATGCTCGTCCTGGACGAGCCCACCAGCGGCCTGGACCCGCAGTCCCGGTTGTTCCTCTGGCAGACGATTCGCCAGCTACGAAGCGACGGGGTCACGATCGTGTTGACCACTCATGACATGGACGAGGCCGATGAGCTCTGCGATCGCATCGCCATCGTCGATCACGGCAAAGTCGTCGCCCTCGACACCCCTCGACGCCTCCGCCACCTCCTGCCCTCCGAGGAAGGCCTGGAGCTCGTGGTCGAAAGTGGCGACGACCCGGCCCGGCTGTTCTCTCCGGTGGGCCCCGAGCATCGCATCGAGGCCCAGGCGGCCGGCGAGGACCGCTGGCGGGTGCGGATCTACGGAGACGGCGACGGCCTCACCGAGCAAGCGGTCGCTCTGACCCGCGGGGCGGATCGTCCGCTGGTGGAGCTGCGCCGTATCGAGGGCACCCTGGAGGATGTCTTCGTGCACCTCACCGGGCGGGAGCTGCGGTGACGCCGTTGCAGGTGAGCCCCGCGCTGGACGCCCGCCGGGCAACCGCATGGCGCGCCCTGCTGGGCCTGTGCCAACGCGACCTCTGGGCCACCGTTCGCCACGAGCCGGTTGCCTTCCTGAGCCAGGCCCTGCTCCAACCGATCTTCTTCCTGTTCGTCTTCGGGCGGGTACTTCCCGAGATCGGCGCCGCCGGCAACGCGTACGGCGCCCAGCTGCTTCCCGGAATCATCGCCCTGACCCTCGTGCTCACTGCGGTCCAGAACACGGCCCTGCCGCTGGTCATCGGCTTCTCGTTCACGAAGGAGTTGGAGGACCGGCTGCTGGCGCCCCTCCCGGTGGAAGCCGTCGCCGTCCAGACGATGTTGATGGCCGCCGCTCGGGGAGCCGTCGGGGCGGTCCTCATACTGCCGCTGGGCCATCTCATACTCCCCGGCGGCGTCGACCTCGGGCACGCCAACTGGCTGGGCTTCGCGCTCGTCGTCGTCTTCGGGGCCCTGGCGGGGGCGGGCATGGGCCTCCTGCTCGGCACCTCCGTACCACCCACCCGGATCAGCGTCGCCTTCGCGGTCGTGCTGACTCCCCTCATCTTCACCGGCTCGACCTTCTATCCCTGGGCCGGCCTCCGCGGGCTGCGGTGGTTTCAGGTCCTCACGCTGGCCAACCCGCTGACGTACGTGAGCGAGGGCATGCGGGCAGCACTTACCCCCATCGACCACCTGCCCACCGCCTTCATCTGCCTGGGGATCACCGCCTCCCTCGCCTTCTTCGGCTTCCTGGGCGTGCGCGGCTTTGCCCGGCGCGCCGTGGGCTGATGGCGGTGGCCCCGCTCAGGCGCACTCTCTCGTCCTTGTCGGTGCGGAACTTCCGTCTCTACTTCACAGGCCAGACCATCTCGCTGTCGGGAACCTGGATGCAGGGGGTCGCCCAGGCTTGGCTGGTGCTCAAGCTCACCGGCAGTGGCACAGCGCTGGGCCTGGTGATCGCCCTCCAGTTCCTGCCCCTGCTGTTCCTCGGTCCCTTCGGCGGCGTGGTCACGGACCGCTTCGACAAGCGTCGCCTCCTCTACGCCACCCAGACTGTTGCCGGGTTGTTGGCCCTGGCTCTCGGCGTCCTGGTCAGCACCGGCGTGGTCAGCATCGGGATGGTTTACGCCCTGGCCGTGGCCCTCGGCTGCGTCCACGCCATCGACAACCCGACGCGCCAGACGTTCGTCCTCGAGATGGTGGGGCCAGAGGAGCTGTCCAACGCCGTGACCCTGAACTCGGTGATGGTGAACCTGGCCCGGGTGGCCGGTCCGGCCGCGGCTGGTGTGCTGATCGGGACGGTCGGCCTGGCCCCCTGCTTCCTGATCAACGCCGCGTCGTACCTGGCGGTGCTGGTGGCCCTGGTTCGCATGCACCCCGACGAGCTCAGCCGGGGCGCACTGCAGCCCCGAACCAGCGGCCAGCTCCGCGAGGGACTCCGCTACGTGCGATCGACGCCCACCCTCTTGGCGCCGCTCCTTATGATGGCGGTGATCGGCACCCTGGCCTACGAGTTCCAGGTGACCCTCCCGCTGTTGGCCAAGTTCACGTTCGACGGCGACGCCGGGACCTACGGCCTGATGACCTCGTTCATGGGTGGCGGAGCGGTGATCGGTGGCCTTTACGCGGCGTCTCGCCGGCCCCGCTCCCCCACCGCGCTGTCCTTGCTGGCCCTGGTCTTCGGCGCCGTACTGCTGGCTGCGTCCCTCGCTCCCACATTGCATTTGGAACTGGCTGCCCTCGTGGTGGTGGGGGCGGTGAGCATCACCTTCATCGCCTCGGGCAACACCACCCTTCAGCTGGCGGCCCGCCCGGAGATGCGGGGCCGGGTGATGGCTCTGTGGTCGATGGCCTTTCTCGGCTCCACGCCGGTGGGAGGGCCCGTCGTGGGCTGGGTCGGCCAGCACATCGGTCCCCGGTATGGACTGGCCCTCGGAGGAGTGGCCGCCCTGGTGGCTGGTGCGCTCGCCTACCCGGTCCTGGCACGGGTCGGCCGCGACGGCCATCGCCCGCCCCCTTCGGACCAAGCGGGGCTGGAAGCGGAACGCCCGGACCCGGAGCCGATGATCGACGGGGCAGGCCTGAGCGTGGGCTGACCTCGCCTGGTCTGGTCCTCCGCCTGGTGGGAGGCGGGCTGCCCTAGCCTCTGACCCTCATGGTCGTCGCTCCTCCGCCGGCTCTCCCCAGGGGACGGACCCTGACCCTGCCCGGGCGGGGGACGACGTTCGTGCGGGAGGTGCCCGGGCCCCCGGACGCTCCCACGCTGCTGCTGCTCCACGGCTGGATGGCCACCGCCGACCTCAACTGGTTCACCTGCTTTCCCGCACTGGGTGAGCACTTCCGGGTGATCGCCCTCGACCATCGGGGCCACGGCCGCGGCATCCGAACCTGGCGGCCCTTCAGCCTGGAGGACTGCGCCGACGACGCCGCCACCCTCGTCCGTCAGATCGATGCCGGACCGGTCATCCCTGTGGGGTACTCCATGGGCGGGGCCGTGGCCCAGCTGCTCTGGAAACGCCACCCCGACACGGTTGCCGGCATGGTGCTGTGTTCCACCAGTCGCAGCTTCTCGGCCCAGGCGCCGGGATCGCAGCTGTGGTTCACCAGCCTCCTGGGCCTGTCTCTGGCCGCCCACCTCACTCCCAAGCCGGTGCTGCGCCGGGTGGTGGCCAAGGTCGTCCGTCGCCGCGCCCAGCGCGTCCTGGACGAGTGGGGGCTGGCCGAGCTCGAGCGCAGCGACAGCCCCACCCTGCTGCACGCGGGGTGGACGCTGGGCAGGTTCGAATCCGAGGAGTGGATCACCGCCCTGGACGTCCCCGCCGCTGTGATCGTGACCACCCACGACCAGGTAGTCAGCCCGCAGCGCCAGCGTGGCCTGGCCACCGCCATCCCGGGAGCCACTCTCCACGAGGTGGACGCCGGGCACGCTGCCGTCGTCACCCATCGCGAGGACTTCGTCCCCGTCCTGGTGGAAGCGTGCGCCCGCGTGGCTCGACGGGCCGGCCTGGTGGGCTCCATCGGACGAGGTTGAGAGCCACTCTCTAGGTGGGCGCGGTGGCCGTGGCCGTCCACGCCTTTCCCGCGAATCGCATGCCGTTGGCTGCGGCACGGAAGCACATCCAGGCCAGGATGCCGACCCAGATGCCGGCGATGCCGAGGCTGTGCCAACGAAGGACGGCGGCCCCGAACGGCAGGAACACCACGAGGCCGGCGAGCATGTTCCACTTGAGGAACCTGAAGTCCGACGAGCCGATGAGCACGCCGTCGAGCACGAACGCGACGGCGGCGGGCAGCTGGGCCAGTCCCACCAGCACCAGGGCCAGGGTGGCCCGTTCCACGACGGCGGAGTCACCGCTGAAGGCATGCGGGAGGGCCCACGAGGCCACCACCACAGCCGAGCCCACACCGGCGCCGATCACGACTCCCAGGCGCACGAGCCGGCTGGAGACGGCCCGAGCCTCGTCCACGTCCCCGGCCCCCAGCGACGTGGCGACGAGCACCTGGCCCGGGATGGCCAAGGAGTCGAGTACCAAGGCCAGGAAGGTGTGGACCTGGATGGCGATCTGGTGGCCGGCCAGCGTGGTCTCGCCGACCCTGGCTGCGGCCGACGTGGCCAAGGCCAGCGTGACCAGCAGCGCGGCGGTGCGCACCAGAAGGTGGCGCCCGGCGACAAGGAGGCGGACGATCTCCTCTGCAACCGGAGCCGCTCCTACGCCCTCGCCCGTGACCTGCCGGGCGATCAGCACGAGGAACCAGACCGCGGCCAGCAGCTGGGCCACGACCGTGCCCCACGCCGAGCCGGCCACGCCCAGGTCCAAGCCGTAGACCAGCACCAGCTCCAACACGACGTTCACCACGTTGGCCACGACCACGACGACGAGCGGGGCCCGGGTGTTCTCCACGCCTCGGAGGTACCCGTTGCCGACCAGGGCCACGAGTACGAAGGGGATCCCGACAGCGCTTATGCGCAGGTAGGTGCTGGCGACGTCGAGAACCGCTCCCTCTCCGCCCACCAGCGCGGCCAGCCCCCGGCCTCCGAGCCCCACCGCCGCCATGAGCGCCAGCCCGATGACGACGGCCAGCCAAAGGCCCTGAGCGGCAACGGAGGCCCCGCCGCGATGGTCTCCCCGGCCGCGGAGGAACGCCACCCGCGCCGTGGTGCCGTAGGCGAGGAAGTTGCACACCGTGATCAGGGTGGTCAGGACGGTGGAGGCCACGGCCAGGCCGGCCAGGGGAACGGTCCCCAGGCGGCCGACTATGGCGGTGTCGACCAGCACGTACAGCGGCTCGATGGCCAGCGTGCCGAGGGCGGGCACGGCGAGGGCGACGATGCGCCGGTCGCGTGCCCGCCGGGTCACGCCTTCGTCACTCCGTCCGGCCGTCACCCCGACCACTCGAGGGCATCCTCG
Source organism: Actinomycetota bacterium (assembly GCA_030777325.1). Taxonomy (GTDB): domain Bacteria; phylum Actinomycetota; class Acidimicrobiia; order Acidimicrobiales; genus YB1-3. The sequence continues at coordinate 104,054 of JALYGF010000007.1, read as the reverse complement.
ATTCGCCGAGCAGCGGCCACGACGGCCTCTGCGTACCGTCGCCCGGGTGCCCTCGTCGTGCGCTCCAGCGGGCCCGACACCGACACCGCGGCCACCACTTCACCATCCCGGTGCACGGGTGCGCTCACCGAGGCCACGCCCTTCTCCCGCTCCTCCACGCTCTGGGCCCATCCCTGGCGCCGCACTGCGGCCGCACCCGTCAGGACCTTGCCCGCCGAGCCCTGGTCCATGGGCAGCACCGATCCTACGGGCACCATGGTGCGCAGGCTGTGAGGCGACTCGAGGGAGACCAGGCACAGGCGGGCGCCGTTGCGAGACACGTAGAGCTGGGCGCTCTCGCCGGTGGCGTCACGCAGCTCCTGCAGCGCCGGTCGGGCCACCTGCTCCAGGGACCGGCGGGCGAGGCGGGCACCCAACACGAAGCGGCCGTCCTGGTCTCGGTCGACCAGGGCGTGGTGCTCGAGGGCCTGCGCCAGGCGGTGGGCGGTGGGCCGGGCAAGCCCTGTGGCTGTGGCGAGGTCCCCGAGAGCCAAGGGACCGGTCTCGAGGGCGTCGAGGATGGCCACGGCCTTGTCCAGGACCCCGACTCCGGATACTCTGTCCATCTGGCGATACTAGCGTCTCACATGTTGAGACTGCGATCAGCTGCGCCAGACCGGCCGGAGGGTGAAGAGTCGTGGGCAAGACGCTGAGCGAGAAGGTGTGGGAGCGCCACGTGGTGCGGACCGCAGAGGGCGAGCCCGACCTGCTGTACATCGATCTGCACCTCGTCCACGAGGTGACCTCGCCGCAGGCCTTCGACGGGCTGCGGCTGGCGGGTCGAGGCGTACGTCGGCCGGACCTGTCCGTGGCCACCGTGGACCACAACGTCCCTACCCAGTCCGACGACGAGGCCGACGCCATCTCGCGGAAGCAGATGGAGGTGCTGGCAGCCAACTGCGCGGAGTTCGGCATTCGCCTGTTCCCCCGCGGTCACCGCAACCAGGGCATCGTGCACATCATCGGCCCCGAGCTGGGCCTCACCCTTCCGGGCATGACGATCGTCTGCGGAGACAGCCATACCTCCACTCATGGAGCCTTCGGGGCCCTCGCCTTCGGCATCGGCACGAGCGAGGTGGAGCACGTGCTCGCCACCCAGGCCCTTCCCCAGCGAAGGCCGGGAACCATGGCCGTGAACGTGGAGGGTGATCTTCCGCTCGGCGTGACGGCCAAGGACGTCATCCTCGCCGTCATCGGCCGTATAGGCACCGGTGGCGGGGTCGGCTCTGTCATCGAGTACCGGGGCACGGCCATCCGCGGCCTGTCCATGGAGGGACGCATGACGGTGTGCAACATGAGCATCGAAGCCGGCGCCCGAGCCGGCCTCGTCGGTCCCGACGACATCACCTTCACCTATCTCGAGGGGCGCCCCCATGCGCCCAAGGGCCACGCCTTCGAGCTGGCGCTCGATGACTGGCGCACGCTGGTCACCGACGAGGACGCCGCATTCGACAAGTCAGTGGACATCGACGCCACCACTCTGTTGCCCCACGTCTCCTGGGGCACCAATCCCTCACAGGTGGCACCGATCGACGCCGAGGTGCCCGACCCCGACTCCTTCGCCGACCCCGCGCAGCGCGAGTCCGCCCGCCGGGCCCTCACCTACCAGAGCCTCGTGGCCGGCACCCCCATCCGAGACATCCAAGTGGACACCGTGTTCATCGGGTCGTGCACCAATGCCCGCATCGAGGACCTGCGGGCTGCGGCCGCGGTCGTGGAGGGCCGCAAGGTGAAGGAGGGCCTGCGCACCATGGTGGTACCGGGCTCGATGCTGGTGAAGCACGAGGCCGAGACCGAGGGCCTCGACCGGGTGTTCAAGGAGGCCGGCTTCGAGTGGCGCGATGCCGGATGTTCGATGTGCCTGGCCATGAACCCCGACAAGCTGGCGCCGGGCGAGCGCTGTGCGTCCACGTCGAACCGCAACTTCGAGGGCCGCCAAGGCCCAGGTGGGCGCACCCACCTGGTGTCGCCGGCCGTCGCCGCCGCCACCGCGGTCGCCGGTCACTTCGCCACCCCGCAGGACCTCTAGTACGGGCGCCGTTCCGACCCTCGGGGTTGGACAAGCCCACGGGTGCGAACCGCGGTCCATCGATCAAACTCAAGGAGCCATACGGAGATGCAACCGATACGAACCATCAGCGGCAGGGCCGTCCCCCTGGACCGGTCCGACGTGGACACAGACCAGATCATCCCCGCCGAATGGCTCAAGCGTGTGGAGCGGACAGGCTTCGGCGAAGGCCTGTTCTCGGCATGGCGACAGGATCCCGATTTCGTGCTCAACCGTGCCGAGCATGCAGGCGCGCGCGTCCTGGTGGCCGGGCCCAACTTCGGCACCGGTTCGTCGCGGGAGCACGCCGTTTGGGCACTCACGGATTACGGCTTCGAAGCGGTGGTCTCACCGCGCTTTGGGGACATCTTCGCCAACAACTGCACCAAGGCAGGGCTGGTGGCCGCCCAGGTGAGTGAAGAGGCGGGAGCATCGCTGCTGGCGGCGGTGCAGGCCGATCCCGAGCTGGAGGTCACCGTGGACGTGGCCGAGCGCGCCGTGCGAGCACCGGCTGCGGGCATCGAGGCGTCCTTCGCCCTCGACGACTTCACCCGCTGGCGACTCCTCGAGGGCCTGGACGACGTCGGCCTCACCCTCCGACACGGCGACGACATCGACGCCTACGAGCGCGACCGTCCGTCCTGGCTCCCGTCCGCGCTCGGATGAACAGGTGAAGCGGGGCCTGACCCGGTCGGGCCCTCTCCCGCAGAGCCGGCGCTTCAGGGAGTGACCTGGTCGATCGGCTTGCGGCGGTCCTTGGTGGCCCGCACGCCGACGATCTTGTTGGTGGCGTTCAGGAACGCCCGGGCCGACGCTTCAACCACGTCCGTGGAAACGCCTCGGCCCGAGACCTTCACGCCGTCACAGTCGACCTGAACGACCACGTCACCCAGGGCGTCGATCCCGCCGGTGACGGAGGACACGTTGAAGTCCGTGAGGGTGGCCTCGATGCCCGAGGCCGCCTTGATGGCAGCGCAGGCGGCGTCGATCATCCCGTCGCCGTCACAGCTCGCCTCCAGCTTGTCGCCGTCACGGACGAGCACCACCCGGGCACGGGGCAGGCCCACGGTGCCACCGGTGACCTCGAGCGCCTCCAATGTGAAGGCAGGCTGGGTGCCGACGCCGCCGATCTCCTCGGCGACGATGGCCTCCAGGTCGGCCTCGGTGATCTGCACCTTGCGGTCGGCCAGCTCCTTGAACCGGGTGAAGGCGGCGTTGAGGGCATCACCCTCCACCGACAGGCCCATCTTCTGCAGCGTGGCCCGGAAGGCGTGGCGGCCGGAGTGCTTTCCGAGCACGATCTGGGCGCCCTGCTGTCCGACCGAGCTGGCCTCGATGATCTCGTAGGTGCTGGTGTCGGCCAGCACCCCGTGCTGGTGGATGCCCGACTCATGGGCGAAGGCGTTGCGCCCGACCACCGCCTTGTTGAACTGCACCGGGTAGCCCGTGAGCCGACTCACCAGGCGGCTGGTACGGGCCAGCTCCTCGGTACGGACTCCGACCTTCACGCCAGGGAACTGGTCGGGCCGGGTGTTGACGGCCATGACCACCTCCTCCAGGGCGGCGTTGCCGGCCCGCTCCCCTATGCCGTTCACGCACACCTCCACCTGGCGGGCGCCGGCCTGTACCCCGGCCAGTGAGTTGGCCGTCGCCAGGCCGAGGTCGTTGTGGCAGTGGGTGGAGATCACGAAGTCGCCGACGATCCCACGGCGCACGTACTGGATCAGGGCGCCGAAGTCCCAAGGGATCCCGTAGCCGACGGTGTCGGGGATGTTCAGCGTGGTGGCGCCGGCGTCGACCGCGGCCTGGAGCACCTCCATCATGAAGTCGAGCGGCGTGCGGGTGGCGTCCTGAGGGCTGAACTCCACGTCACCGGTGTGCTCACGGGCACGGGCCACGCCGGAACGGGTCTCGGCCACCACCTGCTCAGGGGTCATACGCAGCATGTGCTCCATGTGATTGGGGCTGGTGGAGATGAACACGTGGATGCGGGCTCGATCGGCGTGGCGCAGCGCCTCCCAGCAGCGATCTACGTCGGCCAGATGAGTGCGCGAGAGCCCGGCGATGACCGGACCTTCGTCGCCCCTGGTCCCGACCTCCTTGGCAATGGTCTCCACGGCCTCGAAGTCGCCCTGGCTCGCCACCGGAAATCCCGCCTCCACGTAGTCGACACCGAGACGCGCCAGCTGCTCGGCGATCTCGAGCTTCTCCGCCACGTCCAGCGAGATGCCGGGCGACTGCTCGCCGTCGCGCAGTGTGGTGTCGAAGATGGTCAGTCGATCGGCCATTACTGGTGTCCTTTGTTCGTGGGCTCTGTGGTGGGCGTCGTCGGGCAAGAAAAAACCTCCTGGCCGTGCGGCGCAGGAGGTTGGGGCGAGCTCTCGGTGGAGCTCGCCGTCAGGTAAGGAGGAGGTTGGCGAAGATGGCGGCGGCGACAGGACGACACATGACTGGCCCATGGTCGCAGGCGGCACTGGAGTCGTCAAGGCATGGAGTCGTCAAGGTACGGTGTTCGCGTGGTGCGCCGATCATTCCGGATGGGCCTGTGGCTCGGATTGCTGGCCGGCGTCCTTCTCGCCGTGGCGAAGATGGCTCAGAGCCGGCGGCAGGACCAGGAGTGGGATTCCGAGCCCGCCGAGTGGCCGCCTGTGCAGACCGAGCCGCCGGAGACTGAGGCGCTGGAGACTGAACCGCCGCAGACCGCTCACCCAGTCGACGTCCTACCACCGCCCGGCCCCCCGGCGGCCGCTCCTCCCTTGGGCAACGGTGACCTGCCGCCGCCTCCCACCGACGACGAGCTCGTCGACTTCCTGGAAGGAGAGCCCGAGCCGGAGGTACCGGAGCCGATCGAGGCCGAGCTAGCCGAGCCGGAGCTGCTCGAGCCGGAGCTGGAAGTGCCCGACCCGGAGGTCGAGGGCCCCGGCTCGGTCATCGAACCTGCCGAGCCCGTGATGGACACGCCGGAGGCCGTAACCGAGCTCCTGGAGCCGGTGGTGGTCGACGCCTCCGAGCCCCCAACCGAAGTCCTCGAGCCGGTGACCGAAACCGTCGAGCCCACGGTCGAGGTCATGGAGACGGTGGAGCCTCCCCCTCCCACGCCGGCGCCGAGGAAGGCAACCCCCACCAAGAAGGTGAGGAAGGCAGCCAAGAGAGCAGCCAAGAAGGCGGCCAGGGCGGCGGTGCCCAGGGCGTCGGCTGCAAAGACCAATGCCACCAAGGCCGCCAAGGCGGCCAAGGTCACGGCCAAGGTCACGGCCAAGAAGGCCCAGAGAACCGCCAAGAAGGCGGCCAAGGCCGGCGGTGCCAGGAAGGCGGGAACAAGGACGGCCCCGGCGGTCGGCTGGGTCGAGCCCGAGGACGGCGCCTGCCCCCAGTCACACCCCGTCAAGGCCAAGCTGGCCAGCCGGTTGTTCCACCTGCCGGGAATGGCCTTCTACGAACGGACGAGAGCCGACCGCTGCTACGCCGACGAGGCGTCCGCCCTCGGCGACGGTCTCACCAGGTCGAAGCGCTAGCCGTAGCGACCGCCGGCCTGGTTGCCGTGGTGCGGGACTAGTCCTGCACCACGGAGACGTCGAGGATCCCCGCGGTGGCGGACAGCCGGGCCACCACGGGCGGCGGCACCTGGCCATCGGTAGCCATCACCATCAGCGCCGTCTCGCCGGTCGGCGACTTGCCGATGGCCATGTTCGCGATGTTGACCCCGGCCTCGGCGACCGCACCGCTGACCAGCGCGACCATGCCGATTCTGTCGTCGTTGTGGATGACGAGCATGTGGCGGGTGGGCGGGACCTCGACCTTGTGGTCGTCCACCATCACCAGCCGGGCTTCGCCCCGAACGCCCACCAGGGTCCCGGCTACCGAGTGGCGGTCACCCCGAAGGGTGATCAGGTTCACGTAGTCGTGCGCCGTCGAGCTCTTCGACTCCTTGACCTCGAGGCCCCGGTCGGCGGCCAGCTGGGGCGCGTTGACGTAGGAAACCGGTTCCTCGATCCCTGCCGACAGCAGGCCCTTCAGCACCGAGAGGGTGAGGATGCGCGTGTCGTAGTCCGCCAACGCGCCCTGGTACTCGACCTCCAGCACCGGGGGAATGCCCTGGTTCAGCGAGGCGAAGACCCGGCCCAGGCGCTCGGCAATGGGCAGGAAGGGCCGTACCGTCTCCGAGGCCTCGGTGGCGCTGAGGTTCACGGCGAAGGGGACGAACTCCCCCGCCAGGGCCAGGATGACCTGCTCGGCGATGGTGATCCCGGCCTTGTCCTGGGCCTCCCTGGTGCTGGCGCCGAGGTGGGGCGTGACCACCACCTCGTCCAAATCCATGAGAGGCGAGGAGGTGGTGGGCTCCTCGGCGAAGACGTCGATGCCTGCCCCGGCCACCTGGCCGCTGCGGACGGCGTCCGCCAGAGCCTGCTCGTCGATGATCCCCCCCCGGGCGGTGTTGATGATCCGCACCCCCGGCTTGGCGGCGGCCAGCAGCTCCTTGTCGAACAGACCCATCGTCTCGGGGGTCTTGGCCACGTGGATGGTCACGAAGTCGGCCCTGGCCATGAGGTCCTCGAGGCTGTCCGCCGGCTCCACGTTGAGCTGGCGGGCTCGGTCCGGAGAGACGAAGGGGTCGAAGGCGACGAGACGCATGCCGAACGCATGAGCGCGCTGGGCCACGAGGGCGCCGATGCGGCCAAGCCCCACCACCCCCAGCGTCTTGCCGTTCAACTCCACGCCTTCCCACCGGGCCCGCTCCCACTGGCCGTTACGGAGGGCGGCATGGGCCTGGGGCACGTTGCGAGCCTGCGCCAGCAACAGGGCCATGGCGTGCTCGGCGGCGGACAGGACGTTCGACTGTGGAGCGTTGACCACCATCACGCCCCGCCGGGTGGCAGCGGCCACGTCCACGTTGTCGAGGCCGATGCCGGCCCGTCCAACCACGACCAGGTCGTCGGCGGCCTCGATGACAGGTGCCGTCACCTGTGTGGCCGAGCGGACGATCAGGGCCTGCGCACCTCGAAGCCCGGCCGCCAGCTCGTCGCCGCTGAGCCCGGCGCGTTCGTCAACCTCGTGGCCGGCCTCGACGAGGGCGTCAAGCCCCCGCGCGGCGATCTTCTCGGTGACCAGTATTCGAGCCATCGGCCCATGCTGGCCGAGAGGACCCGACCACCGCCAACCTCACTCCGGCAGCCTCTCCGGCCCCTTGTCCCGGTAAGTGCGCGTGAACAGGTCCAACGCCTCCGGCTCCACGGTGGCGCAGAGCAGGCGCTGCCCCCAGGCCGTGGCCGCCACCGGCCCCCCGAGCGTGGCCCTGGGCACCATCAGCACGTCGCGCTCGTAGGTGTCGAACACCCTCTGGAGGGCGCTGCGATCCTCGGGCGAGAGGTCGGGGCGGTGCCAGAGGACCACGTCACCGTGCTCCATGGCGTGCACGACCTGACCGTCCGAGGGGACCTGGCCCTCGGAGTAGACGGCCGGCCTGGCCGCTTGGGCCGTGTGGTTGCCGCCGGCCGGTGGGTCGACCTCATAGGCGGGAGTGGGGACGTGGTTGCGCGGAGCCGGGTCCGTGCGGTCGGCTCTTGTGTCGTACTCGCAGGAGCCGGCCGTGAGCCGGGCCCGCACGGCGTCGCCCTCGCGGCTGCCGCTCAGGGCTCGTATGGCGAGGAACGCCACCAGGATCCCGGCGATGCCGGCCACGGCCAGGCGGCCGGCGAGGCTCTTGCGCCTGCGAGCCCTTCGCGCTGCCTCGATCCGCTGGGCCCTGGTGGACTTGGGCTTGGTGGGCTCGGATTTGACGGACCGCGACTTGGCGGACTGGGACTTGGTGCCTCGAGCCTCGGTGCCCGGGGCCGCCGGCTTGGCGTCGCCGGCCGATGACTGGGCCGGGCCAGCGGCGGACTTGGGAGCGGCCCTCGGCGTCGCCCGCTTGGCCGGCTGCGCCCGCCCCCCGCCCGGGCGTCTCTTCTTGCCCTTCTTGGCCAATGCCGGCCCTACCCGGCGAGGAGCTTGGCGATCCGGGTGACGCCCTCCACCAGGTCGTCGTCGCCCAGGGCGTAGGAGAAGCGCGCGTAGCCAGGAGCACCGAAGGCCTCGCCGGGCACGATGGCGACCCTGGCCTCGTCGAGGATGACCTCGGCCAGCTCCAGCGTGGTGCTCGGGCGGCGCCCCCGCAGCTCCGCGCCGAGTACGCCTTCCATGGACGGGAAGGCGTAGAAGGCGCCATCGGGCTCGATGCAAGAGACGCCGGGGATCTCGACCAGCATCTCGTGGATGCGCCGTCGCCGCCGGTCGTAGGTCTCCCTCATCTCGGCCACGGCCGAGAGGTCACCAGAAACGGCCGCCAGCGCCGCTCGCTGTGACACGTTGGCCACGTTGGAGGTGGCGTGGGACTGCAGGTTGGCCGCCGCCTTCACCACGTCGGGCGGGCCGATCATCCATCCCAGCCGCCATCCGGTCATGGCGTAGGTCTTGGCCACGCCGTTGGCGACGATGCAGCGCTCCGCCAGGTCCGGCACCACCACCGGCATGGAGTGGTGGGCGGACGACCCATACACGAGGTGCTCGTAGATCTCGTCGGTGACCACCCAAAGGCCCCTTTCCAGAGCCCACCGGCCGATGGCCTCGACCTCCTCACGGGGGTAGACGGCCCCGGTCGGGTTCGACGGCGACACGAACAGCAGGGCCTTGGTCCGCGACGTGCAGGCGGCGTCGAGCTGGTCGACGGTGGCGCGGAAACCAGTGGCCTCGTCGGTGCCGACGATGACCGCCACACCGCCGGCAACGGCGATGGACTCGGGGAACGTGGTCCAGAACGGCGCGGGGACGATGACCTCGTCTCCCTCGTCGAGAAGGGTGGCGAAGGCGTTGAAGATGGCGTGCTTGCCACCGTTGGTGACCAGCACCTGCGAAGCGTCCACCTCCAAGCCGGAGTCCCGAGCCGTCTTGGTCGCGATGGCGGCACGCAGCTCCGGCAGGCCGGCGGCGGGCGTATAGCGATGGTTCTTCGGGTCCTGGCAGGCGGCGACAGCCGCCTCCACGATGTGGGCCGGTGTGGGGAAGTCGGGTTCGCCGGCGCCGAAGCCGATCACGTCCTCTCCGGCGGCCTTGAGGGCCTTGGCCTTGGCGTCGATGGCGAGTGTGGCCGACTCGGCCATGGCTGCGATGCGCGTGGAGATGCGTGCCATGGCTGCCATGCTGTCACAGTGACCTCGACCCCCCAAGAACACCAGACGCCGCCCGACAACCGGATTCCGGCCCACATCGACATTCCCAAGGCGCTTCTCCCCTCCGACGGCCGCTTCGGCTCCGGGCCCTCGAAGGTTCGCCCCGAGGCCGTCGCCGCCCTGGCCGCCGTCGCCCCCGGCTACCTGGGCACCAGCCACCGCAGGGAAGGGGTCCGCTCGGTGGTGGGGCGGATCCGTCACGGACTCTCCAGCCTCTTCGCGCTACCCGACGGCTACGAGGTTGTGCTCGCCAACGGCGGTGCGACGGCGTTCTGGGACGTGGCCGCTTCGTGCCTGATCGCGCAGAGGAGCCAGCATCTGGCCTTCGGCGAGTTCTCTTCGAAGTTCGCGTCGGCCGTCGCCGCCGCCCCTCACCTGCAGGACCCGGAGGTGATCAAGTCGGAACCGGGCACCCACCCCTCTCCGTCGGGGACGGCCGGCATCGACGTCTACGCCCTCACCCAGAACGAGACCTCGACGGGTGTGGCCATGCCGATCGCGCGGCCCGAGGGGGCGGACGCCCAGTCTCTGGTCGCGGTGGACGCCACCTCGGCCGCCGGCGGGCTGCGGGTGGACGTCTCCCAGACCGACGCCTACTACTTCGCCCCCCAGAAGTGCTTCGCCGGCGACGGCGGCATCTGGGTGGCACTGCTCTCTCCGGCCGCAATCGAGCGCGCCGAGCGTGTGGGCGGGTCGGGTCGGTGGGTCCCGGCCACGCTCGACCTTCGGACGGCTGTCACGAACTCCCGGCTCGACCAGACCTACAACACCCCCGCTCTGGCCACGCTGTACCTCCTGGCCGACCAGGTCGAGTGGATGTTGGCCGCCGGGGGTCTCGAGTGGGCGGCGTCGAGGACGGACCGCTCGGCCGAGCACCTCTACGGCTGGGCCGAGTCCTCGATCTATGCCTCGCCGTTCGTGGCCAAGCCCGACGAGCGCAGCCACGTCGTGGGCACCATCGACCTCGACGCCTCCGTCGACGCCGAAAGGGTGTGTCAGGTGCTGCGAGCCAATGGGATCCTGGACACCGAGCCCTACCGCAAGCTGCGCCGCAACCAGCTACGAGTCGCCATGTTCCCCGCCATCGAGCCCGACGACGTGGCCGCGCTCACCGCCTGCGTGGACTACGTGGTGGAGCGACTCGCATAGCGAACGGTTAAGCCGAGTCCTCGTAGCTGACGAGGCGAACGTCGTCGAACTCCAGCACGTCCGCTGCCTCCGGTTGCTCGTCACCCGGCACGACGGGCACGACGGTCACCCTGACCTGGTCGCCCTCCACGCGCTTCAGGGCGTCGGTGACCACCACGGAGAGGTTGTAAGGCGTCAGCGGGTGCGGGGGCCGCAGGTCGAAGGCGTCCGTAGGCTCGGTGGGCACGTCGCAGTGGCCGACGTCGCCATAGCAGCCACCGTGACCGAAGACCGTGAACGACCCAGCGTAGCCCGCGTCCAGCTCCATTGGGGTGGTGGGGCCGGCGTCGGGGGCGTTGAAGAAGATGCGACCCTCGTAGGACGGACCGCGGTGGCCCACGCCGTAGAAGACGAGGTCGGCCCGGGTGATCTCCTGGTTGTCGTCGCGAGGAGGCAGCGGGATGGGGTCGGAGACGTAGTGGTCCATGGGTTCAGCTCGGCATCGGGCGGGAGGTCGACGAGGCGTAGTCATATCCCAGGGATGTCGTGTCCAGCACCTGGGCCACGGTGAGACCGAAACCGGTGGCCGTGGGGATGATGGCGGCCGGGGGGGTGAGACCGGGACGGCGAAGCTGCCATATCCGCCAGAGTCGGTCGACCATGGCGTGATGAGCCCAGAAGATGGGGTCGTAGGAGGAGAAGCCGATGTTGCTCATGTGGCCTCCCACCCAAACGTGGACGGAGTCGTGGAGGTTCTCGAGCTCGTTGTTGAACGAGGCGAAGTCGCTGAGGGCGAGCACGTCCCGCACCTCTTGAGCGGTGGGAAGGCGTGTCCCCGGGCGGCCTGGTTGGCGCTGGGTGACGGGGGGCACCGGTCGACCGGCCTGGGCCGCCTGCTCGACGGCGACCGGATTGATCTCGGCGGCGAACAACGGGTTCGGTTGGCCGTCCACCTCGGCTTGGTCGAAGGCCGGAGGGATGCGCCCCGTGCGCCAGTCCCACCAGCCAAGCATGGCCTCTGGCTCCTGGTCCTTGAGGGCCCGCTCGAAGCGCCACAGGTAGGCCCGGTGCCAGGTGAGGAAGTACGGCCGGCGATGCGCGAAGTCGCACTCGGTCGGGAAGGGCAGACCGTGCTCGCCGGCCCACCGGCCATAGCCGCGGTCGTCGGCGATTGCCATCACCTTTTCGAAGGCCCTGCGCAGGATGGCCAGCTGCCTCGCCGTGAGGCGGTCGACGTTGCGCCGGAAGCCGAGGGGTACGGCCGGCCGGCGCGGGCTGGGCGTACCGACGGCCATGGTGAGGACGCTAGATCAGCTGAGCCCCCGCGGCAACGGGTTTGCTCCTCGCTCTACTAGGAGCTCGGGCTACCCACCGCTGACGTCCTGGGGGCGCTCCTTGCCGGCGGAGATGAAGGGCATCATCTGGCGCAGCTCAGCGCCCACCTTCTCTATGGGGTGCTCGGCGCCCTTGGTCCGCAGCTCGTTGTACCGGGGGCGCCCGGCCCGGTTCTCGGCGATCCACTCCTCGGCGAACTTGCCGCTGCGGATCTCCTCCAGGATGCGGGCCATCTCCTCCCGAACCGCCGGCGAGATGATGCGCGGGCCCCGGGTGAGGTCTCCGTACTCGGCAGTGTCCGATATCGAGTACCGCATCCCGGTGATGCCGTGCTCGTACATGAGGTCGACGATGAGCTTCAGCTCGTGCAGGCACTCGAAGTAGGCCGACTCGGGCTGGTAGCCGGCGTTCACCAGCGTCTCGAAGCCGGCCATCACCAGCTCCGTGATGCCGCCGCACAGCACGACCTGCTCACCGAAGAGGTCGGTCTCGGTCTCCTCCTCGAAGGTGGTCTCCAGCACACCGGCCCGCGTGGCTCCCAGGGCATGGGCATAGGACAGGGCCAGTTCCCGGGCCTTGCCCGAGGCGTCCTGGTCGACGGCGATGAGCGACGGGACGCCTCCACCGGCGGAGAACTCGCGCCGCACCAGGTGCCCGGGGCCCTTGGGGGCCTCCATGGCCACGTCAACGCCGGGCGGTGGCTGGATCTGGTCGAAGCGGATGTTGAAACCGTGGGCGAAGAGGAGGGCATCGCCGTCCTCGAGGTTGGGCGCGATCGACTCCTCGTAGGCCGCCTTCTGCTCGGTGTCGGGGAGAAGCATCATGATCACGTCGGCTTCGGCGGCAGCCTCGGCGAGCGACCGCACGCTCAGCCCGGCCGCTTCGGCCTTGGCCTTCGACGACGAGCCCTCCCGCAGGCCCACCCGGACGTCGATCCCCGAGTCGCGAAGGTTGAGGGCGTGGGCATGTCCCTGTGAGCCGTATCCCATCACGGCCACCTTGCGGCTGCCGATGAGGCCGGGGTCGGCGTCCTGCTCGTAGAAGATCTCTGCCATGGGTCAGCCCACCTTTCCGCTCACGCTGCGCAGGCGCGGTGCCTGGCGCTCCAGCTTGGGCAGCGCCACCCTGCCGGTGCGCTGCACGTCGTCGATCCCGAAGGGCCGCATCAGGTCCTCGAAGTCGTCGACGGTGTCCGGGTGGCCGGCCAGCATGACCGTGACCTCGTCGTGGCCCACGTCCACGATCCTGCCCTCGAAGACCTGCACCAGCTCGATGACCTGGCTGCGAGTGCCCGACTCGGCTCTGACCGTGATGAGGGCCAGCTCCCGCTCCACGGACTCCTCCGGCGCCAACTCGTCGATCTTCACCACGTTGATGAGCTTGAACAGCTGCTTGGTGATCTGCTCCAGCGGCTTGGACTCCACGTCGACCACCACCGTGATGCGGCTGAAGCGCTCGTCGTCGGTGGGCGCCACGGCCAGCGAGTAGATGTTGAAGCCGCGGCGGGCGAACAGGCCGGCCACCCGGGTGAGCACACCGGCCTTGTTCTCCACCAGGACGGACAGGGTGTGGTGCTTGGCCACGGCTAGCGGCCGCCCTCGCCCTGGGACGGGTCGAGGATGATGGCGTCGTTGGGACCGCCGGCAGGCACCATGGGGTAGACCTTCTCGGTCGAGTCGGTGCGGAAGTCGATCACCACGGGACGGTCGTCGATCTCGTTGGCCTTGTCGATGGCGGGCTGCACCTCGTCGGGGTGCTCGACGCGAAGCCCGACGCAGCCCATGGCCTCGGCCCACATCTTGTAGTCGGGCAGATCAGGCGAGAGGTAGACCTCGGAGTAGCGCTCCTCGTAGAACAGCTCCTGCCACTGGCGGACCATGCCGAGGTAGGCGTTGTTGAGGATGGCCACCTTGACCGGGATCCGTTCCGAAGCCGCCGTGACCAGCTCCTGGGCCGTCATCTGGAAGCAGCCGTCGCCGTCGACGGCCCACACCATGCGATCGGGACGGCCCACCTTGGCGCCGATGGCCGCGGGGACGGCGAAGCCCATGGTGCCGAGGCCTCCCGAGTTCACCCAGGTGTAAGGGTGGTCGAAGCGCCAGTGCTGGGAGGCCCACATCTGGTGCTGGCCCACACCGGAGACCACGATCGTGTCGTCGGGCGTGGAGTCTCGGAGCTGCTCGAGGACGTACTGAGGCTTCAGGGCGCTGCCTTCCTCGAAGGATTGCTCGTAGTGCAGGGGGAAGTCCTGCTGCCAGGCCCGCACCTGGGTCAGCCACTCGCTCCGGTCGGGCTGAGCCGCAGTCCCGCCCATGGCCTCGATGGCGGCCACCATCTCCTCGATGACGGCCCGGCAGTCACCCACGATGGGCACGTCGGGGCGGCGCACCTTGCCCTGCTCGGCAGGGTCGATGTCGACGTGGATGATCTTGGCGTCGGGGGCGAAGGCCGACACCTTGCCCGTGACCCGGTCGTCGAAGCGCGACCCCAGGGCGATGAGCAGGTCGGCCTTCTGCATGGCCGTGACGGCCGTGTAGTTGCCGTGCATGCCCGGCATGCCCAGGCACAGCTCATGGCTGTCCGGGAAGGCGCCGCGCGCCATGAGGGTGGTGACCACGGGGATGCCGGTCATCTCGGCCAGGGCTCGCAGGACCTCGGCGGCACGGGCCTTCAGGATCCCCCCGCCTGCGTAGATCACCGGCCGCCGGCTCTCGGCGATCAAGCGGGCCGCTTGGCGGATCATCGCCGGCTCACCCTGCGAGCTGGGTGTGTACCCGGGCAGGTCGACGGCCTCGGGCCAGTACCACTCCATGGTCTGGTTGGAGATGTCCTTGGGGACGTCCACCAGCACCGGACCCGGGCGGCCGGTGGTGGCCACATGGAACGCCTCTCGCACGATCTGGGGGATGTCCTGGGGATCGGTGACGAGCCAGTTGTGCTTGGTGACGGGCATGGTTATGCCGGTGGTGTCGCACTCCTGGAAGGCGTCGCTGCCGATGGCCGAGTAGGCCACCTGGCCGGTGATGACCACGATCGGGATGGAGTCCATGTAGGCATCGCAGAGGGGGGTGACGATGTTGGTGGCCGCCGGCCCGCTGGTGACCATGGCCACCCCCGGGCGCCCGGTGACATGGGCGTACCCCTCCGCCATGTGGCCCGCGCCCTGCTCGTGACGCACCAGGACGTGGCGGATGCTCGAGTCGATGATGGGGTCGTAGACGGGCAGGATGGCACCGCCCGGAAGGCCGAACATGACTTCGG
The DNA here is from genome assembly GCA_030777325.1 of Actinomycetota bacterium. Lineage (GTDB taxonomy): Bacteria > Actinomycetota > Acidimicrobiia > Acidimicrobiales > YB1-3. Next base: position 89,039 of record JALYGF010000007.1, on the reverse strand, counting down.
TGCCTTCCATCTCGAGGCTCTTGATGAGGGCCTGGGCCCCAGTCAGCTTCATGATGTGTCTCCGGAAATGAAACGACCTCCCGGCTGGGAGGTCGTGGGCACGCGCGAGGGGTTCGGCGTGCGCTAGGTGACGAGTACGAGGGTGCGGTGGGCGGACATCGAGGTGACATTGTGACAGCTGGATGCCAGGTCCGCCAACCGGCTCATGCCTCGGTGATCGCTCCTCGATCGGCGCCGGTGACCAGCCTGGCGAACTTGGCGAGGACCCCGCTGGTGTAGCGGGGAGGTGGCAGCTTCCATCCCTGGCGCCGCCGGTCGAGCTCTGCCTGGTCCACGAGCAGGTCGACGGTCCGGGCGTCGACGTCGATCACGATGCGGTCCCCGTCGGCGACGAAGGCGATGGGCCCACCGTCCACCGCCTCCGGAGCCACGTGGCCGATGCAGAAGCCGTGCGTGCCCCCCGAGAACCGGCCGTCGGTGACCAGGGCACAGTCACTCCCCCGGCCCGCCCCCTTCATGGCGCCGGTGACGGCCAGCATCTCGCGCATGCCAGGGCCGCCCTTGGGCCCCTCGTAGCGGATGACGACCACGGTGCCCGGCTCCACTGTGCCGTTCACGATGGCGTCCATGGCCCCGTCCTCGCCGTCGAAGACCCGAGCCGGGCCCTCGAAGCGCTGGGTGTCTATTCCGGCCACCTTCACCACGGCGCCCAGAGGCGCCAGCGAGCCGCTGAGGATGGCGATGCCTCCGTCGGCGTGGATGGGATCGGACACCGGGTGCAGCACCGAGCCGTCGGCCCCGGGTGGGTCGAGGGTGTCGAGGTTCTCGGCCACCGTGGCTCCGGTGACGGTGAGGCAGTCGCCATGGATCAGGCCCGCCTCCAAGAGCTCCCGCATCACGGCGGGAACGCCACCCACACGGTCCACGTCGACCATGTGGTACCGCCCGTGGGGCCTGGTGTCGGCCAGGTGGGGCACTCGACGACCCACCCGGTCGAAGTCGCCCAGCGTCAGGTCGACTCGTGCCTCGTTGGCTATGGCAAGCAGGTGGAGCACCAAGTTGGTGGAGCCGCCGAGGGCCATGGCCACGGCGATGGCGTTCTCGAACGCCTCCTTGGTGAGGATGTGCCGGGGCCGGATGCCCGACCGCAGTAGCTCCACCACAGCCTCGCCCGATCGACGGGCCAGGTCGTCGAGGCGGGGATCGACGGCGGGTACCGACGCGCTGCCCGGCAGCGACATCCCGAGGGCCTCACCCGCCGCGGCCATGGTGTTGGCCGTGAACATGCCGGCACAGGCTCCCTCGGTCGGGCAGGCATGGCGCTCGATCAGAGCCAGCTCCTCATCGGTGAGCGCTCCGGCGGCGCGGGCACCCACGGCCTCGAAGACGCTCACCACGTCGAGTGCCCGGTCGTCGCCCGGGATGCGACCCGGGAGGATGGTGCCGCCGTAGAGAAAGACTGACGGGAGGTCGAGGCGGGCAGCGGCCATGAGCATGCCGGGGAGCGACTTGTCGCAGCCGGCGAAGGTGACCAGGCCGTCGAATCGCTCGGCGTGCATCACCGTCTCCACCGAGTCGGCGATGACCTCTCGGCTGACCAGGGAGGCCCGCATTCCCTCGTGACCCATGGAGATGCCGTCGCTGATGGCGATGGTGGCGAACTCGAAGGGGAACCCGCCGGCCTCCCGGACCCCCTCCTTGGCCTGCTTGGCCAGGCGGTCGAGCGAGAGGTTGCAAGGCGTCACCTCGTTCCACGACGAGGCCACGCCGATCTGGGGCTTGTCCCAGTCGTCGTCGGTCATCCCGACGGCCCGGAGCATGGCCCGCGCCGGTGCTCTCCGGAAGCCCTCGGTGACCTCGAAGGACCGGGGCTTCAGAGCGCGTGCCATGGCGGTGAGATTACGTCAGCGGTGATGAGGCCGGCGGCCGGCGGTCACCAGGGCGCCGCCGCCCGCGAGCAGCAGCGTGGCCAGCACCAGGAGGTTCTGTGGGTCCGACCCCGTGGCGGGGAGCGTGCCTGCGGTACCCGGCGCCACCAGCCCCCGGGCCTCCGACCTGCGCGTGGCAAGGGGGGCCATCGCGTTCCCCGTCGGCCGGACGAGCGCAACGCCGCCCACCGTGGCCGGCGTGTCCGGAGGGTCGACCATGTCCGGGCCGGCGACGACGACGATCGCCGCCAGGTCCACGCGGGGCGCCACGGCGTAGCGTCCAGCGTCGGCGGCGGCCTCGTTCACGTAGGCGCCGGGCATCCCAGTCACCCTCACGCTGAAGTTCAGGATGCGGAAGCTGAACGGTGGCATCTCGAGCGGCTCCGACCAGGTGAGGACCTGCCCGGCGACGGTGGGGTCGAGGGTCGTGGTCCCCGAGGTCGAACCCGGGACGTAGCTGAAGCCGGCGGGCAGCGTGTCGACTATGGAGTTGAGGTTGACGGTCAGCCCGTTCGGGTTGACGACGACGACCGTATAGGTGGCCACCGAGGCGGGCGTGGCCGTGGGCGTCCAGGGGAAACTGGTGATGGTCAGGGGCGTCACCCCGAGCACCGAGAAGGTGGTGAGGTGTGATCGGGTGACGGACGCGCCGGCGGGGATCGTGATTTCCCAGCTCAGGCCGGCGCCGTTGTCCACGTATCCGACACACGCTGGGCACAGATCGGGGAAGGGAAGCCTCGATCCGACCTTCTTCCAGACTTCGCTGAAGACGTCGGCGTAGTAGTGGCTGCCGGGGGACAGTGGGTACCACTCTTGGGTGCGGAAGGTGATTATCGGGTCGGCGCCCGTATGGTCGGCGCCGACGCAGGCCACCGCCCCGGACGCCGTATTGACGCCGGCGAAGCCGTAGTCGTTGTCCCCGACCTTGCAGTCCCCGGCCCGGTACAGCTGGGCCGTCCGGGCGGCCGGGCCGGCGTTGGCCACGGTGACGTCGGTCCGGTACGACTCCTGGCCCACCACGTAGCTGTCGGTCTGGGTGACCGCCAGGCCGGTGTCACCGAGGCCCACCTCGGTGACCACCTTGTGCGGGTCGGCAAAGGAACCGCTCCCGGTGACGTCTGACTGACGCACCTTGGTGTAGCGCCTTCGAGGCTTGGGGCCGACGGCGTCTGGACGAACGCTGTCCGGCCCGTAGAGCGTGCCGTCGACGGCGATGAAGGTCCCGCACGCCTTCTCGTAGAAGGCCGGTTCGGTGTCGGCTTCGTGGCTGACCGTGCAGTTGAGGTCCGGGCCTGTCTGCACACTGGTGAGCGGGCCGGGCGTGACGATGTCGACGGCGGTGGCCCGGGCCCGCGGCTCACCCGAGCTGGAAGCTGACGCGGAGGTGCTCCTGGGCGGCGGGTCCGGGGAGGGAGACCGGACCGGGGAGGGGGCCGGGGGCTGGACCACCTCCTCGGCGGTGGTCCCCGGAGTGGCCTCGGCGGCGTGCTCGTCCTCGTGCCTGGCAGCGACGGCTGGCCTCGCTGAGTCGGTGGGCGGCGGGTGCTCCTCGGCGGCGGCCACACCGTGCATGGCCGCCACTGCGCCGGCAGTCAGCACCGAACCGAGGACGAGATTGCGAACACCGTGCCTGAGCCCCATGGATCTCCCGAAAAGCGACAGGCCGGTGCTGGCACGGCCCGAGACGCAGCACGGTAGCGCAACGCCCGCCGAAGCGGTCGGGAGGCGCTGCTCAGCGTCCCCGTTGGCGCAGCAGCGCGCTCACAGCCCTGCCGTCGGCCTGGCCCCTGGTCGCCTTCATCACCTGGCCCACGAAGAAACCCATGAGCTTCTGGTCACCGTCGCGGAACCGTTCCCATTCGTCCGGATGGGCGGCTATGGCTTCGTCGAGCACCGTCGTGAGGGCGCCGGCGTCCATTGCCTCGAAACCCCTGTCCCTCGCGATGGCCTCCGGGTCGCCACCACCGTGCAGCATCTCGGACAGCACCTGCTTGGCCTGGGTAGGCGTCAGCGCGCCCTTGGCCTCGAGCAGGACGAGATTGGCGAAGGCCGCAGCGTCGAGCTGCCGGGCCCTCAGCGGGTCTGCCGCCACCTCGTTGGTCACCCGCCTCACGGCCAGGTTGGCGTCGGCACCCGCGTCGGCGGCGGCGAGGACGAGGTGGTCCAGCTGCAGGTCCACCACCGTTGCCACTTCCTTGGGTTCCGTTCCCGCCAGCTCGGCCAGTCTGGCTCGACGAACGGCGGGCATGGGAGGCAGCGAGCTACGCACCATCGCCAACCACTCCTCGCTCGGGGCCAGCGGCAGCAGGTCGGGCTCGGGAAAGTAGCGGTAGTCGTTGGCCTCCTCCTTGGAACGGCCGGAGATGGTGCGGTCGTTGGCCTCGTCCCAGTGCCGGGTCTCCTGCTTCACCACCTCTCCCGCCTCCCAGACCCGGGCTTGGCGGATGGCCTCGTGCTCGATGGCCCGGCCGAGGGACCGCAGCGAGTTGAGGTTCTTGACCTCGCAGCGCGTGCCGTATGCGTCGCTGCCGGCAGGGCGCACGGAGACGTTGGCGTCCACCCGGAGCGACCCTTCCTCCATTTTGCCGTCCGAGGCGCCCGTGGCCACCAGAATGGCCCGCAGCTCGCTCACGTACTCCCGCGCCTGCTCGCCGCTGCGCAGCTCGGGGTGGCTCACGATCTCCACCAGGGGCACCCCGGCCCGGTTGTAGTCGACCAAGGAGTACGCGGCGTCGTGGATGCGTCCGCCACCCCCCATGTGCGTGCTCTTGCCTGTGTCCTCCTCCATGTGGGCTCGCACGATCCCGATTCGTGTCCCGTCGGGCAGTTCCAGCCAGCCGTCGACATTGATGGGCTCGTCGTACTGGCTGACCTGGTAGTCCTTGGGCATGTCGGGATAGAAGTAGTTCTTGCGGTGGAAGAGGCTCGGCCGGATCTCGCAGTGCAGGGCCTCGCCGATGGCCATGGCCAGCTCCACCGCCCGGCGGTTGAGCACCGGCAGCGACCCGGGCAGCCCCAGGCACACCGGGCACACGTTTGTGTTCGGCTCCTCTCCGAAGGCGTTGCGGCAGCCGCAGAAGAGCTTGGTCTGGGTGCGCAGCTCGCAGTGGACCTCGAGGCCGACGACCGTCTCCCACGAAGCAGGTGACTCAGCCATGGCTGGCTTCCAGAGCGGCCGCCACGCGGTACATCAGCACTTCGGCGAGCGCCGGGGCCATGATCTGCACGCCGACTGGAAGGCCGTCGTCTCCCGAGCCGTAAGGGACGCTCATCGCCGGGTCGCCGGCCAGGTTGGAGGGGATGGTGCACACGTCCGAGAGGTACATGGACAGGGGGTCCTCGGTCTTGGCCCCGAACCGGAAGGCGGTGCTCGGGGCAGTGGGCGAGAGCAGGACGTCGAAGTCCTCGTAGGCGGCCTCGAAGTCACGGATGATGAGGGTGCGCACCCGCTGGGCCTGGCCGTAGTACGCCTCGTAGTAGCCGGCGGACAATGCGTAGGTGCCGAGCATTATGCGTCTCTTTACCTCTGGGCCGAGCCCCTCCGCCCGGGTGGCCCCGTAGGTGGAGGTGATGTCGGCGCCGGGGACCCGGAGGCCGTAGCGGACGCCGTCGTAGCGGGCCAGGTTGCTGGAGCACTCGGCGGGAGCGATGAGGTAGTAGGCCGACACGCCGTAGGCCAGAGCCCGTATGGAGACCTCGTCCACCTTGGCGCCGGCGTCTCCGAGAGCGGCCGCTGCCTCCCATAGGCGACCGGCGACGTCGCTGTTCGCCTCCTCCACCAGCTCCCTCACCACGCCGATCCGGACGCCCTCGACCCCCTCGGCGAGGCGCCCGCAGAGTCCCGGTGGCGAATCGGGGATCGAGGTGGAGTCCATGGGGTCGTGGCCCTGGATGACCTCTTGGAGCAGAGCGGCGTCGGCCACATTGGAACCGATCAGCCCTACCTGGTCGAGCGACGAGGCGAAAGCCACCAACCCGTAGCGGCTCACCATGCCGTACGTTGGCTTCACGCCGACGACGCCGCAGAAGGCTGCCGGCTGGCGGATGGAGCCGCCGGTGTCCGAGCCCAGGGCCAAGGGGGCGAACCCGGCGGCGACAGCGGCCGCGCTGCCACCGCTGGAACCCCCAGGAACGCGTGAGGCGTCGAGTGGGTTCTTGGTCGGACCGAAGGCCGAGTTCTCGGTGGACGAGCCCATGGCGAACTCGTCGAGGTTGGTCTTGCCCAGGATCACCCCGCCGGCGGCCGCGATGCGCTCGACCACGGTGGCGTCGTAGGGCGGCTTCCAGCCATCCAGGATCCTGCTGCTGCACGTGGTGGGTACGCCCCGGGTGCACAGGTTGTCCTTGATCGCCACCGGCACGCCGGCGAGGGGACCCGGGTCCTCCCCGTCGGCGGCACGTCGGTCGATGGCGTCGGCCGACGCGAGCGCCTCCTCCTCGAGCACCAGGTTGAAGGCGTGCACCTCGTTCTCACGATCGGCGATGGCGCTCAGGCAGCCCTCGACCACCTCGCGAGCCGATTGCTCACCCCCCCTGACGGCGGCGGCGATCTCGGTGGCCGTCGTGGTCGGGCTCACGGGGCTTCGCCCAGGATGCGGGGGACGCGAAAGCGGCCGTCCTCCACCTCCGGTGCCATGGCCAGGACCTCGTCGCGGTCGAGGCTGGACCGGGGCTCGTCCTCGCGCAGGGCGTTGACGAGCGATAGCGGGTCGGCCGTGGGCGGGATCCCCGAGGTGTCGAGGGCTGCCACTACGTCGGCGTACTCCAACACGTCCCGCAGCTGGACGGTGTACTCCTCGACCTCCTCGTCGGTCAGGTCCAGGCAAGCCAGACGAGCGACGTGGACCACGTCGGTGGAGGTGATCGGGTCACGCTCGGGCATGGGTGATGAGCCTACGCGGGCGGGGGCGATGACCTGCCTCGGCGAGCGGGCTGGTGACGGGCTCCGCTGCCATTGGTGCCGCGGTCAGTAGGCCCTGGCGAACACCAGGCGCTTGCCGTAGGCCGACGGCTGCCCGCAGCGCACGCAGGCGCCCTCTTCGGCTGTGCCGTCGGTGGGCACGCATCGGGGCGTGGCCGAGGTCTCGGCCTTTATGTCCTCCTCGCAATCCGTGCGCCCGCAGTGCAGTGCGGTGGCGAAACCCTCGGACACCTGCCCCGCGAAGGCATCCCAGTCGTCGGCGTCGGTGGTGTGCTCGTCGCGGAACGCCGTGGCCCGCTCCAGCAGGGCCTGCTGGAAGGCCGAAAGGCGCTCGGGGACGGCGGCCGCCAGGCCGTCGAGGCTCACCGTCTGCTTGCCCTCCGTGCCGACGCGCGCCACGACCACGGCCTGGCCGGCGGCCAGGTCACGAGGGCCGAGCTCGACTCGGAGGGGCACGCCACGAAGCTCCCAGTCGTTGAACTTGAAGCCCGGGGACGCGTCCCGCATGTCCACATGGACTCGCACGCCTCGTCCCTCCACGTCCGCGGCCATGCGGCTTGCGGCCTCGTCCACGGCGGCCCGATCGTCCCCCCTCCCGATGGGGACGATGACCAACTGATGGGGTGCCAGACCGGGCGGGAGGACGAGCCCCCGGTCGTCGCCGTGGGCCATGATCACCGCACCCAGCATCCGCGTGCTCAGCCCCCACGACGTGGTGTGGCAGTGGACGAGCTCGTTGCGCTGGTTGGAGTACGTGATGTCGAAGGCCTTGGCGAAGGTTTCGCCCATGTAGTGCGAGGTGGCCGACTGCAGCGCCCTGCGGTCGCGCGTCATGGCCTCGATGGTGAAGGTTCGAAGCGCGCCGGCGAAGCGCTCCCCCGGCGTCTTCTCTCCTTCGATGACAGGTATGGCCGCCACGTTGCGAGCAAAGGTCACGTAGATGTCGAGCATCCGCATGGTCTCGGCCATGGCGTCGGCCGCGTCGGCGTGGGCGGTGTGGCCTTCCTGCCAGAGGAACTCGGTGGTGCGCAGGAACAAGCGGGGCCGGAGCTCCCAGCGGACCACGTTGGCCCACTGGTTCACCAGGAGTGGGAGGTCACGGTGGCTCGAGATCCACCGGGAGAACATCTCGCCGATGACCGTCTCCGAGGTGGGCCGAACCACCAGCGGCTCCTCCAGCTCCTTGCCGCCGGCATGGGTGACCACCGCCAGCTCGGGCGAGAAGCCCTCCACGTGCTCGGTTTCACGCTTCAGGTAGCTCTCGGGGATGAGCAGCGGGAAGTAGGCGTTCTGGTGGCCCGTCTGCTTGAACATCTGGTCGAGGCGGGCCTGGAGCAGCTCCCACATGCGGTAGCCATAGGGCCGGATCACCATGGTGCCCTTCGCCGGGCCCCGGTCGGCCAGCTCGGCCTTCAACACCAGCTCGTTGTACCAAGCCGAGAAGTCCTCGCCCTGAGGCGTGATGCCCAGGTTCCTGTCCTTGGCCGCCATCCCCCGGACGCTAGCGTTCGACCATGTCCGACAAGCACCCCTTCCTGAGCGACGATTGGCTGGCAGAGGCGCGGCGCATGGGCAAGGAATACGCCGACCAGCTCGACGCGGGCGAGTACTTCATCAGGATGAACCAGGTGATCACCGAGGTGCCCTTCGGCGACGGCACCCTCCACACCCACATAGACAGCTCGTCGGGGACGATGGAGATCGAGACCGGCCACCTCGAGGAGCCCGACGTGACGGTCACCCTCGACTACAAGACGGCCAGGGCGGTCTTCATCGAGGGCAAGCCCGACGCCGGCATGCAGGCGTTCATGGCCGGCAAGGTGGTGGTCCAGGGCGACATGACGAAGCTCCTGCTCGCCATGCAGCAGGACAAGATCACCCCCGATCCCAGGGCCGCCGAGCTGCACAAGCGCATCCAGGACATAACCGCCTGACGTCCGCCGACGAAGGCCCCGAGCGGGAGTTCCAGCGGCTGGTCGCCGGCCTCGACTACCCGCTGTTCATCGTCACCGTCACAGGCGGCGGCGAGCGATCCGGGTGCCTCATCGGATTCGCCACCCAGTGCAGCATCCACCCGCCTCGGTACTGGGCGTGCGTCTCCAAGGCCAACCACACCTGGAGGGTGGCGGTCGAGGCCCGGACCATGGTGGTCCACGTGCCGAGCCCCGAGGAGCGGGGCCTGGTCGAGCTCTTCGGCGGGGAGACGGGTGACGACGTCGACAAGTTCTCCCTCGTGCCATGGGAGCCGGGGCCCGACGGGGTGACACCTGTGCTGTCGGGCTGCCGCCGCTGGTTCGCCGGCACGATCCTCCAGCAGGTGGACTCGGGCGACCACACGAGCTTCCTCCTCGAGCCCTTCGCCGCTTCGTCCGGTCCAGAGGAGGGCCAGATCGGGTTCCAGGAAGCTCGGGACGTGAGTCCCGGCCATGAGCCCTGACCCCCTCCCTGCTCCTGGTAGCCAGGACGGTGCTCGAGCGGGCGCGCTCTGGCTACCAGACCGGGCGATGGCCTACTTGGTGTAGAGGCTCACTCCCCCGCCCCTCTTCAGGGTGGCGCCGGCTGCAGGGTCCGTTGTGAAGACCGGCTTGTTGAGCGGCCCGTAGACGTTGACCACGCTCAGCCCCGCCTGGGCGAGGGCCGCCTGGGCCTCGGGCACCGCCTTCCCGGCCACGTTGGGCACCGCCACCACATCGGGGCCCTTGGACACGATGACCGCCACGGTCGAGTCCCGAGCCGCATCGCTGCCCGAAGCCGGCTTGGAGCCGATCACCTTCCCGGGCGCCACCGTGTCGCTGAAGGCCTCCGTTCTGGACGCCTTGAGGCCGAGCGCGGCCAGGGCCTTGGCCGCCTCCTCGTAGCTGCGTCCGGAGATGTCGGGCACCTTTCGGGGCGCGGGACCACCCGACACCGTGAGGGCGATCTCGGCACCCTTCGCCTGCTCGCCCCTGGGCGACCAGTCGAGGACGGCACCGCTGGGCTGGTCCTCACTGAACTGGCGCACCACCTTGGGGACGAAACCGCTCTGGGACAGCCGCTCCTCGGCACCCCGCTGGTCCAGACCGGTCAGGTCGGGCACGGGCCGGGGAGGCGGGCCCCGGGAGAGGACGACCCTGATGGTCTCCCCCTCGCGCAGCTTCCCGAGCGCGGGGTCCTGATCGATCACTACGCCGGGTGCCACCGCTTCGTCGAAGCGCTCGGCCCCTACCTTCACCTCCAGCTTGCTCTGGGAGGCGATGGCCCGGGCCTGCTCCAGAGTGCTCCCGCGCAGGGCAGGCACCGGGTGGGAGGGTATGCGCGCCTGGGCGATGGCATACGCCGCCCCGGCCACCGACAGGACAGCAATGAGCGCAGCCGCCACCCACATCGGCCGGACACGGCGGCGCTTCCTGGCCGGAGCCTCGGGCGCCGGTTCCTCCCCCGCCTCCTGGACGGCATCGGCATCCACGTCGTACGGGACGGGCCGGGTGAGGGACTCCGTGAGATCGGTGCGAGTAGCAGCGGCAGCCTTGCTTTCCTCGCCGTCTCCGTCTCCGTCTCCGTCTGCATTGCCGTGCCCGTCGGCGTCTCGGTCGCGACCTTCCTCGACGGCGGCCCCATCGGGGTCACCCGGGCTGGCCAGCGGCTCCTTGGGAACGAGGGGCAGCGGGGCCGGCGCGGGAAGGGTCTTGGCGGCGCGGTCGAGGGCCTGGGCCAGGCGTCGAGCATCGAGCCGGTCCGTCGTGTCGGGGCTGGCTGCCCGTTCGACGATGGGGGCCAGCGCGCCGAGCTCCGGAGGTACCTCCAGCGGCGTGCCCACCCGGGCCATGAGGGTCGAGAGGGCGGTGTCGCCGGCGAACGGCACTTGGCCGCTGACCGCCTCGACGAGCACGAGGGCCAGCGCGTAGACGTCGGTCTTCCCGTCGAGCGTGGAGCCCTGCGCCTGCTCCGGCGAGGCGTAGCGAGCGGTCCCCAGCATGGCACCGGCCGGCTCCGTCCAGGCTGCCTCGGCCAGGGCCTGGGCGATCCCGAAGTCGGCGATGGCAAGGCGGCCCTCGTCGTCGAACAACAGGTTGGCTGGCTTGATGTCGCGGTGGACCAGACCCTTGCGGTGGGCGTGGTCCAAGCCGCAGGCCGCCTCGAACCCCACTTTCAATGCTTGGGAGGGCGAGAGCCGCTGTCCCTGGTCCAGCAGGTCCCGCAGGCTGCCCCCCTCGAGAAGCTCGAGGACGAGATAGGGGCCGTCCTCGGACTCGCCCCAGTCGTAGACCCGCATGATGTTGGTGTGGTTGAGGGCGGCGGCCTGCTGGGCCTCGGCCCTGAAGCGGCGGAGGAAGACCTCGTCCTCAACCAGGCCCGGGTGGAGAACCTTCACCGCCACGCGCCGACGGAGGGTGACGTCCTCGGCGAGGAGGACGTTGGCCGAGCCCCCACTGCCGATGGCCGCCACCAGGCGGTACCGGCCGCCCAGGACCCTGCCGACCTGGTCAGCCATTCGCGACGTGGCCACGGATCGAGGGTAGTGGGTGAGGAGGCCCGATCCGGGGACCGTCCGGCGGCCGGAATGCCCTCAGCGCCTGGGACAAGAAGACGCCGCCACCTGCGACAAGAATGAGCCGGTGCGCCTAGGTCGGATCAGGCTTCGCCACGTGGTGTTCGTCGCCTTGCTGGCGGCGGCCGGCGGGTCGCTCTACCTGGCAGGCACCCTGCACGACGACTCGCTGACTGCCGGTGCCCGGTCCGGGGTGGTGCGCTCCGTGTCACCCCGGCCCGGCAGCATCCAGGTCCGCCAGACCGAGATCCAGGTGGAGCTGGACAGCACCTACACGGGTGAGCTGGCCATAAACGGTACGACCATTCCCGACGACCAGCTGGCCGTCATCCAGGGCCTGAACCGCATCTCGTACACGCCCGGCGCAGGCCGGGAGATCGAGGCGCTGCCGGCGGGCAACAACTGCGCCGTCGTGCGGTTCCGACCCGTTGCCGGCACGAGCGGGGAGCCCGGCAGCTATCGATGGTGCTTCAGCGTCCAATAGGGGACGCGTGAAGTGGCCGTGCTCGGCCGTCACGATGGGCGCTCGGAAGTCATCGCTGCTGATGGGCTAGAAAGAGGAGCGCTGAGAGCGCTCGAGCCCGTGGTGGCCCTCACCAGTCTTGGAGGACATGCCCTATGAGTCAGCAGTCCGGATCGTCCACAGACGTGCAGCAGGCCGGCGCCAACGCTCTGGTCACGGACAAGGGGCGCACCTCCATCGCCGACTCGGTGGTGCTCAAGATCGCCGGAGTTGCGGCCCGTGAGGTCAACGGCGTCCACGCCATGGGTTCGGGCGGGGCGCGGGCCTTCGGCGCGCTGAAGGAAAAGCTGCCCGGCGCCAGTGGCCAGAGCCCGACCCAGGGTGTGACCGTCGAGGTCGGCGAACGGCAGGCCGCCATCGACATCGATCTCGTCGTCGAGTACGGCGTGTCGATCCCCGACGTCTCCCAGGCCGTGCGACGCAACGTGATCCAGCGGGTGGAACGCATGACCGGCCTCGAGGTCACCGAGGTCAACCTCTCGGTCGACGACGTGTACCTCGGGGACGACGACGAGGAAGAGGAGCCCGAACCCGCACGAGTGCAGTGACGCCCGCGCCTAGTGCCGGCGAAGAGGTCGATCCCGACGCCGTCTCCGCCGCGGCACTCTCCTGCCCGGATGTGGCGGCGCTGTCCGGGGGCATCGCCGGGGAGGTGGCCACCTACCTCCCGGGCCGGAGGGTGCCCGGCGTGCGCCTAAACGACGACGAGGTGGAGATCCACATCGTCGCCCGCTGGCGAACGAACCTGCCCGAAGTGGCCGACGCCGTCCGCCGGGCCGTGAGGCCGGTCACCGGGGGCAGGCGTGTCTCGGTCTACGTGGAGGACATAGAGGTCCCTGGGGAGGGCCCGGCCCTCACAGAGCAACCCAGCGCCCTCACAGAGCAAGGAGCCGGCGGTGCCGCTCGATCATGACGTGCTCGGGGTCGGTGCCGGCGTCCCGTCCCACGAGGTGCGGTCGGCCTTCCGGCGCTTCGCGCGCCTGCACCACCCCGACCGGGGCGGCGACCTGGAGACGTTCCAGGCCGGGCTCGAGGCCTACGAGCGCCTGCTCGGGCTGCGGGCGCCCTCATCTGGTGCCGAGGTCGTGTTCCACCGTCGCCGACGCGGGATCGGGGTCCTCGCCGCCGGATGGAAAGCCCGCCGCTACCGGCGTCGCCGTGCCGCTCGGGTGAACTAGGGGAACGACCCTCAACAGCTCTGGTCCCATAACCCACATTCCTCGAAAGGAGGAGGCAGTGATGCAGCAAACCACCATCGTCGGCCTGTTCGTCGGGCTCATCCTCGGATTGGCCCTCGTGCTCGAAGGTTTTGTCGCCATGCTGGGGGTCGCCTTCTGCGGCACTCTCGGTTTCCTGGCCATGCAGGTGGTGGAGGGCGAGATCGACCTCACCGACTACCTGGGCGGAAGGAACAAGAAGTAGCTGTGACCAGCACTGGTCGGGACGTGACCGCTGACACGACCCGCGACATGAGCCCAGTGCCGGCTGCCACTGCTGGCCTGCGCACGTCCCGAGGGGAGACCACTATCTCTCCGGTGGTCGTGGAGAAGATCGCCACCAAGGCGGCCACGGAGGTGGACGGCGTCGGCGGCGTGGTGCGGACGGGGCTCGGGCGGCTGCTGCCGTGGGTCGCCGGGGACTCGTCGGCTCAGGCCGCCGCCGATGTCCACGAGGACACGGTGGAGGTGGATCTCACCGTCAATGTGCGCTATCCCGAGCCGGTCCGAAGGGTCACCAGCAACGTTCGGGACCGGGTCATAGAGCGGTTGGGCACGCTCACCGGGCTCACCGCCACCGAGGTCAACATCATGGTGGACGAGCTCGTCGTCGAGCGTGGCGATGCCCGACGGCGGGTGGAGTAGGGGTGCGCATACTCAGCCGGCTCCTGGCCTTGGCCTTGGCTCTCAGCCTCGTCGTGGGCGGCGTCCTGGTCGCGGTGGAGATCGTGCTGGCCGAGATCGGGCGCGACCCCTGGGTCATCCCATACGACCAGTGGTACCGGAGCGCGCGCGTCAACGCGTGGTCCTCACCGTCGACACGCCAGCTTGCATTGGCACTCGTGGCGGCTGGGCTCCTCCTCCTGTTCCTGCAGCTGCTTCGGCGGCGCCCTACGGCCTTGCCCATGGAGAAGGGCCCCTCGATCCACCCCGCGGACTTGAACCGTCGAGGCGTCGAGCGATCCCTCGTGCGGGCGGTGAACCGCGTGGACGGGGTGGCCTCCGCCAAGGCCAGGATCTCGAATAGCCGAACGCGCATCACCGCCAGCAGCAACCGCCGCATCCCGGGTGACCTCGAGGCGCGGGTGACACGAGCGGCCGAAGAGCGGATGGCGGCACTGAGACTCGCCCGGCCACCGGCGCTGTCAGTGACGCTGCAGAGCCCGCGGCCGAGATGAGGAACCCCGACCGGCTCAACCGTGTGGTGCTGTTGCTGGTCTCCCTCGTCCTGCTCGGGGCGGGGGGCTATGCCCTCGCCCGCGGCTACGAGGCTTTCGGCCGGGAGCAGGCCGACGACGAGGTCCTCCTCGAGCCCGTGCGCGACTTCGTGGACCGCTACCAGACTCTGTTCTGGATCGCCGTCCTAGCCCTCTGCCTGATCGTGTCCTACCTCGCACTGCGCTGGCTCGTGGCCCAGTTCCGCTCCCCCCGGCTCACGCAGATCGACCTGACCGGCGAGGGCTCCAAGGGGTCCACCCACCTGCGGGCGGCAGGGGCGTCCGACGCCCTCGCCAACGACATCGAGACCTACCGGGGCGTCAGCTCGGCGTCGGCTCGCCTCATTGAGGACGGTGAACGGCCCGAGGTCGACGTACGGGTGGACGTCAACGACGACGCCGACGTCTCCGCTCTGCGGACCAAGATGGAGGAAGAGGCCCTGCCGCGCTTCTGCCGGGCCCTCGAGGTCTCCGCCGTGGACGCCAGGCTCCACCTACGCCTCACCGAACCCGCTCCACGCCTGGTTCGCTGAGGTCCAGATCCCGGACGAGCCGCTGCCGCCCGCCACGGTCCACCTATCGTTGGTCCCAGGGCGTTGTGGCGAGCAGCGTGAGATGCGCTACTCGGTCAGAGATGGCTGACTCGAGCCCGGCCGCAGAAGAGCGAAAGAGGCTGTTTCCACCGTCGCCACAGGAAGATGAGCCGTGACCAGCCAGCGGCATTCTCGGGAGAGGCGCCGCCGCCGGTGGCCGAAGTGGAGCGCCCGCAGGATGCTGGCCGCTGCCTTGGTGCTGGTCCTCCTGGGTGCCGCAGTGCTGGCGGTGGAGGTGCAGCTGGCGCGCACGCAGCGCCGCTTGGCCGCTTCTGCTCCGTTGGCGCTCGACACTGCGATCGGTGGCTCCGGACCGGGCGCCCAGCGCCGCATGCTGTGGCTCGGCGACTCCACGGCCGCCGGAGTGGGCGCAGACCGTCCCGAGGACGCACTTCCCCGGCAGGTGGCGGCCCGGCTCGGACGCCCTGTGCAGCTCACCGTTCTGGCCATCTCCGGCGCCCAGGTCGAGGACGTGGTCGAGAAGCAACTCCCCAGGGTGGCCTCCCTCGACCCCGACGTCGTGGTCCTCAGCGTGGGCGCCAACGATGTCGTGCACTTGGCCTCCAAGGACAGCTTCACCAGACGGTACCGCCGCCTCCTGGATGAGCTGGGCTCAACACCGGTGATCGCCCTCGGGGTCCCGGACATGGGCGCCGCGCCGCGGTTCGCCCAGCCCCTCAGGGCCATCGCCGGCTGGCGGGGTCGGGTCCTCGACGGGCGCATCAGGCACGAGGTGGCCCGCCGCGACCGCACCCGATACGTCGACATCGCGGGCCGGACCGGCCCTGCGATGCGCCGAGACCCCGACCGGTACTTCGCCCCGGACCGGTACCACCCGAACGGTGCCGGTTATGGGCTATGGGCCGACGCCGTGTCGGACGTGGCCCGAGCCCTGACCCTCGATCCCGGCTGATCCCTGGCCTCGGCCACTGCCCACAGCACGAGAGGGATCTGAAAGGGGAGCCGCAGCCACGCCGCCACCGGCGAGTCGAGCGGCCAACGCGCTCCCTCCAGGCCGCCGTCGAGCGCCATCTGCACGTTGGCGGGGAACACCAGCACCATGAGGCAGGCCACCCCCCAGGCCCCGACCCTCCGTGTACGTCGCGCCGCCAGGAGCACCCCACCGACCACCTGCGCCGCCCCGCTGACCGACACCCAGGCGCCGGCGTCCCCGAGGACATGCGGGACGATCCGCTCGTACATCCGCGGAGTCACGAAGTGAGCGGCGCCGGTGACGACCATGAGCCCGGCCAGCCAGTAGCGATGGGGCCGGCGCAGCCTCACCCGCCGGCCTCGATCCCCGCCTCCAGGCCCTGCTCGAGGACGCGTTCGAAGGCGTCCTCGTCGAGGATCGGGACGGCTATCTCCATGGCCTTGGCCAGCTTGGCCGTCCCGGGTGACTCGCCGACCACCACGGCGGCCGTCTTCTTGGAAACGGTGCCCGGCGCCTTTCCTCCACGGGCTTTGATGGCCTCCTCGGCAGCCTCTCGGGACCAGCGCTCGAGCGTTCCGGTGACCACCAGGGAAACGCCGACCAGCGTCTGGGGCACGTCTGGCACGCCAGGCCCCTCGAAGTTCACACCGGCCGCGCGGAGCTTCTCGATCACCTGTCTATTGCGCTCGTTGTCGAAGAACTGCCGGACGCTGGCGGCGATGGTGGGCCCCACCCCTTCCACGGCTGCCAGCTCGTCTGCCGACGCGGCCATGATGCGGTCGAGGTGGCCCATCGACCTGGCCAGCACCCGGGACCCCGTGGAGCCGAGGTGGGCGATGTTGAGGCCGGCCAGCAGGTTGGCGAGCGGGCGCCGTTTCGAGCGCTCCACCGCCTCCCTCAGGTTGCGGACGGAGATCTCGCCGAAGCCTTCGATCTCGCTCACGCGGTCGAAGTCGAGGGAGTAGATGTCGGCCACGTCGTCGAGCAGGCCGAGGTCCACGAACATGCGCACCGTGCGCTCCCCGAGGCCCTCGATGTCCATGGCGCCCCGTGAGGCGAAGTGCTCGATGCGGCCGTAGCGCTGAGCCGGGCACTCGAGGTTGGTGCAGAAGGTGTCGCTCACCCCGGGCAGGCGCACCAGTGGGCCGGCACACACCGGGCACTGCGTGGGGAAGTTCCACTCGGGCAGCCCATCGGGGCGGAGAGACAGCACCGGGCCCACCACCTCGGGGATGACGTCACCGGCCTTCCGGACGATGACCGTGTCACCGGGACGCACGTCCTTCTTCCGGACCTGGTCCTCGTTGTGCAGGGTTGACACTCCCACGGTCGACCCACCCACGAACACGGGTTCCAGCTCGGCGAACGGCGTGGCCTTTCCCGTGCGGCCGATCGACACCATGATGTTGCGGAGGAGCGTGGTGCGCTCCTCGGGCGGGAACTTGAAGGCGATGGCCCACCGCGGCGCCTTGGACGTGGCGCCGAGCTCCTGGCGCTGAGCGAGGTCGTCCACCTTCACGACCACTCCGTCGATCTCGTAGTCGAGGTCGTGGCGGTGCTCGAGCCAACGACCGCCGAAGCTGTAGACCTCGTCGAGGCTCCCGAGGGTGGTCACCTCCGGGTTCACCGGGAGGCCGAGGCCCTTCAGGTAGTCGAGGGTCTCCGAGTGGCGGGCAAGCACCGGCCCTCCCTCGATGGTGCCGGCCTGGTAGGCCCAGAAGCCGAGGCGGCGCGAGGCGGTGATGCCCGGGTCCTTCTGGCGGAGCGACCCCGCCCCGGCGTTTCGGGGATTGGCGAAGAGACGGCCGCCCTCCTCGGCCTGGCGCTGGTTCAGCTGCTCGAAGGCGGACAGCGGCATGTAGATCTCACCGCGCACCTCCAGAACCCGGGGCGGGTCCCCGTCCAGACCGTCCGGTACCGCCTCGATGGTGGCCACGTTGGGAGTGATGTCCTCGCCCCGCCGCCCGTCGCCTCGGGTAGCGGCCCGCACGTAGCGGCCTTCCTCGTACAGCAGCGACACAGCTACGCCGTCGATCTTGAGCTCGCAGACGTAGTCCACGTCGCCGGAGATGAATCGCTCCATCCGCCTGCCCCACGCCAGGAGCTCCTCGAGCGAGACGGCGTTGTCGAGCGACATCATCGGTACCAGGTGCTCGACCTCGGCAAAGAGGACCGAGGGCGGAGCGCCGACGGTCTGGGTGGGCGAGTCGGCCCTCGTGAGCTCGGGGTGGGCCTCCTCGATGCTCGCCAGCTCCCTGACCAGGGCGTCGTACTCGGCGTCTGTGATCTCGGGCTCGTCGAGCTGGTGGTAGCGGACGTTGTGATGCTCGATCTGGCTCCGGAGGTCCCCGGCCCGGCGGACGGGATCATCGCTGCACGGCATCGGCTGGACCTTAGGCTCTCGGATTTGCGCCGGACCGCCATGTCGTCGACCTTCGAACGCCTCCTCCCCTGGCTCGTACGAGCAGTGTGGGCGTCGCTGCCCTTCACGGTGGGGCCCGCCCTGGCGGCGGCACTCGACGGCCGTAGCCGGCCGGTCCAGGCCACGGCATCGGTCCTCCTCTGGGGAACCTGGGCGGCAGTCCTGCTGGCCACCCTGGTGCCCCATCCCATCGGGCTGACCGCCCTGCGCAGCTCCGCTCCGGCCGTGCTCGGGGCCGCGGTCGCCGCTGCGGCCGGAGGGCACGGCTCGGCGCTGTCGGTGGCGACGGCAGGGCTGGCGATGGCCCTCGCCTTCCTGCCCGAGACGGGGATGCTCTTCGTCAACGGGCCCGCCTACCCGAACGAGAGGCGCCTGCCACTACGCGTCCCCGGGGCCCTCCTCTTCGGGATCCTCCCCGGTGCGTGGCTGCTCGCCGTCGCCGCGCCCTCGGCCGGCCTGCTCCTGCTGGCCTCCCGGAGGTGGGTGGCCGGCGCGGCGGTGCTCGGCCTGGGCCTGCCGCTGGCCGCCACGCTGTTCCGCTCGCTTCACGGCCTGGCCCGGCGGTGGGTGGTTTTCGTGCCCGCGGGCATGGTGCTACACGACCCGCTCTCGCTGACCGACCCCGTCCTGTTCCGCCGGCAACTGATCGAGTCGCTCCGCCCGGCACCGGCAGGCAGCCAGTCGCTGGACCTCACCCAGCGCGCTCCCGGTCTGGCCCTGGAACTGGTGCTGCGCGAGGAGTCGGTGCTCATGCTCGCCGAGCCCCGCAACCGCCTCGGCAGGAGCACCACCGTCGACCGCCTCCTGTTCACCCCCACCCGACCCGGCGCCGTGCTCCGCGAGGCCAGCACCAGGCGGGTGCCTACCGGCTGAGAAGCTCTGAGGCAATGCCGCTGCCGAGGACCCGGTCGCCCTCGTACAGCACCACTGTCTGGCCGGGCGCGACCCGTCGCTCGGGCTCGCGGTAGCGGACGCCGTCGCCCGTGAATACCGCCGGCCGAGGCCGCCCGTGGGCGCTGCACTGCACCTCGACCTGCTGGCCGGCCACCAAGGCCTCGTCCACCCAGCACAGGTCTGTGAGGCCGGTCCCCTCGGTCTCCAGCCCGTCGACAGCACCCACCACCACTCGGGCCGATGCCACATCGACCGCCAGCGCATAGCGCCGCTCGCCCCCCGGCCCGTCACCGAGGCCCCTGCGCTGGCCCACCGTCACCAGCTCCACGGCGGGGACGGCGCCGGCGTCCTCACCGGTGGAGGAGTCCACCAGTCGACCCGGGCGCAGTCCGATCCGCTCGCCGAGGAAGGCCCGGCGACCGCCGGTGGCAGTGATGAAGCACACGTCCTGGCTGTCCGGCTTGTCCGCGGTGCGCAGGCCGAGGGAGCCAGCTCGCCCCCGCACCTGGTCCTTGGTCAGGTCGCCCACCGGTAGCCGGACCTGCGCCAGCTGTTCCTGGCCCAGCATCGACAGCACGTAGGACTGGTCCTTGACGGCGTCGACCCCGCGCCTGAGCTGCCAGCGCCCGTCTCTCTGCACCACCCGGGCATGGTGGCCGGTGGCCACGGCGTCGAAGCCGAGCCGGCGGGACCTGTGCAGGAACCGGTCGAACTTGAGGTGGCGGTTGCACTCCACGCACGGGTTCGGTGTGCGCCCGGCGGCGTGGGCAGCCACGTAGGGCTCCACGACCCGGGCCTTGAAGTCGTCCTCGAAGTTGAAGACGTGGTGGACGATCCCGAGCTGCTGGGCCACTCGGCGGGCGTCCTCGACATCGGCCACCGAGCAGCACCCCGAGTCGCTGGCGCCACCCCAGAGCTTCATCGTTGCTCCCACGACGTCGTGGCCCGCTTCGGCCAGCATGGAGGCAGCGACCGAGGAGTCGACGCCTCCGGACATGGCGACGAGCACCCGCGCCGGTCGCATTCAGGGCTCCCGTAGGCGGGCCACGGCGTCGGGCACGGCCTTCAACGCCAGGTCCACGTCGTCATCGGTGGTCGTGGCGCCGAGCGACAGCCGCAGGCTCGAGAGCGCTTCGGCGCGGCTGATCCCCATGGCTGTCAGCACGTGTGAGGGCTCCATGGCCCCGCTGGTGCACGCCGAGCCGGCCGAGGCACAGACCCCGGCGTCGTCCAGCAGCACGAGCAGGGCCTCGCTCTCCACGCCGTCGAAGCGCATGTGGCAGCTTCCGGCCACCTTCCGGTCACGGGGCACGGTCTCTGTGGTGTCGGGCACGGCCTCGGCCAAGCCGTCGGCCAGCCGGTCGCGAAGGAGCCTCACCCGCTCGGCCACCGTCGCTCGCTCGGCCACCGTCGCCCGCATGGCCGCTGCCATGCCAACTATTCCGGCGACGTTGTGCGTGCCGCTGCGGCGGCCACGCTCCTGGCCTCCGCCGTGGATGACGGGACTCACCTCCGTCCCGCTGCGAACCACCAGCGCGCCCACGCCCTTCGGGCCTCCGAACTTGTGGGCGCTGACGGCCACCAGTTCGGCCGGGGCCGCCAGGGCGGCCACGTCGAGCCACAGGAAAGCCTGCACCGCGTCGGTGTGCAGGGCGGCGCCGGGAGCCTTGTCACGCAGGATCGAGGCCACCTCCTCCAGGGGCTCGATGACGCCCACCTCGTTGTTGGCCAACATCACCGACAGCACCGACACCTCCTCGTGGAGCGCGTCGTGGAGACGATCCAGGTCGACGATGCCGTCGTGGCCGACCGCCACAATCGTCCCTCCCAGCGCCTCGGTGGTGTGCAGGACGGCATGGTGCTCGACGGCGGTGCACACGACAATCCCACCCCGCCGGGCTCGCACGCCCGAGAGGGCCAGGTTGTCGGCCTCGGTCCCGCCGGCGGTGAAGACCACCTCCCCAGGCTCGCAACCGAGGCACTCGGCGGCGGTGTCGCGCGCCTCGTCCACCGCCAGGCGTGCAGCGGCGGAGACCCGGTGGGCACCGGAGGGGTTGCCGTAGTGCTCCGTGAGGTAGGGAAGCATCGCTTCCAG
Source organism: Actinomycetota bacterium (assembly GCA_030777325.1). Classification (GTDB taxonomy): domain Bacteria; phylum Actinomycetota; class Acidimicrobiia; order Acidimicrobiales; genus YB1-3. The sequence continues at coordinate 67,767 of JALYGF010000007.1, read as the reverse complement.
CGCCTCCGGGCGGAGCGGCGTGGAGGCTGCGTGGTCGAGGTACGCGGTCATGGGCAAACCCAGGCTAGGGGACGGAAATGCGCGGACCGGCCACAGTCCGTAACATGCGGCCCCATGAGCAGATGGTGGTACGAACAGAATGGTCAGACCAAGGGACCCGTGGAGGACGCCGAGCTGCGCAGCCTCGTCGAACAGGGCACCTTGAACCGCAACAGCCGGGTTATCCAAGAAGGCGGCTCGGAGTGGCGAACCGTGTCCCAGGAAGCCTCGAGCATCGGCATCAGCTCCGACGCCGGTGGTGGGGCGGGCGGCGGTACTCCGGGGTCAGGCTATGTGCCGAGGTACACCAGCTCTCCTGCGGCCGAGCCTCCGAGCACCGGGACACAGCCTTACCAGCCTCAAGGCGGGTACGGCCAGCAGCCTCAGGGCGGGTACGGCCAGCAGCAACAGGGTTCATACGGTGCTCAGCCTCAGGGGCCCTACGGCCCTCCGGCTCAGGGCGCCTACGCCGGAGCGGTGTCGGACAAGGAGTGGCTCACCGCGCTGCTGCTGTCCATCTTCCTCGGCGGCTTGGGCGTGGACCGCTTCTACCTCGGCTACTCGGGCCTCGGGGTCGCCAAGCTCCTCACCCTCGGTGGGTGCGGCATCTGGTCGATCATCGACATCATCAACATCGCCACCAACAAGATGACCGACGCCGAAGGGCGGCCGCTCAAGAAGACGTGAGGCCGCGGGACCTGGCCGGGCTCTCCACGCCGGAGGCTCGTCTGGTCGTCCTGCCCGTCGGCTTGGGCCTCCTGGGGCTCCTGGGCCCCGACCGTCTTTCCCGTACGCCGTCGCTGTGCCTCGTTCGCCCGGTCTTCGGGTCCTGCCCCGCCTGCGGCGTCACCCGGGCCATGGCCGCCCTCGTGCGCGGCGACCTGCGGCCCCGTCGCCGGCGCGGACTGGGGGGGCTCGTCCTCCTGACGTTCGGGTGCGTGCTGCTGTCCGACGTACGCCGGCTTCGCACCGGCGCGGCTGGAGGCACGTCCCTCAGCGTGAGCACGGTGATCGACACTCCGCCCTCCGCTGTCTGGGACGACCTTCGGGACATCTCCTCGCACGCGGAGTGGATGCAGGACGCCGAGGCCATCCGCTTCACGTCCGAACAGCAGGAGGGCGTGGGAACGACCTTCGAGGCGGACACCAAGGTCGGTCCCTTCCGGCTCAGCGACCCCATGGAGGTCACCGATTGGGAGGAGGCCAGGTGCATGGCCATCCGCCACGGCGGGGTTGTCACCGGGACCGGCCGCTTCACCTTGGAGCCGGCCGCCGGTGGGCGAACCCGGTTCAGCTGGGACGAGGAGCTCAGCTTCCCGTGGTGGATGGGCGGGCCGGCGGGCGCGCTCGTCGCGGCCCCGGTGTTGCGGCTGGTGTGGACGCGCAACCTGGCCAACCTCAAGCGCCGGGTCGAGTCCCGCGCGACTAGCGGCTGAATCAGCCGGCGGGGACGAGCCAGAGCACGCCCAGCGGCGGCAGGGCCAGCTCAGCCGAGAAGGGCTGACCGTGCCAGCTCTCGCCATCAGCGTCGACCTGTCCCCCGTTGCCGACGCCGCTGCCCCCGAACTCGGTGGCGTCGGTGTTCAACAGCTCCTGCCACGGCCCACGCTCGGGCAGGCCCACGCGATAGCGCTGCCGGGACACGGGCGAGAAGTTGGCCACGCAGGCGAGCGTGCTGCCGTCGGCCGCGAGGCGGAGGAAGGAGAGCACGTTGCTCTCCTCGTCGCTGGCGTCGATCCAGCGGAAGCCCTCGTGGTCGGTGTCGCGCTCCCAGAGCGCGGGCACGGTCGCCGAGACCCTGTTGAGAGTGCGAACCAGGTCCTTCACGCCTTGATGGCCCTCGTGCTCGAGGAGGTGCCAGTCGACGCTGCGTTCGTGTGACCACTCGGTCTCCTGGGCGATCTCGCCCCCCATGAACACCAGCTGCTTGCCAGGATGGGCCCACATCCAGGCGAACAGGGCCCGCAGGTTGGCCAGCTGCTGCCAGCGGTCGCCCGGCATCTTGGACAACAGCGAGCCCTTCCCGTGCACCACCTCGTCGTGGCTGAGGGGGAGGACGAAGTTCTCGGTGAAGGCGTAGAGGAGCCCGAAGGTCAGGTCGTTGTGGTGGTAGCGGCGGTGTATGGGGTCCTTGGTGAAGTAGTCGAGGGTGTCGTGCATCCAACCCATGTTCCACTTGAACCCGAAGCCCAGCCCCCCGAGATAGGTGGGGCGTGACACCGAGGGCCAGGCCGTGGACTCCTCGGCGACCATCACGACGCCGGGGTGGTCGGCGTAGGCGGCTTCGTTCATCTCCTTGAGGAAGGCGATGGCGTCGAGGTTCTCCCTGCCGCCGAACTCGTTCGGCAGCCACTCCCCTTCCTTGCGCGAGTAGTCGAGGTAGAGCATGGAGGCAACGGCGTCCACCCGGATCCCGTCGAGGTGGAACTCCTCGATCCAGTACAAGACGTTGGCCACGAGGAAGTTGCGCACTTCGTGGCGGCCGAAGTTGAACACCAGGGTGCCCCAATCGGGCTGGACGCCACGGCGGGGGTCCTCGTGCTCGTACAGGGGTGTGCCGTCGAAGTTGGCGAGGGCCCAGTCGTCCTTGGGGAAGTGGCCGGGCACCCAGTCCACGATCACGCCGATGCCCCTTTGGTGGAGTGCGTCCACCAATACCTTGAACTCCTCCGGGCGGCCATGGCGGGCCATGGGCGCGAAATACGACGTCACCTGGTACCCCCAGGAACCGGTGAAGGGGTGCTCGGCCACCGGCATCATCTCGACGTGGGTGAAGCCCATGTCGGCCACGTAGTCGGGGAGCTGCTCGGCCAGCTCGAGGTAGGTGAGCGGGCGGTGGCCCTCCTCGGGGTTGCGCCGCCACGACCCGAGGTGCATCTCGTAGACGGACATTGGCCGGTGGATGGGAGGGTCCTGGCCGTCGCGCGCCGTGGTCCATGCCTCGTCGCCCCAGACGTAGCCCAGGTCGCTGACCACGCTCGACGTGCCCGGCGGCTCCTCGGCCCCGAAGGCGACCGGGTCCGCCTTGAGCGCCAAATGGCCGCGCTGGTCGACGATGCCGTACTTGTAACGGGTTCCCGCCTCCACGCCGGGGATGAACAGCTCCCAGATCCCGGAGGACCCGAGGACGCGCATTTGGTGGGAGCGCCCGTCCCAGTAGTTGAAGTCGCCGACGACGCGCACCGCCCGGGCGTTCGGCGCCCAGACGGCGAACGAGGTCCCTTCCACGTCCTGGTGGGTGCGCACGTGGGCACCGAGGACCTTCCACAGGCCCCGGTGGCGGCCCTCCCCGAGGAGATGGAGGTCGACCTCGCCGAGGGTGGGCCAGAACCGGTACGGGTCCTCGTAGCTGGAGGCTCCGGAGCCGTCGTACTCGGCGCGGAGACGGTAGCCGTCGGCAGCACCGGGGGCCTTGGCCTCGAACAGGCCGCTCGAGTCGACGGGATCCATGATGATGGGGTCGCCGCTCGAGAGGACCACGCTCATGGACACGGCGCCGGGCCGGAAGGCACGCACCACTCCGTCGTGGAAGCCCAGGACGTCGTGGGGGGCAGCGTTGGTGCCCTCGCAAAGGCGGGCCAGGGCGTCGGCGTCGGCGCTGGGATCAGCCAAGGGACAGGGGTCCTCTCTGGGAGCTCTCGTCGTCGGGCTCGAGCAGCGCAGCTATGGCGCCCCGTGGGATGTCCACCCAGTCCGGGCGGTAGGACCGCTCGTACAGGACCTCATAGATCGCCTTGTCGAGCTCGAAGGCGGTCAACACGGTTGGGCGGTCGTCGACGTTGGGAAGGAGGGCGTCAACGCCTTCGGTGCGCAGGTAGCCCTCGAGGAACGAACGGCGGTTCCGGCCCTCCCACGCCGAGGCCAGGGGGAGCAGCTGGTCATGCTCGGCCTCGCCCCGCTCCGCCAGCGCCACCGCCGCAGCGTACTGAAGGGAGCGCATCATGCCCGCCACGTCCTGCAGCGGTGACGAGAACAGCTGGCGTTCATCGAGCGGGCGGGCCGGTTCTCCCTCGAAGTCCAGCACGAACCAGCCGTTGTCGGTGCGCAGCACCTGGCCCAGGTGATAGTCGCCGTGGACGCGAATGGCCGAGCCCGGGTTCTGGACGGCGCGGAGGCGGCCCACGAACTCCTCGGCCCGGGCCCGGTCGGCGTCATCCTCCTCCAGGCTGGCCAGCTGGGCCTCGGCCATGGACGCCCACGCCGCCGGGTCGCCCTCCCTGGCTCCGAACACCTCGGCCATGGCCAGGTGCATGGCCGCGGTGACCTCGCCCAGACGCCAGGCCTCTCCGGCGAAGTCGCCACCGCACTCGGCGGGGTCGTCACAGTCGGCGCTGTAGAGGTCCCGCAGCGAGGTGAGCGCCAGGGCCCAGCCCTCGGCCCCTCCGACCAGGTAGGGCTGCACCACCGCCAAGTGGGAATCGCCCAACGTCCACGTGGCCAGTGGGGGGGCGACGTGGGCGAAGCCCGTGGCGGCCAGCTTGTCGGTGATCTCGATCTCCGGGTTGGGCCCCTCGTGGAGGCGCCGGAAGATCTTGAGCAGGAGGCGGTCGTCGAAGATGAGTGACGTGTGCGACTGCTCGACGCCGATGGGCCGCACGTGCTCAACCGTCTCGCCGGGAGCCACCCGGTGCAACAGGCTCCGCGCCAGCCCGGTGTCGAGGACGGCGTCGAATGCCAGGGTGCCGTCGACGGTGCCGAGTACCGAGTTCTCGTTACCGTGTAGGAACTCGGGAGGCTCGAACACCGGGCGGAAGCCAACGAGCACCTGGTACTTGGCGCCGTCGGCATCCACCACCATCCAGCGGAAGCCCTCCGCGAGCTCCTCGTGCTCCACGATGCGCACCTCCTCGGGTGCATCGCCGGCGAACCAGCGCTGGCGGGCCAGGTACTCGGGAAGGAGCTGCTCTATGGTGCCGACGGGGTCGTTCACAACGGGTCGTCCAACTCGAACCAGTAGGTGTCGTAGGGCCCGAGGGTCACGAAGTAGGGCAGCTCGCCGATCCTGGGGAACGGCACCCGCCCCAGGAGCTCGACGGGGATCTTTCCCTCGAAGCGCTGCAGGGGCAACTCGGCGGGCTGAGCGAAGCGGGACAGGTTGTACACGCAAAGCACGATGTCCGACCCGCCCTGGCGCACGAACGCAAGCACCGAGGGGTTCTCCGAAGGGATCACCTCGAAGGTGCCGGTGCCGAAGACCTGGTGCTGCTTGCGCACGGCGAGCATGCGCCGCATCCAGTAGAGCAAGGAGCTGCGGTCCCGCATCTGGGCCTCTACGTTGACGGCTTGAAAACCGTGCACCGGGTCCATCAGGGGAGGCAGGTAGAGGCGTGCGAAGTCCGCCCTGCTGAAGCCGGCATTGCGATCCGGCGACCATTGCATGGGCGTGCGTACGCCGTCCCGGTCGCCTAGGTAGATGTTGTCGCCCATGCCGATCTCGTCGCCGTAGTAGAGGACCGGGCTCCCCGGCATGGAGAACAGCATGGCGTGCAGCAGCTCGGCTATCCGCCGGTCGTTGTCCACCAGGGGGGCCAGGCGGCGACCGATGCCGATGTTGCGCCGCATGCGAGGGTCGGTGGCGTACTCGTTGTACATGTAGTCCCGCTCCTCGTCGGTCACCATTTCCAGGGTGAGCTCGTCGTGGTTGCGGAGGAAGGTGCCCCACTGGCACCCGTCGGGGATGTCGGGGGTCTGGGCGAGGATCTCGGTGATCGGCATCCGCTGCTCGCGCCGGATGGCCATGAACATCCTCGGCATGAGGGGGAAGTGAAAGCACATGTGGCATTCGTCGCCGTCACCGAAGTAGTCCACGACGTCGGCCGGCCACTGGTTGGCCTCGGCCAGCAGGACCTTGCCCTGGAAGGTGGCGTCGACCTCCTTGCGCAGGCGCTTGATGTACTCGTGCGTCTCGGGGAGGTTCTCGCCGTTGGTCCCGTCGCGCTCGAAGAGGTAGGGGACGGCGTCGAGGCGGAACCCGTCGAGGCCGATGTCCAGCCAAAACTTGACCACGTCCAACATGGCCGTCTGGACCTCGGGGTTGTCGTAGTTCAAGTCGGGTTGGTGGCCGAAGAAGCGATGCCAGTAGTACTGGCCCCGCCGGGCGTCCCACGACCAGTTCGATCGCTCGGTGTCGGTGAAGATGATGCGAGCCTCGGACCAGCGCAGGTCGTCGTCGTTCCAGACGTACCAGTCGGCCCGGGGGTTGGTGCGGTCCTGGCGGGACTCCTCGAACCACGGGTGCTGGTCGCTGGTGTGGTTCATGACCAGGTCGGCGATGATGCGGATGCCTCGGCGGTGGGCCTCCTCCACGAGGTGCACGGCGTCGGCCAGGTCCCCGTACTCGGGGAGGATGGTGAAGAAGTCGGAGATGTCGTAGCCGCCGTCGCGGAGCGGTGACTGGTAGAAGGGCAGCAGCCAGATGCAGTCCACCCCGAGCCACTGGAGGTAGTCGAGCTTCTCGGTGATGCCCTGAAGGTCGCCGGTCCCATCGTGGTTGGCGTCGTAGAAGCCCCGCGTCAGCACCTCGTAGAACACGGCCCGCTGGTACCAACGTGGATCGGCGCTGGTGTGGTCCATGCTCACGCCGGGGCGACCCCGGGCTCTGCACGCAGGTGCAGGAGATGCGCCACCTGGTCGGGCGCCAGGCGGACGTAGGGGTGGGGGCCGCTCCACGTGAACGTCTCGTCGGCCAGCTCGTCGTGGGCCTCGAAGGCACGATCCGACGGGAGGCCCAGGTGGTGCAGGTCCAGGGAGAGCGTGCACTCCTGGACGCCGTGCGGGTCCAGGCTCACGACCGTCAGCACGACGTCGGCGCCGTCGTCGCTGCGCTTCGAGTAGGCGATGACGTTGGCGTTGCCCGTCTGGTGGAACCGGGTCGTGCGCAGTCGCTGCAGCGCCGGGTGCCGGCGGCGAGCGTCGTTGAGCCGGGTCACGAAGGGAGCCAACGACGCCTGGTCCCAGTCGCGGTCCTTGATCTCGTACTTCTCCGAGTACAGGTACTCCTCGTTGGCATCGGAGAAGGGCGCGTTCTCGAACAGCTCGTAGCCGCTGTAGATGCCGTAGGTGGGGGTCATGGTGGCCGCCAGCACCAGGCGCTGCTTGAAGGCCGCCGGCGGGCCGTCCCGAAGTGGGCCGGCCAGGATGTCGGGCGTGTTGGGCCAGAAGCTCGGCCGCATGTAATCGGCGGTGCGCCCGTTGGCCAGCTCGTCGAGGTACTTCTCCAGCTCCGGGCGGGTGTTGCGCCAGGTGAAGTAGGTGTAGCTCTGGCTGAAGCCGACCTCGGCCAGCTTGGCCATCACCTTGGGCCGGGTGAAGGCCTCGGCGAGGAAGAGAACGTCGGGGTGCTCCTCCTGCACGGCCGGGATGAGCCATTGCCAAAGCGCGACCGGCTTGGTGTGCGGGTTGTCCACGCGGAAGATGCGCACGCCGCGGTCGATCCAGACGTCGAGGATCTCCTTGCAAGCGTCCCAGAGCGCCGCCCGAGCCTCCTCCTGCTCGGGCCAGAAGTTGATCGGGTAGATGTCCTGGTACTTCTTGGGCGGATTCTCGGCGTAGGCGATCGAGCCGTCGGGGCGGTGGTGGAACCACTCGGGATGTTCCGACACCCAGGGGTGGTCGGGAGAGCACTGGAGGGCGTAGTCGAGGGCCACCTCCATGCCCAGCTGCACCGCCCTGTCGACGAGGGCGCCGAAGTCCCCCACCGTGCCGAGGTCGGGATGGATGGCGGTGTGGCCGCCTTCGGGCCCGCCGATGGCCCAGGGGCTGCCAACGTCGTCCGGCCCCGCGGCGAGGGTGTTGTTGGGGCCCTTCCGGTGCTGGCGGCCGATGGGGTGGACGGGAGGGAGGTAGACCACGTCGAAGCCCATGTCCGCGATGGCGTCCAAGCGGTGGGTCGTGCCGGCGAAGCCCCCGAACGAGCGGGGGAACAGCTCGTACCACGCGCCCACCAGGGCCCGCTCACGATCGACCCAGAGGGGCATCGGCTCCGACGTCGTGCAATCGGGGGCCCCGGACGGCCCGGCAACCAAGCGCTCTGCCTCGTTCCTCAAGGCGGGCGCCATGCGCTCGGCGGCACCGGCGCTGTCGTCCCGCAAGGACCGCACCACCTCGTCCAGAAGGCCGATGCTCTGCTCGTCGACCTCGTCACGCCGAGCCTCGAACATCAAGGCGGCCTCCTCGAGCTCCAACCCGACGTCCTGTTGTGCCTCCAGCTTGACCGTGGCCTTGTGCCGCCAGGTGGCATAGGCGTCGGTCCACGCCTCCACGACTAATGAATGGTGCCCGACGCTGGTGGGCTCGATCACGCCCTCCCAACGGTCGTTGCCCATCTCGCGCAGGGGCGCCTCCGCCCACTTGGAGTCCGGCCCGGACCAGCGAACCCGGGCCGCGAGCACGTTGTGGCCGTCCTTGTAGATGTCGGCCGAGACTCGCACCGCCTCACCGACCACCGCCTTGGCCGGGTGCCGCCTCGGGGTGCTAGGGCGGATGTCGTCGATGACGATGCGCCCCAGTTGCTCGACCATCCCACCCTGACTACCACAAGGCGCTCACCACAGGTCGGCCTGGTCGGTCTTCGACGCTGATGTCGGAAGGTCGAGGATGCGCCAGCAGTACCAGGCGGCCGCCGTGCGATACGGGCGGTAGGGCTCGCCCAGCTCCGGCAGCGCTGCGGGGGCGGGAGGGGCCGCCAGCCCATGGATGCGGGCGTAGCCGGCGCGCACGCCGAGGTCACCCGCCGGCCATACGTCGGGCCGGTTGAGCTGGAAGATCAGGAACATCTCCGCCGTCCACCTCCCGATGCCCCGCACGGCGGACAGACGGCTGACGATCTGCTCGTCGTCCATGCGCGACAGCCGATCGAGGCGAAGGCTGCCGCTCTGCACGTGCCATGCCAGGTCCTTGACGCTGGCAGCCTTGGCGGCAGAGAGGCCGGCCGCCCGCAGGTCGTCGACGGGCGTGGCCAGCACGGCGCTCGGCGTGGGCCGGCCGCCGTAGAGAGCCACGAACCGAGCATGGATGGCTGCGGCGGCCCGCCCGGCCAGCTGCTGGTAGAGGATCGACCTGGCCAGCGCAGCGAACGCGCCACCCGGGTGCCGGCGCCGGGTGAGGGTGCAGTGCCCAACGGCCTCGACCGCAGCGGCCATGAATGGGTCCCGCCCGGAGACGACGGCCGTCGCTGTCGACCAACGGCCGGCAGTTGCGGGGGACATGGTGCGTCCATTGAAGCGCCTCGACGGCGTCACCGAAGGGCCTCAACGGCGGTCATGGAGGCGCCGTAGGACGGTCGTCTCCGGAGTCGAGCCTGACGCTCGTGACCGCTAGCGTTCGCCGCCATGCAGGCACTGCGCACCTTCACCGTGCGATACAAGCTGCCCGAGCCGCTGGCGCCCCTGGAGGAGATGGCCACCAACCTCCGCTGGTCGTGGGACCGCCGGACTCGGGCGCTCTTCCGGCGCGTCGACCCCGAGGCGTGGGTTGCCAGCCAAGGAGACCCGCGCGCCCTCTTCGCCCTGACGTCCCTCGGACGCCTGGAGGCCCTGGCCCGGGACCCCGACTTCCTCGCCGAGCTCACCGAGGTCCAAGATCAGCTCCGCCGCTACTGCGACCAGCCTCGTTGGTTCCAGCAAAGGCCGGGCAGCAGGGTTCGGTCGATCGCCTACTTCTCGCCGGAGTTCGGGCTCACCGAGGCTCTGCCCCAGTACTCGGGCGGTCTGGGGGCGCTGGCCGGTGACCACCTCAAGGCGGCCAGCGACCTCGGCCTGCCCCTCACCGGCGTCGGCCTCCTGTACCGCCAGGGCTACTTCCGCCAGAGTCTCGACAGCGAGGGATGGCAGGTGGAGCGCTATCCCACCCTCGACCCTCATGCCATGGCCCTGCGCCGCGTCGAGGAGTCTCGCGTCCAGGTGGACTTGGCGGGCCGGACGCTCACGGCTCACGTGTGGCGCGTCGACGTTGGCCGGGTGCGGCTGCTCATGCTGGACTCCGACGTCGAGGAGAACGATCCCGAGATGCGCCTGATCACCGACCGCCTGTACGGCGGCGGGGGCGAGCACCGGCTCCGCCAGGAGATCCTCCTCGGCATCGGCGGCGTGAGGGCCCTCGACGCTGTGGGTGAGGAAGGGCAGATCTTCCACACCAACGAGGGCCACGCCGGCTTCCTGGGGCTCGAACGCATCCGTCGCCTCATGACCGAGGAGGCCATGACCCTGGCCGAGGCGGTGGAAGCAGTTCGAGCCGGGACCATCTTCACCACCCACACGCCGGTGCCGGCGGGCATCGACCGCTTCCCCCGGGAGCTGATGGAGCGCTACTTCACGTCGCTGGCCGCGGAGTGCGGCGTAGCCTTCGACGACCTCATGGCACTGGGCCACCTGCCCGGCGAACCGGTGGATGCCCCGTTCAACATGGCCGTCATGGGCCTCCGCCTGGCCGGCGCGTCCAACGGTGTGTCCAAGCTGCACGGCGAGGTGAGCAGGGCCATGTACAGCCCGCTCTGGCCCGAGCTCGACGTGGAGGAGGTACCGATCACCTCGGTGACCAACGGGGTGCACGCCCCGAGCTGGGTGGCGCCGGAGATGGACGACCTGCTCTCTGCCCACGTCTCCCCGGTATGGCCCGATGCCGACGCCTCCGCATGGGCCGGGCTCAAGCAGGCGACCGCCGAAGAGCTCATGGGGGTGCGCGATCAGGGCCGTGGGCGGATGGTCGCAGACATACGACGCCGTCTCCGGGTCGCGGAGCTGGCCCGGGGGGTCACCCCGTCGGATGCGGCGTGGACGGACGACGTGCTCGACCCAGCGGTGCTCACCATCGGATTCGCCCGCCGGTTCGCCTCCTACAAGCGAGCGACCCTCCTGCTCTCGCAGCCCGAGCGACTGGAGTCCCTCCTGCTCTCGGCCGAGCGGCCGGTTCAGCTCGTCTTCGCCGGCAAGGCCCACCCGGCCGACGACCTCGGCAAGGAGATGATCCGCGAGGTCGTGCAGTTCTCCAGGCGCCCACAGGTGCGCCATCGCATCGTCTTCGTGGACGACTACGACATCGCCGTTGCTCGCAGTCTCTACCAGGGCTGCGACGTGTGGCTCAACAACCCCCGCCGTCCCCTGGAGGCGTGCGGTACCAGCGGTGAGAAGGCGGCTCTCAACGGTGCCCTCAACTGCTCCATCCTCGACGGCTGGTGGGCCGAGATGTTCGACGGCGAGAACGGCTGGGCCGTCTCCTCGGCCGAGGGCACCGAGGACCTGGGCCGGCGGGACGAGAGCGAGGCCAACAGCCTGTACGACGTCCTGGAGCGCCAAGTGGCCCCTCTCTTCTACGACCGCAGGGACGGGACCCACCCGTGGGCCGATCGGGTCCGGACCTCACTGATGTCCCTGGGACCCCGGGTCGTCGCCGGTCGCATGGTGCACGACTACTTGGACCTGCTCTACGAGCCCATGGCGCGGCGCGAGGTGGCCATGACGGCGTCGGGATACGACCTGGCCAGGGAGCTCAGCCAATGGAAGCAGCGGGTGCGCGCCGCCTGGCCCCAGGTGGCGGTCAACCTGGTCGACGTTGACCCGGGACCCGCAGATCTGGGCGCCGAACGCAACGTGGAGGTCCTGGTGAACCTCGGTTCCCTCACCCCGGACGACGTGGTCGTGGAACTCGTCCACGGGCCGCTCGGCCCCGACGGGACGATGGCATCCTCCGTCGTCGTCATGGAGCCGAAACCGGTGAGCACGGGCGACCAGCCTGGTACCCGGCGTTACGCCGGCCGCTTCGTGTGCGAGCGCGCCGGGCACTACGGCTACGCCGCCCGCATGGTGCCCACCCATCCCGGCCTCATCCACCGGGCCGAGACGGGCTTGGTGGCCTGGGCCTGAGTCGTGACGTGCAGCCAAGGAGCCGCCTTCTGAGGTACCCTCCGCCCATGGCACTGACTGGCAGACGTCTACGGGAACTGCGGAAGGAAGAGCTGCGGGCGCTGCCGCTCGATCGGCTCTCGGGGCCCCGCCCGGACCTCGTCGAGCGGGACCGGCGCATCGTGTCCGGCGCGCCCTGGGCACTGCTGGCGGCGTGGGTGGCGTTCATCGCCCTCGCGGTGGCCATCGAGCCGGCACCCACCAGGCCCGAGGCGGCGCAGCCGTTGTGGTCCGGTCTGTGGGGGATCGCCATGATGGGCACCCTGGCGGCCACCGGCGTGGGCCTGGCCCGCCGGGAGCGCTCGGGCTTCGTGGCATCGGCGGTGGCTGGTGGCGTCGCCCTGTTCGGTGCGGTGATGTGTCCCCTCTCCGGTCACCATGCCGTGGGCGCCTGGTGGTTCGTCCAGATGGGTGGCTTCGCCGCGCTGGGAGCGCTCAGCCTGGCCGGCCTGCGACTCTCCCGAACGCAGCCTTAGCGCACAGGGCACGGCTTACCAGCCGTGCCCGCCGGGGGGCTCAGACCTCCGGCTGGTCCACCACGTCGAAGTCGATGCCCTTGGCCCGGACCTCGTTCAACCCGGGTACCCGGTCCCGGAGGATGCGCTCGATGCCGGCCTTGAGGGTCATGGTGGACATCGGGCAGCCACCGCAGGCGCCGAGCAGCTCGATGTCGACGACGCCGCCTTCCTCGTCCAGCTCGAGCACGCGCATGTCGCCACCATCGGACTGGAGGGCGGGACGGATGGCGTCGATCGCCTCGAGGAGCTGGCTGTGCATGGCACCAACCTACAACCCACCGGCGGTGGGCCCGATTCCCGCCGTCAGCGGGCGCCGCCAACAGGGTCCTCAGGGGACGAGCTGGATGTCGGCCCCCAGACCCGAGAGCTTCCCCGCCAGGTCGTCGTAGCCCCGCTCCACGTGGGCGGCGTCGCTCACCACCGTCTCCCCCTCGGCCACCAGGCCGGCGAGCACCAGGGCTGCGCCGGCCCGGAGGTCCGGGGCTCGCACGGGGGCACCTGAGAGTCGCTCCACGCCACGGATCACGGCGTGATGGCCCTGGATACGAACGTCGGCGCCCATGCGCACCAGCTCGTTCACGTAACGGAACCGGTTGGCCCCGTACAGGTTCTCGGTGACGATGCCCACCCCGTCGGCCACCGACAGCATTGCGACCAGCAGGGGCTTGTAGTCCGTGGCTATGCCCGGATAAGGCAGGGTGGACACGTCCGTCGACCGCATCCGTCCCGGGGCCGAGGCCCAGATGCCGCTGCCGGTGGGCGAGGTGCGCACGCCCATCTCGCCCAACTTGAGCATGAGCATGTCCATGTGGTCGGGACGGGCCCCTTCCAGGGTGAGCTCCCCCCCGGCGAGGCCGACGGCGGCGAGAAAGGTGGCTGCCTCCACCCGGTCGGGGATGACCTGGTGCTCGACAGGGCTCAACTCCTCCACACCCTCGACCTCGATGGTGGAGGTGCCGGCCCCTACTATGCGCGCCCCCATGCGGGTGAGGAAGGCGGCGAGGTCGGCGACCTCCGGCTCACGGGCTGCGTTCTCGATGATCGTGACGCCCTTGGCCCGCACCGCGGCCATGAGCAGGGTGTCCGTTGCGGTATGGCTCGGCACCTCCAGTAAGACACGGGAACCGAGGAGCTGGTCGGCCCTGCCGTCGATGACACCGTGGTGGAGCTCGAAGCTGGCCCCCAGCTGTGCCAGCCCGCCCAGATGGTCGTCCACGGGGCGCGACCCGAAGTCGTCTCCTCCGGGCATGGGGACCCGAGCCCGACCAGTGGCCGCCAGCAGGGGCCCGAGGACGACGACGGAAGCCCGCATGCGCTCTACCAGCTCGTAGGGCGCCTCGGGCGTGATGTCGGGCGGCCGCCGAATCATGAGCTCGTGAGGACCCCGTGTCACCTCCACGCCCATGGCCACGAGCAGGTCACACATGGTCTCGACGTCGGCGATGGCAGGCACGTTGCCCAGGACGTGCTCCCCCTCGGCGAGGAGCGTGGCCGCCATCAGCTTGAGCACGGAGTTCTTGGCGCCTGACACGCGCACCGTGCCTTGGAGTGGAGGCCCGGTGCGCACCACGAAACGCATCATCGCAGCCTACGGCTTGTCCCCGTCCGCCCCCGGGCCAAGCACCCCCGACGCCCGGGCGCCTTCGGCGCATCACGCCGGACGGGCAGACTGTGTCGCTTGAAGATCGTCACGGAGGATTCGGTCGACTCCGATGCTCTGGGGCTGATCCTTCTTCCCCGCGACGGCCTGGTGCTCGAGCGAGGCTCCGACCGTTCGGCCGCTGGCGCAGGCACCTTCGAGGCCGCGGACGGGCCCTTCAGGCCCTACCGGCGGACCGTGGAGAGCGAGGACACCGACGACGGGATGCACCGAGTCCGCCAGGTGGTCGAGTACCGGGCGGACGTCCCATTCTTCGGCCGGCTCCTCGACCTCCTCGCCCGCCGCAGCATGGGCAGCCTCCTGCCGTCGGGGCCACCTTGGTGGAGCCCGCCGCAGCGCCTGGACGCCCAGGCAGCGCAGGCCCTTGCCGCCCTGAGCGTCCTGTCGGTGGTTCTGGGCTACCTCGGGACCCTTCTCACCCAGACCATGACCTTCGCCGCTGCGGAGTTCGGCGCCCCCAAGTCCGCTCAGGGCGTCGCCCTCGCCATGGTGCGCGCCGACGTGGTCATAGCCGTCGCCGTGGTGGCGCTGTCCGACCGCCGCGGACGGCACCGGACCCTCGTCGTGGCCGCCGCCCTGGGCTGTGCCGTCACGGCAACGGGGGCGTTGGCACCTTCGCTCTTCGTGCTGGCCGCAAGCCAGGTATTGGGCCGAGGCTTCGTGACCGCCGCCGTAGTGATCGTGGCCATCGTGGCCGCCGAGGAGATGCCGGCCGGCTCCCGAGCCTTCGCCGTTGGCCTCCTGGCCATGTGGGCGGGGCTCGGCGCAGGGCTGGCAGCGGTCTTCCTCCTGCCCCTGGCCGACCTGAGCGAGCCGGCGTGGCGACTGCTGTTCGCTCTGGCCCTGGGCGGACTTCCCCTCCTGGCCGTCGTGTCCCGGCGGCTTCCGGAGAGCCGCAGGTTCCGGGCCGCCCACCCAGAGGCCCCGATGGCCGGCCACGGCCGGCGGTTCCTGCTCCTTGCCGTCTCCGGGTTCCTGCTCAACCTCTTCGTCGCCCCAGCTGCACAGTTCAGCAACGAGTACCTGCGCACCGAGCGCGGGTTCTCGGCCGGGCGCATCGCCCTGTTCACCCTCATCACCGCCACCCCCGGATCGATCGGCATCATCGTGGGTGGGCGGCTGGCCGAAAGAGGCCGGCGGGTGGTGGCCGCGGTCGGGCTGGTGGGCGGCGTGGGTGCGACGGTGGCCATGTACCTGGTGAGTGGCTGGCCGCTGTGGGCCTGGTCGGTGACGGGCTCGATCCTCGGTGCGGCCACCGTGCCCGCCCTGGGCGTCTACGGCCCCGAGCTGTTCCCCACGTCGCTGCGAGGCCGGGCCAATGGCCTCATCACCGTCGCAGCCCGCATGGGCAGCGTGGCCGGCCTGCTTGCCGTGGGGTTCCTGGCCACCTCGCTGGACAGCCTGGGCCCGGCCATGGCGCTGCTGGCGCTCGGCCCCGCCCTGCTCGCCATCGTGGTCCTGATCGCCTATCCGGAGACCGCCCACCAGGAGCTCGAGGTGCTGAATCCGGAGGACGCCCCGGCACCCGACACCTAAGGGTCCGAGACCCAGCCGAGACTGTGTACTAGTAGGCGCCCTTCGAGGAGATGACGGCGGGGACCGTCTTGGCCAGGATGGTCAGGTCTCGCCAGACGGACCAGTTGTCCACGTAGTAGAGGTCCCAGCGGTCCTTGGTGTTCCTGGCCGCGCTGCGGCCGTTCACCTGCCAGACGCCCGTCACCCCCGGTCGGACGCGCAGCCTGTCGAACAGCTGAGGGGTCCACAAGGCAACCTCCGACGGCTGCTCCGGGCGGGGGCCCACCAGGCTCATGTCCCCCCGGACCACGTTGATGAGCTGCGGCAGCTCGTCGATCGAGAGGCGGCGCAGGATCCGGCCCACCGGCGTCACCCTGGGGTCCCGGCGGATCTTGACCACCGGCCCGGCTGGCACCCTGTCGGCGATCTGCTGGAGGAGGCTGTCGGAGTTCACGTACATCGAACGAAACTTGAGCATCCGGAACCGCCGCCCGCGGTAGCCGACGCGCTCCTGGCGGTACAGCACCGGGCCCGGCGAGGTGAGCTTGATGGCAACGGCGGCCACGAGCAGCACCGGAAGGGTGAGGATGAGCACGACGCTGGAGAGCACCAGGTCGAATGCCCGCTTTGCGACCGGGCGCCAGCCGTCACGCTTCACCGGCTCGACGTACAGCATGGCGAAGCCACCGAGGGGGCGAACCGACAGGCGGGTCGCGTCGATGTCCAGGAGCGACGACGACATCTCCACGTGGATGCCGGCGTCGGTGAGCCTACGGATCAGGCGGTTGGAGGTCTCGGCGTCCACGTCAGTAGTGGCCACCACCACCCCGGTCGCCCCGGCCGCCCGCAGCTCCTCGACCATCTTGCTGCGAGGATCGAACACCGGGTACTTGTCGGCCAGCTCGGGGACCACCTGGTCGCGCTCGCCCACGAGCCCGACGACGGCATAACCGAGCTGAGGCTTCTCGCTGAACGTGCGGGCCATGGCCAGAGCCTCGGCACCGGTGCCGGCGATGGCCACCGAGCGCAGGCAGTGGCCCCTGCGGCGCAACACGGAGAAGCCGAAGCGAACGAGCTCTCGCTCCAGCAGCATCGCCACCACCCCCACGCCGAAGAGCATCAGGTACCAGCTCCGTTCCACGGGCTGGTCGAGGAAGTAGGCCACCAGAGCCGTGAGCAGGGCGCTCATCCCCACTGCGTGCACCACGCGCCCCACCTCGTCGCGCCGCTCCGTGACGTGGCGGGCGTTGTACAGCCGGTAGTGGCGGAACACGGCGAGCCACAGGGGCAACGAGAGCACGCCCACACGCTGGTAGGCGGCGCTCGCCACGCTGTCGGCATCGAGGTACAGCGACGGCAGCATGGCGTAGGCCACGATCATCGCTCCGGCCACGGCCACGCCATCGGCGAGGACCACCAACAGGCGGGCCACCCGCGCCAGGCCTGGCCTGGCGCGGGTGCCGTCGAGGGGCTCGACCGCATTCTCGATCCCGAGCAGGGGCCGGATGGGCTCGACCACGGCAACCGGGTCCGTTCCCGGACCCACGATCACGATGGGCTCGCCGGTAGGCGGGTCGACCGGATCGACCCCGCTGGATCCGGGGGGAACGGAAACCAAGTCCATGGCAGACTCTCGGCTGGCTGGAGCCCTCACTTGACCGACCTCAACTCCCTGCTGTGCAAGGGGCGGCCGGCCGGCGGAAGGCCTCGATCAGGTGGTGCGGCGACTGCGGCGCACGAAAACGGCGCCCGCACCGACGGCGCCCAGGCCGATGACCGTGAGGCCGAGCAGGTCACCGCCGGTCACCGGAAGGCTGTCCGAGCTCTCGGACTCCTCCGACACCGTCTCCTCAGCTGACACCTCGGCACCGAGGACACTGGGGTCCCTCCGGAGCTCGGTGCCCTGCACCTGGTCAGGAGGAAGGCCCGAATACCCGACCTGGGCCCAGGCCGTACCGGGGATAGCCAAGCACGCAAGCAGCGCTGCCCCTGCGATGGCGAGCTTCTTCGTGTAGTTCATCCTGTTCCTCCGCTCGTGAACCTTGAGATTGACCGCAGGGTATCGCCACTCTGGGTGGTGGTCAACAACGATTCGTGGTTGGTGCTTCGAGAACTTTGCCCACCCTAGGACATCCTCTCCGGGGACGCAGCGATATCAAACCTCTATGTCGGTCTGGCTACCGCGATGTCACAGAGAGGAAACGCAGCTACCGGGAAACCCGGTCCCACCGAACCCCCTCACTCAAACCCCGGTGAGGAGGATGCGCTTGGCATCGGACAGTTCCTGGATCTTAGCTCCGGCCTCCCCCGGCGCGCCACCATGGTCGGGGTGGGCGTCGCGGACGAGGCGCCGGAACCGGCCCACGATCTCGCTGCGCAGCGGCTCGGACTCCACCCCGAAACCCAGGACCCGTCGTGCCCACCGCTCGTCCCCCGCTACCGCCGGCGAAGGAGCGAAGGCGCCCGCCCCCGCCAGGTAACTCATCAGCCGCTGGTCCGCGCCTCCTTCCCAGCGGGTGGCCCGGCGCAGAAGCCTGAAGGCGCCAGGTCGGTGGCGGGGATCGAGGGTGGTGACCGCGTACAGAGCTCCGAGCACCTGCGGCAGGTGCCCACCCTGGTCGTCCAGCTCGAGGGCGGGCCCCCGCTCGCCGCGGACCAAGCGATGATGGCTGCGGGTGAGACCCACCACGTCGGTTTGGTAACGGTGTCGCAGCCGGGGCTGGGCGATCCGCTCGCCGAGCTCCAGGTCCCAGAGGAGCCGGTCGAGGTCGTCCCTGAGCTCGTCTTCCAAGGTGACGACCTGGGCCGCGAGGACGGCAGCCAGCAGGAGCGGACCGTAGCCAGGCTCCGGCTCGGTGGGAAGGTAGAGGTTGCCCAGGGCGACCCGGCGGGTGGGAGCGATGGCCCGGGAGTGACGTACCTCGAGCTCGGCGAGGATCATTGCTCCGAAGGTATCCCGACATCGCGCAGGCGGACGGCCGGGCTTGGTTGGGGATCGATCGGCGTGGGGATCTGCGGGGGGCCGGCTCGGACCAGGGGGTAGGGTCCGGGCATGTCCGGAGGCGACAGGCAGGTCCCGGATCGCAACATGGGTCTCGAGCTCGTGAGGGTGACGGAGGCGGCGGCGCTGGCCGCTGCACGCTGGATGGGCCGCGGCGACAAGGAAGGCGCCGACGGTGCCGCCGTGGACGCCATGAGA
Source organism: Actinomycetota bacterium (assembly GCA_030777325.1). Lineage (GTDB taxonomy): Bacteria > Actinomycetota > Acidimicrobiia > Acidimicrobiales > YB1-3. The sequence goes on along the minus strand of JALYGF010000007.1, from coordinate 48,939 downwards.
GTGGTGCTCGAAACGGTGCCGATGGACGGCCTCGTCGTCATCGGGGAGGGCGAGAAGGACGAAGCGCCCATGCTCTACAACGGAGAGACCATCGGCGACGGCTCGCCTCCACAGACCGACATCGCGGTCGATCCCGTCGAGGGCACCACGTTGACCTCGCTGGGCCAGGGGAACGCCATCTCAGTCATCGCCGTCAGCGAGAGGGGCACCATGTTCGACCCGGGACCCTGCTTCTACATGAACAAGGTCGCCGTGGGTGCCGAGGCCGCGGGCAGCATCGACATCACCCGGCCCCCTACCGAGAACCTGAAGGCGGTGGCCGAGGCCAAGAACGTGGCGGTGCGTGATCTCACCGCAGTCATCCTGAACCGCCCCCGCCACGACGACTTGGTGGCCGAGGTGCGGAAGGCGGGCGCCAGGATCCGCCTGATCCCCGACGGCGACGTGGCCGGAGCGATGACGACGGCGTGGCCCGAAGCGGGGGCCGACATCCTCTTCGGCATCGGCGGCACGCCGGAGGGCGTCATCAGCGCCGCCGCCCTCAAGTGCATGGGCGGGGAGATCCAGGCCCAGCTCTGCCCGAGGAGCGACGAGGAGCGCCAGGCCACCATCGACGCGGGCTACGACCTCGACGCCGTCCTCACCACGGAGGACCTGGTGAAGGGTGAGAACAGCTTCTTCGCCGCCACCGGGATCACCGACGGTGAGTTGCTCCGGGGCGTGCACTACGACAGCGACGGCGCCACCACCCATTCGCTGGTGATGCGCTCCAAGTCCAGAACAGTGCGGCGCATCGACTCCCGCCACCGCCTCCAGAAGCTGCGCCGCTTCAGCGCCATCGACTTCGACTGATCGCCTCCCAGAGCTCCGGTCCGCCTCGACGCTGATCCTCGATGCGTTCGCATCCGGGATTCCGGATGCTCCTCCACCCGACAATCACCCGGGGTCCCGGCCAAACCGGGGGTTCGGCTCAAGGCTGGTCCACCCCCGGGTGCGCAGGAACGCCTCCCCAAGCTCTTCGAGCGCCGAGTCGGTGACTATCGACCGACACCCCTGGTCTGCGGCCAGGCTCTCGACGGCAGCGAGGAGGTGGGATCCGATCCCCTGGCGCCGCTGGCCACCGTGCACCACGAGGGTCCGGAGGTGAGCCACGCCATCTCGCACGACTCCCGACGCCACGCCGACCACCTGCTCGTCCCTGCGAGCGGTGACGGCGAAGGGGCGCTCGGCACCCTCCTCCCGCTCACGGAGCTCGGCCGCTTCGGGGTCAGGGCGCTCCGTCACGCTGAGCGCCACGGGTAGGCCGCCCCTGCCGATCACCGCCGGGGCCCGAAGAGGTGCCTCGGCGATGGGTTCCCAGATTCGGCCGGCCCCCTCCCGGAGTAGGTGCACCCGCTCGAAGCGGACCTCGGCCCGGTAACGGCCCAGTGCGACCACAGCGGCGTCGATGATCTCAGGGGAAGCCGAGTCGGCGAGGGTGACATGAGGGACGAACGGCCACGAGGTGGTGCGGGCCAGCGGCTCGCGCAGGATGCGTTCACGCAGGGCATGGATCCCGGCCACCTCGCCCTCGACGGCGAGGTAGAGCACTGGGTTGGCGGGCAGGAACGTTCGGGGCGGACCCAGCTCGACGGTGAGGGGCCGGGTGGCCGCCGCCGCGCTTCGGATGACGGCGAGCGCCTCGGGAAGGCGGCTCTCGGCCACGTTGACCGGCGGGACCAGCGTCAGATGGGGAGGGATCCGGTGGAGGGAGCCGTCCCCCACTGCCCGGCGCAGACCGTCCACCTCGGCAGCCACCGGCGACGGAAGCAAGAGAGCAACTCCGAGCCGTGCCCTGGGCATGAAAGAGAGTGTCCTACAGGGCGAAGGGCGATCCGGCTCTGCCGGTCGCCCGGAGCACGATTGAGCTCAGCGAGCAAGCTCCGCTTGCTCGCTGATTACCCCTCGGCCAGCTCCAGACGCACCTCGGCCCGACGGGCCCGCGCCTTGTGCTTCTCGGCCTCCTCGTCGTCCTCACCGGCGCTCTTGAGGTCGCTCTCCGCTTCCTCCTTGGCCCTGCGAGCGCGATCGGTATCGATCTGGTCAGCTCGCTCGGCCACGTCGGAGAGGATGATGACCCGGTCTTCCTTCACCTGCACGAAGCCTTCGTGGACCGCCATCTTCTCGACGTCGCCCCCCTCCTTGTGGATGCGCACGATCCCGATGCCGAGCGCTCCGAGAAAGGGGACGTGGCCGGCCATGAAGGCGATCTCGCCCGCCGGGGTGCGGCAGATCACCATCTCCGCCTCGTCGGAGAAGAGCATCCGGTCGGGTGAGACCAGCTCCACCTGGAGGGGCACTCCTCGCCTACTCCTTCTCCATGCTCTTGGCCTTTTCCCGCGCCGACTCTGCGTTGCCCACGTTCAAGAAGGCCTGCTCGGGAAGATCGTCGAGGTCACCGTTGAGCAACTGCTCAAAGGAGTCGATGGTGTCCTCCACCGACACGTATATGCCCTCGATACCGGTGAAGTTCTCGGCGACGAAGAGCGGCTGGGAGAAGAACCGCTGCATGCGCCGGGCCCGGTTCACGGCCTCGCGGTCCTCCTCGGAGAGCTCGTCGAGGCCGAGGATGGCAATGATGTCCTGGAGCTCGTCGTAGCGCTGCAGGATCTCCTTGCACTGTTGGGCGACCCGGTAGTGGCGCTCCCCCACAACGTCCTCGATGAGGATGTTCGAGGAGGAAGACAGCGGGTCCACGGCCGGGTAGATGCCCTGGGCGGCGATGTCGCGGGACAGCTCGGTGGTCGCATCCAGGTGAGTGAAGGTAGTGAACGGTGCGGGGTCGGTGTAGTCGTCGGCCGGCACGTAGACGGCCTGCAGGGACGTGATCGAGCGACCGCGGGTCGAGGTGATCCGCTCCTGGAGCTCGCCCATCTCATCGGCCAGCGTGGGCTGGTAGCCCACCGCCGAAGGCATGCGGCCGAGGAGGGTGGAGACCTCCATGCCCGCCTGCACGAAGCGGAAGATGTTGTCGATGAAGAGAAGGACGTCCTGCTCCTTCACATCCCTGAAGTACTCGGCCATGGTGAGGGCAGCCAAGCCCACGCGGAGACGCACCCCCGGCGGCTCGTCCATCTGGCCGAAGCAGAGCACGGCCTTGTCGAGGACGCCCGACTCCTGGGTGTCCAACCACAGGTCGTTGCCTTCGCGGGTCCGCTCGCCCACGCCGCCGAACACGGAGACACCGCCGTGCTCCTGGGCCACACGGCGGATCATCTCCAGGATGACCACCGTCTTTCCCACGCCGGCCCCTCCGAAGAGTCCGACCTTGCCTCCCTTGGAGTAGGGCGCCAGGAGGTCGATGACCTTGATCCCCGTCTCGAACATCTCGGTCTTGGGCTCGAGCTCCGAGAAGGGGGGCGGAGGCCGGTGGATCTCCCACCGATCCTCCGGCTCTTCGATCTCGTCGGTGTCAAGGGGCTCGCCGATGGTGTTGAACACGTGTCCCAACAGCTGGGGACCCACGGGTACGGTGATCCCCTTGCCGGTGTTCTTCACCTTCGCCCCCCGCCGCAAGCCGTCGGTGGGCTTCATGCAGATGGCTCGTACCCGAAAGTCACCGATCTGCTGAGCCACCTCGGCGACGACCGGGATGGTCTCGCCCTCTTGCTCGATCTCGAAGGTGAGGGCGTAGTTGATGTCGGGGATGGCGTCGGGCGGGAACTCCACGTCGATGACCGGCCCTCCCACGGCGACGACCTTGCCGTCCTTGAGGTTCTGCTCCTCTTGGTCGCCGTCGCCCCCCTCGGCCTCGGCGGCCCGACGTTCGGCCTGCTCAGCCCGTTCCTCCGCCTCTCTGGCACGGTCCTCGGCCTCGGCGGCTCTGGCCTCGGCGTCCTGCTCGGTATGGGTGTCGCTCACAGCTGTCTCACTTTGGGCAGTCTCACTTCGGGCGCTCTCATCTCAGGGGACTCCTAGCTTCTGGCGTAGTCGTAGTCGTCGGGCAGGTAATCGTCGGTCACCAGGTCGTCCGGGAAGTAGTCCTTCTTCCCCTTGCCGCCCCGGAGGGCTTCGGCGCCGCCCACCACCTCCATGATCTCGGTGGTGATGGTGGCCTGGCGGGCCCGGTTCATGTCCCGGTTGAGCGTGTCGATGAGCTCGCCGGCGTTGTCGCTGGCCGCCTTCATGGCCCGCTGGCGAGCGGCCAGCTCCGAAGCGCTGGCTTCGAGCATTGCGGCGTACAGGCGCGCCTCCACGTAGCGAGGGAGCAGCCGCTCGAGGATCTCGGTGGGAGCCGGCTCGAACTCGTAGGCCGCTTCGAGTCCCTCGTCGTCACCATCGTCGTCCTCAGCCAGAGCTTCTGTGTCGAGGGGGAGGAACTGGCGCACGGCCACCCGCTGAGTCCCGGCCGAGAGGAACTGGGTGTAGACGAGGCGAACCAGGTCGATGTCGCCCTCCTCGAAGGGCTCGCTGACCGCGGAAGCCACGGTGCGGGCGTCTTCGTAGGTGGGCTGCTCGCTCATACCCGTGAACGAGGCGTCGATCTCGTACCCGCGGAAGCGGAAGTAGCTCACTGCCTTCTTCCCCACCAGAACCAGCGAGTAGTCGCGGCCCTTGGCCTGGTCCTCCTCGATGGCGCGTGTGGCGGCCCGAACGACGTTGTTGTTGTAGCCACCGGCGAGGCCCCGGTCGGCGGTGATGATGACGTACGCCACCTTCTGGATCTCGTCTTCGTCCTTCTGCTCCAGCAAGGGGTGGTCGAGGTCAGCCCCGGCCTCGGCCAGGCTGCGAATGACCTCGGTGATCTGCTCGCTGTAGGGCCGGGCCGCAGCAACCCGCTCCTGGGCCTTGGGCAGACGGGCCGAGGCGATCATCTCCATGGCCTTGGTCACCTGCTTGGTGTTCTCAACGCTCTTGATGCGCCGCTTCAGCTGCTTTTCGTCACCACCGGGCACGGGATCTAGCTCGAACCCTCGTCCTCGGACGAGCTGTCCCCGTCGGAACCGTCATCGTCCTCCTCGTCGCCGGACGACGTCTCGTCGATGCTCTCGCTGGGCTGGAACTGATCGGCGAAACCCTTGATGGCTTCCTTCAAGCCGTCGTCGCCGGGCAGGTCACCCTTGTCCCGGATCTGGTCCAGGAGGTTCCCGTGACGAGTTCGCACGTACTCGACGAGCTCCCGCTCGAAACGGCGGACGTCGTCGACGGGGGCGTCGTCCACGAAGCCCTCGACTCCGGCGTGGATGACCACCACCTGCTCCTCCACCGGCATCGGGGAGTTGGCCGGCTGCTTGAGGAGCTCGGTCAGCCGTTCACCGCGGTCGAGGGTGGCCTGCGAGGACTTGTCGAGGTCCGATCCGAAGGTGGCGAACGACTCCAGCTCCCGGTACTGCTGCAGGTCGGTCTTGAGCCCCCCGGAGACGCTCTTCATGGCCTTGATCTGGGCCGAGCCACCTACCCGGGAAACCGAGATGCCGACGTTGATGGCGGGGCGGACGCCCGAGTTGAACAGGTCTGTCTCCAGGTATATCTGCCCGTCGGTGATGGAGATGCAGTTGGTGGGGATGTAGGCGGAGACGTCGCCGCCCTTGGTCTCGATGATCGGAAGGGCGGTCAGGGACCCGGCGCCCCGTTCGTCGCTGAGCTTCGCCGCCCGCTCGAGCAGCCGGCTGTGCAGGTAGAAGACGTCGCCCGGGTAGGCCTCCCGGCCCGGCGGCCGGCGAAGGAGCAGCGAGAGCTGACGGTAGGCCTCGGCCTGCTTCGACAGGTCGTCGTAGACCACCAGGGCGTGCTGCTCGTTGTCCATCCAGTGCTGGCCGATGGCGCACCCGGCGTAGGGGGCCAGGTACTTGTAGGGAGCGGGGTCGGAGGCGGGAGCGCTCACCACCACGGTGTACTCGAGAGCCCCGTTCTCCTCGAGGGTGGCCACCGTCTGGGCCACGGTGGAGCCCTTCTGGCCGACGGCCACGTAGATGCACTTCACGCCCTTGCCGCGCTGGTTGATGATCGTGTCGATGGCGACGGTCGTCTTGCCCGTCTTGCGGTCCCCAATGATGAGCTCTCGCTGACCTCGGCCGATCGGCGTCATGGCGTCGATGGCCTTGATCCCGGTCTGCATCGGCTCCTTCACGGGCTGGCGGCCGGTGATCCCGGGCGCCTGGATCTCCAGGCGACGGAGCTCGTCGGTGTTGAGCTCGCCCTCACCGTCGATGGGCTCTCCGAGGGCGTTCACCACCCGGCCGAGCAGCTCGTCGCCCACGGGCACCGACAGGATGCGACCGGTGGCCTTGACCGGCTGGCCCTCGGTGAGCTCGTCGACCTGGCCCAGCACTACGGCGCCTATGGAGCCCTCGTCGAGATTGAGAGCCAGCCCCAGGGTGCCACCCTCGAACTCCACCAACTCGTTGACACCCAAGTTGGGCAGCCCCGAGATGTGGGCGATCCCGTCGCCGACCTCTACGATCTGGCCGACCTGGGACTCGGAGGTGGAGGGGTCATAGTCGCCGAGGCGCTTGTTCAAGGCGGCGGCGATGTCTTCAGCGCTGATGCTGAAGTCGACGGAGATGTCGATCTCCGGGTCAGGGGCCTTGCCCCCGTTCTCGGAACTGGTCTCGTCCTGGTCTTCTTCTTCTGTCTCTGTATCAGCCATGTGGGGTCCTCTGTCGGTGCGGACGGGCGCTTGCGAAGAGTGTCATAACGTCACAACGCGGCTCGCAGCTGATTGAGGCGGTGACGGACGGTTCCGTCGATGATGGTGTCACCGACCTGGGCCACCACCCCGCCAAGAACGCTCTCGTCGACCACCGCCTTGACACTCACCTGCTTGCCGGTGGCGTTGGAGAGGGCCTCGCCCAGACGCTGTCGCAGATCGTCGTCGAGCGGTATGGCCGTGCGCACCTCGGCGACGACCTCGGCCCGTTCGGCGGCGGCCCGTTCCACGAGCTTGTCGATGATGGCAGGGAGCTGGCGGCCCCTGCCGACACCCACGAGGAAGGACACCAGGGCAGTGGTCACGTGGTGGGTACGCTCTCCGAGGAGATCCTCGACGATGCCTTGACGGCGATCGACGGGCACGGCGTCGTCGGTGAGGGTGGAGCGGAGCTCGTCGTTGCCCTCGATTGTGCGAGCGACCCGGAACAACTCCTCCTCGACGCGGTCCAACGCCTCCTCGGCTACGGCAACGGCGAAGAGCGCTGCGGCATAGGCGTCGATGAAGTCGGCCATCAGCCCCTCGATCCGACCTCTTCGATGTAGCGCTCGATGAGTCGCAGGTTGGCGTCCCGGTTGAGGCTCTGCTCCACGACCTTCTCGGCCAGCTCGATGGCCATGGTGCCGACCCGCGACTGGAGCTCCGAGGTGGCCCGCTCCTGGGCCGCCTTGATCTCCTCCCTGGACCGCTCGCGCAGCTCGGCCACCTGTGCCTCCGCCCGCTCCATCATGTCGCGCCGCAAGTTCTCGGCCGTCTCCCGAGCCTCCTCGATGATGCGGTTGGACTCGTCGCGAGCGTCAGCGAGCTGGCGCTTGTACTGCTTGAGGACGTCCTGGGCCTCGTTGCGCACTTGCTCGGCCTCTTCGAGGTTGCCGCGGATCTTGTCCGAGCGCTCTTGCATGGTCTGCTCCACCTGCGGCAGGGCGTACTTCTTCATGAGGAAGAAAAGAATGGCGAAGGCGACGACGAACCAGACGATCTCCTTGCTCTTTGGCAGGATCGGGTTCGAGGATGCTGCGATCAGCAGGGTGGTGACACCGGTCACGGGGACTCCTTTTCCGGGCCTTTAAGTGAACTTCAGGAGAATGAAAACGACGAAGCCGATGAGGGCCAAGGCCTCGGTGAAGGCGATGCCGAGGAACATGGTGGTGCGCACCATGCCGGCGGCCTCGGGCTGACGGGCCATGGCCGTGATGGCGTTGCCCACCACGTAGCCGATGCCGATGCCCGGACCGATGGCAGCGGCGCCGTATCCGATGCCGGCGCCCAGTGAACTGAGCCCCTTCTCCTGCTGGCCTAGGAGCAGTGCAAGCTCGAACAGCCTCATGACAACGTCCTCTCTAGTGCTCGGGGTTCATGGCTTCGCCGATGTACACGGCAGTCAAGATCGTGAAGATGAAGGCCTGCAGGACCGCCACGAGGATCTCGAAGATGGTCACCGCCACCAGCATGGCCACAGGCAGGGGCAGCAGAACGATCATGACGCTCTTGGTGAAGAGGGCCGCCGACAGTAGGGCGAAGGTCACGAGGAGCAGGTGGCCGGCCAGCATGTTGGCGAACAGCCGCACGGCCAGCGAGAAGGGCCGCATGAGGAAGGTGGAGAAGAACTCGATGGGAACGACCAGGACGTAGAGGGGCTTGGGCACCCCGGAGGGCACCAGCGTGGACTTGATGTAGCTGCCGAGGCCCTGGTGCTTGGCGCCCATGAACACGAACAGGATGAACACCAGGAGGGCCAGGGGAAGGGGAATGGCCATGCGAGCCGTGGACGGGAACTGGATGAACGGAACTACCTCGAACAGGTTGTTCACCAGGAGGAACATGAACATCGTGAGTAGGAAGGGCATCCAGTACAGGCCCTGAGGGCCCATGGTCTGCATGATGATGCCGTCTCGTACGAACTCCATGGAGGACTCGGCGATGTTCTGGACGCCCCTGGGCACCATCTCGCCCCGGCGGCCGGCCACCGTGAAGAACACGAAGACGATGATGGCCGAGGCGACGCAGAGAAGTGACACCTTGTTGAAGCCGGGAATCCCGGCGATGTCGGGCCACTCGAGCAGCTCCTCGATGGGCGGGAACTCCAGGGCGGCGAGGATCACGGCCTCAAGCCCCCTTGTGATCAGGCTTGAGCCCGGGGAAGCTCAGTGACGCCGACACCTTGGTGGTCTCCCAGAAGAGCAGGCCCAGGTGGGTGACGACGATGGTAAGGCCCAAGGGCAGGAGCTCGACCCAGGCCATGTCCTTGACGACGAGCACGGCACCGGCCACCAGGGCCAGTCGGAGGAGATAGCCGAAGAGCGCCACCCCCATCAACAGCCCAACGGACCGGCGGCCGGCCCAGCTCAACAGGACGGCGGCCAGCGCGAAATTGCCCAGCACTATGGCCAGGCCGTAGGCGGCCGACAGCCCACCGTCCAGACCCCAGATCAGGGCGGCGACAGCCACGAGCACGGGGGCAACAGGCAGGCCTCGACGGATCATGTCCCCGGCCACCTGCCGCTCCACCGGCGGACTGTCCAAAGCGCTGATCACCATCGCCTCCCAAGCAGAGCTTGGTCGGCGAGCTCAGTCGTGCCTCCGCCGACCGGCAGAGCCGGATCGGCTCCGGCGCTCAACGGCTGCCCTGCGGGCAGCCTCTTCTTCCAGGGGGCGGTGGCTTCATGCTCTTCCATGGCCGCCACATAGCCGTAGTACATACGCACGCTCAGACCGGTGAGGGCGAACACGACGAGGAGCATGGTGAGCCAAGGACCGGTACCCAGCCGACCATCGAGATAATGGCCGATCAACCCGAAGAGGAACGGCGTGGCGGCGAACTCGAACGCCCAGACCAAGCTGTTCCCGAACCCGCCGTACAACTCGCGCTTCTCGCCGATGTCCACTTTGCTCGGGTCCAACCCGTCTGCCCTTCTGTGGCCACACTGCCCGGTCCGCCGTATGAATCGGTGAGTTGGCGTCTCGGAATCTAGGAGCCCCCCGAGAGGCCCGCAAGTTTCGCGCAGGTCACACCTTCACCCTCTCCCCGTGCGGCGCCGCCGCTCGGGCATGTGTACGACGTCAGCCAGCTCCGCCGAGGCGCCGAACACCGCTGCCCGCCTCGGTGCCGGTTCCTCATCGGGCCAGTCATCGTCGTCGTCGACGTAATCGTCCTCGGCGTCACCGGGCAGCTCGTCGGCCAGGACAACCCCTCGTTGGTGAACGGGGATGAACACCGTGTACAGACCCACACCCAAGCCCGCCGCGACGAAGGGGATCAGCGCATTGGCCTTCCCCGTGGGTGGGAACAGGATCAGCAGGGAGAAGATGGTCGTCCATGCCCAGAGGATGAGCACGGACCGCCGGTGGCCGTGACCCAGGCGCATCAGCCGGTGGTGGAGATGCTCCTTGTCGGCGACGGACAGGGCCGTTCGCCGGACCGCCCGACGAATCACGGCAAAGACGGTGTCCACGATGGGGACGCCCAGGATGAAGAGGGGGATGACCATGGGAGCGAAGAAGAAGTAGGCCTGGCCGCTGTACTGGTCGTCGATGCGGCCGCCGACCACGATCGTCGAAGACGCCATGAGCACGCCCAGCACCATGGCGCCGGCGTCGCCCATGAAGATCCGGGCCGGGTGCATGTTGTGGGGAAGGAACCCCAGGCATATGCCGCAGGCGATGACGGCCGCCAGGGGGCCCACGTTCTCGCTCCCGATCAGTCCGGCGTCGAACAGCCGGTTGGAGTAGACGAAGAATGCGCCGGCGGCGATGAACACGATGCCCGCAGCCAGGCCGTCCAGGCCGTCGATGAAGTTGACGGCGTTGGCAATGGCCACCACCCAGAGGACCGTGACCAGGGGTTGCAGGTCGGCCGACAGGGAGATCAGGTCCCCGAAGGGCACCCGGAAGAAGAACAGAGTCACGCCGAGGAAGTAGAGGACGCAGCCGGCCAGCACCTGCCCTGCCAGCTTGGCCGGAGCCGACACCTCGCGCAGGTCGTCCACCAGGCCCACCACGAAGATGGCCGCCACGGCGAGCACGACCCCGAGTGGCTCCGAAGAGCCGTCGAAGGTGTCCCTGAACTGGGGAAGGCGCCAGGCCACGGCCATGGCGATCAAGAAGGCGGCGAACATGGCCGCACCACCGGCCGTGGGGGTCGGTGAGGCGTGCACCTTGCGGTCGTCGGGCAGCACGACGGCCCCGAAGCGCACCGCCAGCCTGCGTACGGCGAAGCACAGCCCGTAGGTCGCCGCCGCCGCGACCGCTCCCACCAGGATGTAGCTCAGCATGGCGGCGCGGGCGACATCAGTCCGGGTAAGGGGGGAACTTGGTGCAGAGGGTTCCTACCTCTTCGCGCACTGCCGCCAGCTCGTGGTCGCTGGAGCGATTGCGCAGGGCTCGTCCCATGAAGGCGGCGACATCGCCCATCTCGGGCTCCTTCATGCCGGTGGTGGTCATGGCCGCGGTCCCAACCCGGAGCCCGCTGGTGACGAACGGCGAGCGTGGGTCCCCCGGGATCTGGTTCTTGTTCAGCGTCAGGCCGGCTCGGTCCAGCGTCTCCTGCGCCTCCTTGCCGCTGAGCTCCTCGTCGAACGACCGGAGGTCCACCAGCATCAGGTGGTTGTCGGTGCCGCCGGAGACGATGCGGAAACCTTCCCCGGCGAGGGCCTGGGCCAGTGCCTGGGCGTTCCTCACGACCTGCGCCGCGTACTCCTTGAACTCGGGCTGGGCCGCCTCCCGGAAGGCCACGGCCTTGGCTGCGACCACGTGCTCGAGCGGACCGCCTTGCAGGCCGGGGAAGATGGCCTTGTCGATGGCCTTGGCGTGCTCGGCGGTGGAGAGGATGCAGCCGCCACGAGGTCCCCGGAGCGTCTTGTGGGTGGTGAAGGTGACGACGTCGGCCTCGGGCACGGGATTCGGATGGACGCCACCGGCGATGAGGCCGGCCACGTGGGCGGCATCGAACATGAAGAGGGCCCCGACCTCGTCGGCGATACGCCGGAGCGGCTCGGGATCGATGATCCGGGGGTAAGCCGTGGCGCCGGCGACGATGAGCCGCGGCCGCTCGGCTCGGGCCAGGTCCCGGATCTGGTCGTAGTCGAGACGCTCGTCGCTCTCGGTCACCCCGTAGGAGACGAAGCGGTAGAGCTGGCCGCTGGCGTTGACCGGCGACCCGTGGGTGAGGTGACCGCCCTGGTCGAGGCGCATGCCCAGCACGGTGTCGCCGGGATCGAGCAGAGCCAGGTAGACGGCCATGTTGGCGTTGGCGCCGGCGTGCGGCTGGACGTTGGCGTGCTCGGCACCGAAGAGGTCCATGGCCCGGCGCCGAGCCAGGTCCTCGGCCTCGTCCACGATCTGGTTCCCGCCGTAGTAGCGCTTGCCCGGGTATCCCTCGGCGTACTTGTTGGTGAGCACCGAACCGGTGGCCTCGAGCACGGCTCGGGACGTGAAGTTCTCCGATGCGATGAGCTGGAGCGTGGTGCTCTGACGCTCGAGCTCTCGGTCGAGGATGGAGAAGAGCTCCTCGTCCCGACCCACAGGGCTCACTGGCCGTCCCCGTCCGGGCCGTCCTTGCCATGCTCCGTCTCGATCTCGGCGATCTGATCCAGGCGCTCCTGGTGCCGGCCGCCCTCGAACTCCGTCTTCAGCCACACCTCCAGGATCTCGTCGGCCAGGGCCGGCGCCACCACCCGTGCGCCCATTGCGAGCACATTTGCGTCGTTGTGCTCACGGGACAGGCGGGCCGTGAACAGTTCATGGCACAAGGCGGCCCGTACACCGCGCACCTTGTTGGCCGCGATCTGCTCACCCTGCCCCGTACCGCCGAGCACGATCCCCCGATCGGCGTTGCCCTCCACGACGGTGCGGCCAACCCCGGCGCAGATGGGCGGGTAGTCCACCGACTCCTCGCTGTCGGTGCCCTGGTCGTCGACCTCGTGGCCCATGTCCTCGAGGGAGGCGACGAGGTGCTGCTTCAGGGGGAACCCGGCGTGGTCCGACCCTATGGCGATTCGCATGTGCGGTCAGGTCCTTTCCCAGGCGAGCTCAACCAAGCGGTCGGACAACGTCTGAATCTCTGCGGCGGTGTTCTTGTACACGGTGCGGCTGCCGCCGATCGGGTCGGCTATGTCGTCGTCCACCGACGACCCGAGCAGGCCGGCCCTGCTTCGCCCGGCGTGGAGCTTGGCCACCCACTCGTCGAACGGCTGGCCGGCAGGTCTGGGCCCCGACTGCTCGCCTCTACGCACGATCTCCTTCAGGGTGAACGACCTCGGCCATGCCGCCGGCGAGAGGAGCACGGCCTCACGTAGGTGCTCACGGGCCATGCAGAGGACCAGGTCGGCGTTTTCCACCATCTCGGCAGTCATGCGCCGGCTGCGGTGTGTCGAAGTGTCGAAGCCCATGCCGGCCAGCACCTCCACCCCTTGGGCCGGCCGTCCGTCGTCGAGGAGACCGGCGGAGTGAACGTGAGCGGCCACGCCCAACTCCTCCAGCCGTCGAGCGAGGAAGACCTCGGCCATGGGCGAGCGGCAGATGTTGCCGGTGCACAGCGTGAGGATGTCGATCAGGGGTCCGAGTCTACGACCAAGGCGCCCCCGAGCACCGCCTGGAGCAAGGCCGGTCAGACGCCGGCAGCTGCCACCACCTCCGCCCACGGGATGCGGCCCTGGCGCAACAGCGCCGGTTCGGTGGAGCCGGTGCAGTCCACGACCGTGGAGGGCAACCCGGCGCAGGTTCCCCCATCGAGCACCACGGCCACGCCGTCTCCGAAGGCTGCCTTGACGGCCTCGGCGGTGGTCAAGGGCTCCTTCCCGTGCGGGTTGGCGCTGGTGGTGGCGAGCGGGCCGGTGAGGGCGCAGAGGGCGAGGGGAACGGGATGGGCAGGGCACCGGACCCCCACCGTGGCCTCGTCGGCCCCGAGGTCGGCCGATGACCCCGGGCGCCGGGGCAGGACGATCGTGAGCGCTCCGGGCCAGAAGCGGCTCATCAGGCGGCGGGCGACGTCGGGCACCACCGATGCGGCCTGCAGCACCTGCTCCTCGTCGCTCACCAGCACCGGAAGGCGAACCTCCCGGGGCCGGTCCTTCAGTGCGAACAGGCGGTCGGCGGAGCCATGGCGGTGGGGATCGACTGCGAGCCCATAGACCGTGTCGGTGGGGATGGCCACCACCCGGCCCGAGGTCAGCGCTCGGACCGCAGCCTCGATGCCGGCGGCATCGGGCTGCACCGGGTCCTTCTCCTTCACACTCCGGGGCCTTCCTTCATAATCTGGCCTTCACACCCTGGCGACGAGTGCCCGGAGCCGGCCGGCCATGTCCGGCAGGACCTCGGCCTCCACGAAGCCCTCGGCGTAGGCCAGGGCGACAGCTTCCCGGGCCTGGCGGGGGGCGATCTCGAGGACCAGCGCACCGGGGCGGGACAGCCATCGTCGGGCCTCGCTCACTATGGCCTCGACCTGCTCCAGGCCGGTCGGCCCGGCCACGAGGGCCTCCCGAGGTTCCCATCGGGCTACCTCGGGAGGCAGGTCGGCAACCTCGTGCTCACCCACGTACGGCGGGTTGGAGACCACCACGTCGACTTGGCCCCGCAGGATGGGCGGAAGGGCGGCGAACCACTCACCCTCGGCCAGCTTCACCCTGGTCGCGGCCCGTCCCACCCCGGCGAGGTTGGCCCGAACCACCGCCAGCGCCTCCCGCGAGCGGTCGGTTGCCCATACCTGGGTGGCCGGTGCCTCGGAGGCCACCGAGAGGGCGATGGCCCCCGAGCCCGTCCCGAGGTCGACGACGAGAGGATGGCGGCGGAGGGGCTCGTGGCGCTCCAGCCGGTCTTGCTCCAGGCGACCCAGCTCCGCCAACGCCACTTCGACCACGACCTCGGTCTCCGGCCGCGGGATGAGCACCCGGCGGTCCACCAGCAAGTCGAGGGACCGAAAGCCCCATGCCCCGAGCACGTACTGCAGCGGCTCACCCCGCTGGCGCCGGGCCAACATGTCGTCGAAGTGGGCGCCCGGCCCCGAGGTGACCGCCTCGTCCAATCCCGAGTGGTACTCGCTACCCTCGAAGCCCGAAGCCCGCTCCACCATCCGCCGAGCTTCAGAGGCCGAGCCCAGACGTGCCCGCGCCTCGGCCAGCAGGGCGCGCCAGGTGGTTGTCGTTCTACGGTGGGCGTGTGAAGCGGCGCCCCCTGCGCCGGCAGAGCTCGAAGGACCCGAGGAGCCCGTCAACCGTCCTCTCCTCGTAGCTGGCGTGACCGCTCGTCAGCCATCAGGGCCTCCACGAACTCATCGAGATCCCCCATCAGGACCTTGTCGAGCTTGTAGATGGTCTTGTTGATCCGGTGATCCGTGACCCGGTTCTCCCTGTAGTTGTAGGTGCGGATCTTCTCGGACCGCCCGCCGCCCCCGACCTGGCTGCGTCGGCGCTCCGACTGCTCGCTGGCCTGACGTTCCTGCTCGGCCTGGAGCAGCCTTGCTCGAAGGACCTGCATGGCCCGGGCCTTGTTCTGGAGCTGGCTCTTCTCGTCCTGCATGCTCACCACGATGCCGGTGGGTAGGTGCGTTATCCGCACCGCGGAGTCGGTGGTGTTCACCGACTGCCCACCCGGCCCAGTGGAGCGGTAGACGTCCACCTTGAGCTCGTGTGGGTCGACGCTCACGTCGACCTCCTCCGCCTCGGGTAGCACCGTCACCGTGGCCGAGGAGGTGTGGATCCTCCCCTGTGACTCCGTGGCCGGCACCCGCTGCACCCGGTGCGGGCCGCCCTCGTGCTTGAAGCGGCTCCAGACCTCGTCCCCCTTGACCAGGAAGCTGACCTCGTTGAAGCCACCCTTCTCCGACGGGTGGGCGCCGAGCACCTCGTGGCCAAAGCCCTTCTGGTCGGCGTAGCGCAGGTACATGTCGAACAGGTCCTTGGCGAAGAGGTTGGCCTCCTCCCCGCCCTCGGCGCCGCGGATCTCCACGATCACGTTCTTCCCGTCGTTGGGGTCCTTGGGGAGGAGCAGCACCTTGAGCGCGGCCTCCAGACCGGCCTTGGCCGCCTCGAGCTCCTCGATCTCCGAGCGCATGAGGTCGCGGTCATCACCATCGGCCTCACCGAGCATCCCGTTGGCCGTCTCCAGGTCGGAGAGGACCTCCCGGTAGCGCCTGCACACCCCCACCACCGGCTCCAGCTCCTTGAGGCGCCGGCCCGCCACCCGAACTGCCTGGTGATCGGCGAGCACCGCCGGATCGTTCAGCCGCTCGGCCAGCTTGTCGTATTCATCCTCCAGGCTCCGGAGACGCTCGAGCACGACGCCAGGCTACCGGCGGGCCTGGCGGAGGAGCTCGGGCCGGTCAGGTGTCGCGGCGCCGGGTGCGAGCGTCCTCGATGGCCTTGATGGCGGCGTCCTTGCCGTCGAAGCCGCCCGACGAAGGATCGTTGGTGGGCTCCAGGAGCTTGTAGACCTCGAAGAAGTTCTCGATCTCCGCCTTCAGGTGGGAGGGCACGTGATCGATGTCCACGACCTCCTTCCAAACGGGATCACCGTCGGGCACGGCGATTATCTTGGCTTCCCGGCCACCGTCGGTCTCCAGCCAGAACACGCCCACAGCTCGAACGGCCACCATCGTGTTGGGAGCCGTGGGCTCGTCGGCGAGCACCAAGGCGTCGAGCTCCTCGCCGTCGTTGCCCGTGGTGTCCAGGATGTAGCCGTAATCGGCGGGGAAGACGGTGGCCGACGCCAGCCTCCGGTCGAGGCGCATGGTGTGGCGCTCGTGGTCGTACTCGTACTTCTTCCTGCTCCCCTTGGGGGTCTCGATCAGGACATCGAAGGCTTCCTCTTCGGCGGCGTCCTCCGCCTCGCCGGAGTCCTCCCACTCCTCGTTCCCCCGTTTCGTATCTCTCAAGGATCGACAAGCTAACCGAGTCAAGGCGAGCGACCGGTCCCAGGGCTGCTGAGCTCGGGCCCAGCCCGAAGGGAGGGGGCCCTCGAGATCGGGGCACAATCATCGCCATGAACCCCTTGGTGGCGGGCGGGCTGGTGTTCTTCACGTCCGGAGCGGTGCTGGTCCTCGAGATCCTGGCCGGGCGACTGCTCGCCCCTTACGTGGGTTTGTCGCTCGAGACCTATACGGCGGTCATCGCCACCGTGCTGGCCGGCATCGCTGCTGGCACCTCCCTCGGCGGTCGCATGGCCGACCGGGTCCACCCGAGGGTCATGCTCGGCCCGTTAGTGACACTCGGCGGTGCCCTCTCCCTGCTGGCCGTCCCCTTGGTGCGCCTCCTCGGCAACCTCGTGGCCGGCGGCAGCCGGGAGTGGGTGGTGCCGCTGTCCCTGGCCGGCTTCTTCGCCCCCGCCGCCGTGCTGAGCGCCGTCACCCCCACGGTTGTCAAGCTGCAGCTGCGGGACGTGGCCGTCACGGGCCAAGTGGTGGGCCGGCTGTCGGCGCTGGCGACGCTCGGCGCCATCGCCGGCACCATGGTCGCCGGTTTCGTGCTGGTGGAGGCCGCCCCCACCACCACCTCCATCTTCCTGTTGGGCGCCCTGTTGATGCTCACCGGTTCGGCGCTGTGGCTATGGGTATGGGGGGCCACGAGCAGGCGCCTGATCGCCACGGTATGGGTGACGGCGCTGGTCGGATCCGGCCTGGCCGGGGCGGCGGACGATCGCTGCGACGCGGAGACCGTCTACCACTGCGCCCAGGTGATCGAAGACCGCCAACGGGGCGGCGGCCGAGCCCTCGTCCTCGACGCCCTCCTGCACAGCTACGTCGACGTCGACGACCCCACCCACCTCCAGTTGGACTACAGCAGGGTGTTCGCTGACGTGGTGGACGCCGCTGGGTCCCCCGGCCCCCTGCATGTCCTGCACGTGGGCGGGGGAGGCTTCACCATGCCCCGCTACCTGGAGGCCGTACGGCGCGGAACGAGAAGCGTGGTCCTCGAGATCGATGCCGGGCTGGTGGAGCTGGCCCGAGACCGCCTGGGGTTGCGCACCGGACCCGACCTGCAGGTACTGGTGGGTGACGCCCGCTTGGCGCTGGGCCGCCTCCCCGATGCCGGCCAAGACGTGGTGTTGGGTGACGCATTCGGGGGCCTGGCCGTGCCCTGGCACCTGACCACCATTGAGTTCGCCATGGCTCTCAAGGCCACCCTTCGTCCCGGAGGTATCTACATCCTCAACCTCATCGACTACCCGCCCATGCGATTCGCCCGAGCCGAGACTGCCACCTTGCTCGAGGTGTTCGACCATGTGGCGGTGATCGCCCCACCAGCGCTGCTCATCAACCAGCAGGGAGGCAACGTCGTGGTGGCGGCCAGCGACACGCCCCTCCCTGCCCAAGCCATCACGGCTCACATCGCCGCCCGCGGTGGGAAGGAGGAGCTGCTGACCGGAGCGGCCGCCAACGGCTTCGCGAAGGACGCTCCGGTTCTCACCGACGACCACGCCCCGGTGGACCAATGGCTGGCCCGAGCCCGCCGATCGTGACTCTGTGGGCTAAGCCGAGACCAGGGCGGCTGCCCTTATTTCTCCAGGCGGCGCCAGTCGCCGGGGATGGCGACGATCTCGGCCGGCTCGGCCAGCGCTGCTGCCAGGTCACGGATGAGGGGATGGTCATCCGCTGCCGGCACGGCGAGAATCAACCGCGCCCCACGACCGTCGGAGAGACGGACGTCGGCTGCGGCGGGCACCAGGTCCACGTCGATGCCAATAGAACAGACGACGACGACCGGCCTCCCCTCGGTGTCGAGGCCGGCAGCGGGAGCGGGGAGGGGATGGCGCAGGTCAGTTCGAGCCGTTGGCGCAGGGATGGGTGCCAGCGCCGACGCCCCGACCAAGGCGGGCTGGGCCACCAGGATCGACCGCAGCCAGCGCTCCCGCGACAGCCGGTTGACCTGGTGGGCGGGGGCTTCGGGGTTGCGCAACGCACGCACCGCGTCGGCGGCGGCGACCAGAGCCTCGAGCGGCGGGCGGTCCTGGTTCAGGAGACGCTGGGCGTAACGGTCGTGCTTGCCGACGCCCACCTCGAGAAACACGCCCAGTTCTTCGACGACGACTCGGGCTACCTCCAAGCCCAGCACCTCACCGCTCAACACGCCGTGCTCGATCACCGGCTCCACGCCGGCCTCGGAGAGGAAGGTCACGAAGGTCTCGGCCTCCGGGGGTAGAGGAGGCTCTGAAACTGGCGGCTCGGGCTCGGCCGCAGCCAGCGACCGGCCCTCTATGCGCCACACCTGAGGCGGCTGGGCAAAGGCGCCGGCGCGGCGGGCCAAGAGGCCGGTGGCCTCCTCGGCCATCACGTGGACCTCGGAGATCTCGTGCCGCCGTGACCACACCAGCGCACCGCCGAGCGCTCGCTCGGGCCGGTCCTCGGCCAGAACCCACCCGACAGGGCCCGCCCGCAGCGTGGCGCCGCCGGGGAAGGTGCCTGTGACGGCTTCGCTGTCGTTCTCGGGACCGGGCCAGTGCGTGCCGCGGTGCTCGGCTACGAGGGCACCCAGCTTGGCCTGAAGGAGCGCCTGGCGCCGGACGGAGTCGACTGTGCCTATCGGAGTGCCCGGGCCGAGTCGTCGATCGGTGTGGTCGAGTTGACTGCTACTTCTTCTTTCCACGCTGACCGTACCGGCGCTCGAAGCGTTCGACGCGCCCTCCGGTGTCCACCAGCTTCTGCTTGCCGGTGTAGAAGGGGTGGCACTCGTTGCACAGCTCCACGTGCAGGTCGGCCTTGGTGGCGTGGGTGGTGAACGAGTTGCCGCACGAGCATCTCACCGTCGCCTCCACGTACTCGGGATGGATGTCAGCCTTCATGTTGCTCCGTCACTCCTCGAGTCGTTCGATCACACAGGGTTCCATCACACTGGAGGCGTAGGGCCCTTGGCGATCTCGGCCAGGAACTCGTCGTTGCTCTTCGTGGTCTTGATCTTCTCCATCAGCAACTCCAGACCGGCCGCCGCGCTTCCCTCGCTGCCGAGTGCGTTGAGCACCCGCCGCAGCTTCCACACCTGCTGGAGCTGTGTCCGCTCGAAGAGAAGCTCCTCGTGGCGCGTGGACGAGGCGTTCACGTCGATTGCGGGGTAGAGCCGGCGCTCGGCCAGCTTGCGGTCGAGGCGAAGCTCCATGTTGCCGGTTCCCTTGAACTCCTCGAAGATGTGCTCGTCCATGCGGGAGCCCGTCTCGACGAGGGCGGTGGCCAGGATGGTCAAGGACCCTCCTTCTTCGATGTTGCGGGCCGCACCGAAGAACTTCTTCGGCGGGTACAGGGCGGCGGCGTCGATACCACCCGACATGATCCGCCCGCTGGCCGGAGCGGCCAAGTTGTAGGCGCGGGCCAGGCGGGTGATGCCGTCGAGCACGATGACGACGTCCCTTCCCATCTCCACCAGCCGCTTGGCCCGGTCGATGGCCAGCTCGGCCACTGCGGTGTGCTCTTCGGAGGGCCGGTCGAACGTGGAGGAGACCACCTCGCCCTTCACCGAGCGGCGCATGTCCGTGACCTCCTCGGGGCGCTCGTCCACCAGGAGCACGATCAGGTGGACCTCGGGGTTGTTGGCCTCGATGGAGTGGGCGATCTGCTTGAGGACAGTGGTCTTGCCCGCCTTCGGAGGCGACACGATCAGGCCACGCTGGCCCTTGCCTATGGGCGAGATGAGGTCGGTGATGCGGGCCACCATGTTGGCGGAGTCACCCGGAACCTCCAGCCGCAGCTTGTTGTCGGGAAAGAGCGGCGTCAGATCCTCGAAGCGGGGCCGTTCCCTCGCCTGCTCGGGCGTGAGACCGCTGATCGAGTCGATGCGCAGGAGGG
Organism: Actinomycetota bacterium; assembly: GCA_030777325.1. Classification (GTDB taxonomy): domain Bacteria; phylum Actinomycetota; class Acidimicrobiia; order Acidimicrobiales; genus YB1-3. Next base: position 28,489 of record JALYGF010000007.1, on the reverse strand, counting down.
CGGGGTACTTCTCGCTGCTGTCGGCGGGCCGGCTGGCTCCTTCGACATGGTCACCCTTGCGGAGGCCGAAACGGCGAACCTGGCTGATGGACACGTACACGTCGTCCGGGCTGGCGAGGTAACCCTTGGTCCGCAGGAACCCGTAGCCCTGGTCGGTGAGATCCAGGAGGCCGGCGACAGGCACGGGCTCGCCCTGGAACTGCTGGTCCTGACCTGCCCCTTGCAGATCGCGCTCATCCCTCTGCCGGTCGCGATCCCTGTCGCGATCCCGCCCGCGCCGGCGGCGTCGTCGGTTGCCCGGCTCGAGCTGGCCGCTGCCGTCGAGCTGGCGCGAGTCCCTCGGACCCCGATCGCCTCGCTGCTGGTCGCCCTGCTTCTGGTCGGAGGGCCCCGCCTGCTCCTGTTCGCCCTGCTTCTGTTCGCCCTGCTTCTGGTCGGTGTGGCGGGCGTGCTGCTGGGAGCGGGCCCCGTCCGTGCCGGTGGTCGGACTGAGGTCACCACCTTGGGCCGTGATCGGAGGCTCCCCACCCGCGTCGGTTGCCGGGGCGGTCCGCTCCATTGAGGTTGGGCCGGCGGCGGATCCGGCCTCTGCAACAGGGGCCTCGGACCCCGGCGCGCCATCGGCCCCACCGGAGCCGTTCGTGGACACCGCCTCGGGCGGCTCGGACACTCCTCCGGCTTCGCCGTTGCTCTCCCCTACCCCGGTGGCACGCAGTATCTGTCCCACGAGGTTGGCCTTGGTGGTCCTGGCACCCGGCTTGAGGCCGATCGCCTCTGCGATGGCGTGGAGCTCGTCGCGCTCCTTGCTCTCCAGGACGGAGCGTTCGAGCTGCTGCTCTCCGCTCATGGTCACCTCGCTCGCTTGCGACCGTTTGGGGTCGAGTGTTAGGGGATCAACTCGGCTGCTGCTCAGCCCGTTCAACGAGAAGACGTTGCTTCAACTCCCGGACAAAGTGCTCGCACACGACGGCGGAGATCGGATCCAGGGTGGCCTTGGATCGCGGAGAGGTCCGAGAACCTCCCGGTCAAGAACCCTGGGCCATCTCTCGGCCCTCTCTCTCCGAAGGAGAGACACTCGCGCCCGGGGCGGCGAGTGATGTGATCGACATGATATCCCTCCAGGACTGAGGGTCAAACGCAGGTATGGCTTAGGGGCCCAGCCCTTAGCTCGAGTCCTGTGACCCGAGCCCTACAAACCGAGCTCGGCCCGGATGGCGCCGTCGTCGGCGTCCACTGTGGTGGGCACGGGGATCTGGCCCACCGCCACGTCGGGGTCCTTGAGCCCGTGGCCGGTGAGCACGCACACCACTGTGGAGCCCTCCGGTACACCCGCCTTCAGCAGCCCGGCAACGGACGCCGCCGACGCCGGCTCGCAGAAGACCGACTCCATGGCGGCGAGGAAGCGGTAGGCGTCGAGGATCTCTTCGTCGGTGACGGCTGCGATCGCTCCTCCCGACTCGCTGGCGGCCGCCGTGGCGCCGTACCACGACGCAGGGTTGCCGATACGGATCGCAGTAGCGACCGTCTCGGGCGCCTCGACGGGATGGCCGTCCACGATGGGAGCCGCGCCGGCGGCTTGGAACCCGAGCATTGCCGGCAACTTGGAGGACAGCCCGGCCCGGCGGTACTCGAGGTAGCCCCTCCAGTACGCCGTGATGTTGCCGGCGTTCCCCACCGGTATGCAATGGACGTCGGGGGCGTCGCCCAGGACGTCGACGATCTCGAACGCCGCCGTCTTCTGGCCCTCGATGCGGAAGGGGTTGACCGAGTTCACCACCGTGAACGCAGCCTGTTCCCCGAGGTTGCGCACGATGGCGAGGGCCTGGTCGAAGTTGCCCCGGATCTGGAGGACTCGGGCACCGTGGATGAGGGCCTGGGCCAGCTTGCCGAGCGCGATGTAGCCCTCGGGGATGAGCACCGCGCACGTCAGGCCGGCCCGGGCGGCGTAGGCCGCGGCCGATGCCGAGGTGTTCCCGGTCGACGCGCAGATCACGGCCTTGACACCCTCCTCGGCCGCCCTGGACATGGCGAGGGTCATGCCGCGGTCCTTGAAGGAGCCCGTGGGGTTGAGGCCCTCGTACTTGAGCCACACGTCGGCACCTACCCGTTCGCTGAGCCGGGGGGCGGGCAACAACGGGGTTCCCCCTTCGTAGAGGGTGACCACCGGCGTGGCTCCACTCACGGGGAGGAAGTCGCGGTACTGCTCCACCACGCCGCGCCAGCTCGGCGTCACGTCCCCACGACCCGAAGGAGGCTGCCGATGCGCTTCACGGCGTCGAGGCGGCGCAGGTCCCGAATGGTGCCCTGCACGTCACCCTCCCTCGCCGTGTGGGTGATGAACACCAGCCGCGCCTTCTCGCCCAGCCCTTCCTGCTCCATGGAGCGGATGGACACGCCGTGGTCCCCGAAGACGGCGGCCACCCTGGCGAGCACGCCGGGCCTGTCGACCACGTCGATGTTCAGGTAGTACTCCGAGGACAGCTCTTCGATGGGTCGCACGCCCGCCCGGTCGAGGGCGGCGGTTCGACCGCTCCCGCCGGCGCGCAGGTTGTGGGCGGCATCCACCAGGTCGCCGAGGACGGCGCTGGCCGTGGGCGTTCCACCCGCGCCCCTGCCGTAGAGCATCAGCTCCCCCACCGCCTCGCCCTCTATGAACACGGCGTTGAAGGAGTCGCGGACCGCGGCCAGCGGATGGCTGGCGGGAACCATGGCCGGGTGGACCCGGACCGCCACCTCGTCACCAGAACGCTCGGCGACGGCCAGCAGCTTCACGACGTAGCCGAGCCGGCGGGCGAAGGCGATGTCATCGGGCGACACATTGCTGATGCCCTCCCGGTGGACGTCGCCGGCCACCACCCTGGTGCCGAAGGCGATGCTGGCCACGATGGCCGCCTTGGCGGCGGCGTCTATTCCCTCTACGTCGGCCGTGGGGTCACGTTCGGCGTACCCAAGGCGCTGGGCCTCCTCCAACCCCTCGGCGTAGGACGCCCCGTCCTCGCTCATCCGGGTGAGGATGTAGTTGGTCGTCCCGTTGACGATGCCCATCACCCTGGTGATGCGCTCGCCGGCCAGGGACTCGCGGAGCAGCCGGATCAGTGGGATGGCGCCGGCCACCGACGCCTCGTAGAGCAGGTCGACGCCCGACGCCGCGGCGGCCTCGAACAGCTCGGCGCCGGCGTCGGCGAGGAGCTCCTTGTTGGCCGTCACGACGGGCTTGCCGTTCTTGAGCGCGGCGAGCACCAGACCACGGGCCGGCTCGACCCCACCCATGACCTCCACCACGACGTCGACGTTGGGATCGCTGACCACCGCCTCGGCGTCGCCGGTGAGACAGCCGTCGGGCAGGGCGGAACGACGGTTCTCGGTGACGTCGCGCACCGCTACCCGGGCTACCTCTAGGCGGATCCCCGTGCGGGCGGCGATGCTCGACCCGTCGGTGTCCAGCAGCCGAACCAGAGCACCGCCGACGTTGCCGTAACCGAGGACGCCGACGCGCACGGGCACCGAGCTCATGCCTCAGACGGTAACGCCTGTGCCCTGGTGAGGACGCTCAGAGGTCCAGCCGGAGCAGGTCGTCGTAGGTCTCCCGTCGCACGACGACCCGAGCCCGCCCATCGCGGACGAATATCACCGGGGCGCGGGGCACCTTGTTGTAGTTCGACGCCATGGAGTGGCCGTACGCGCCGGTGACCGGCGTGGCGAGGATGTCGCCGACGACCAGGTCGGCGGGCAGGCAGGCGTCCCGCACCACAACATCGCCCGACTCGCAGTGCTTGCCCACCACGGTGGCGACGGAGGAACGCTCGGCGCCGGTGGCCCTGGGGAGGAAGGCCTCGTACCCGCTCCCGTACAGCACCGGCCGTGGGTTGTCGCTCATCCCGCCGTCCACGGACACGTAGGTGCGGATGCCGGGCAGGTCCTTGACCGTGCCCACTCGGTACAAGGTGAGCCCGGCGCCGGCCACCACGGCCCGGCCCGGCTCGGCCGTGACCCGGGTGCTCGCAGGGATGCCGACCGCGCTGCACGCCGACCTCACCGTCTCGGCCCACTCCTCGATGGTCGGCGCCTCCTCGCCCTCCACGTAGGCCACGCCCAGCCCGCCTCCAACGCACAGCTCGGCCAGCTCGAGGGGCACGAAGAAGTCGGCGATCACCTCGACTGCCCTCACGAACGACGCCAGCAGGAAGATCTGGCTGCCGATGTGGGCGTGTACCCCCACCAGGTCCAGCGACGCCGACTCCCGCAGTCGCCGCACCGCCTGGGCCGCCACCCCAGTGGCGACCGTGAAGCCGAACTTGGAGTCGTCCTGGCCCGTCCTCACGTACTCGTGCGTGTGGGCCTCGATCCCCGGAGTGATGCGCAAGAGCACCTTGGGTCGGCTCTGGCCCGTGGAGGCCAGGTGCTCGAGCCGGTCGATCTCGTCGAAGGAATCGACCACGATGCGCCCCACACCGGCCTCGACGGCAACCACCAGCTCTTCGACCGACTTGTTGTTCCCGTGCAGGACCAGGCGGCCGGGCGGCACGCCTGCGGCCAGCGCCACGTGCATCTCGCCGCCGGTCGACACGTCGATGCACATGCCCTCCTCATGGGCCAGGGCGGCCATGGCCCGGCACAGGAAGGCCTTGGCCGCGTAGGCCACACCGTCGCCGAAGGCGGCAACCGCCTCCTGGCAGCGCAGGCGGAGGTGCTCCTCGTCGTAGACGAACAGCGGCGTCCCGTGCTCGGCGGCCAGATCGAGCACGTCCACTCCGCCCACGGACAAGCGTCCTTCGTCGCTGACCCGTGACGTCAGCGGCAACAGGTGGGGAGGCAGCGGCGTCAAGGCCATGGAGGCTATGCCCGCCCTCGATGGGCGCCGTGCGTTTGACGTGGCCGGTGGAGGCACCGACGATGAGTCGCCATGGCGTCCTGTGCCGATGAGTGACCCCCGCCACACGCTGAGGGCTCGGTTCGACCACGCCATCGTGGCCGCCTTCGGCAGTGATCACGCGGGGACTGATCCACTGCTGCGCCGGTCCCAGCAGGCCCGGTTCGGGGACTACCAGGCCAACGTGGCCATGAGCCTGTCGAAGCGGCTGGGAATCAACCCCCGCGAAGTGGCCGCGGCCATCGTGGCCAACCTCGAGGTCGCCGACGTCTGCGGGGCGGTGGACGTGGCAGGACCGGGCTTCGTGAACCTCACGCTCCGGGCCGACTACCTGGGTGCGGAGCTTGGTGCCACCGCGGCCGACACGCGCCTCGGCGTGCTCCCGGCCGAGACAGCGGAGACGGTGATCGTGGACTACTCAGCGCCGAACGTGGCCAAGGAGATGCACGTCGGTCACCTGCGCAGCACCATCATCGGCGACGCCCTTGTGCGGGTGCTCGAGCTGCTGGGCCACAATGTGATCCGCCAGAACCACCTGGGTGACTGGGGCACCCCGTTCGGGATGCTCATCGAGCACCTGGTGGAGGTCGGTGAGGAGGAGGCCGCTCACGAGCTCTCGGTGGGCGACCTCGACGGCTTCTACCGCCAGGCTCAGGCGAAGTTCAACGCCGATCCCGTCTTCGCCGAGCGGGCCCGGCGGCGAGTAGTGGCGCTCCAGACTGGCGACCAGGAGACCCTCGACCTGTGGAGACTCCTGGTGCGGGAGTCCACCCGATACTTCGCCGCCGTCTACGAACGGCTCGGCGTCACCCTCAGCGACAGGGACCTCTGCCCCGAGAGCTTCTACAACCCGATGCTCGCCGATGTGGCCCTCGAGCTGGAGTCGAAGGGCCTGGCGTGGGTCGACGACGGGGCACTGTGCGCCTTCCCGCCCGGCTTCGCCGGCCGTGACGGCGAGCCGCTGCCGCTTATCGTTCGCAAGCGTGACGGGGGGTACGGCTACGCCGCCACTGACCTGGCTGCCGTGCGTTACCGGGCGGCGGAGCTGGGAGCCACCCGCCTGGTGTACGTGGTCGGGTCAACGCAGACCCAGCATCTGGCCATGGTCTTCGCCACCGCCGGCCAGGCCGGCTGGCTGGAGTCCGCCCGGCCCGAGCACGTGGCGTTCGGGTCGGTCCTCGGTCGGGACGGGAAGATGTTCAAGACCCGCAGCGGTGAGACGGTGAAGCTGGGCGCCCTCCTCGACGAGGCCGTGGAACGAGCCGCCTCGGTGGTCGCGGAGAAGAGCCCCCAACTGGACGGCGCCGAGCGTGCGGAGGTGGCGCGGGCTGTCGGCGTCGGCGCCGTCAAGTACGCCGACCTGGCCAGCGACCGGGTCAAGGACTACGTCTTCGACTGGGATCGGATGCTGGCCATGGACGGCAACACCGCCCCTTATCTCCAGTACGCCCGTGCCCGTGTCAGGTCCATCTTCCGCCGCTCCGGTGAGGCCGGACCAGTGATGGATGGGTCGGCCGTTGCCATCGTCGACCCGGCGGAGCGGGCCTTGACGCTCGACCTTCTGTCCTTCGACGAGGCCGTGCATTCCACCGCAGAGCTCTCGGCGCCCCACCGCCTGTGCACCTACCTGTTCGGCTTGGCCAGCTCCTTCACTGCCTTCTACGAACGCTGTCCCGTTCTGCGTGCCGACACCGACGAGCAGCGCCGCTCCCGCCTGGTGCTGTGCGATCTGACGGCGAGGGTGCTGCAGTCGGGCCTCGGCCTGCTGGGGATCCAGGCCCCCGACCGCATGTAGGAGGTCGATTTCGCCGTCCGCTCGCGCAGATTGCACTTCCCCGCGTCTCCGCGCAGGACGAAGTCCTAACTCACTCGCCCTAAGATCGTCGTCACGCCCTCGTAGCTCAGCGGATAGAGCATCGGCCTCCGGAGCCGGGTGCGCAGGTTCGAGTCCTGCCGAGGGCGCGACTGTGCCGAGGGCGCGACTGCCGAGGGCGCGAGCGTGAAGTCGCAACATCGAAGATGACTGCGCAGGGCCGAGCCCTCGAGGCTGAGGATGCGACGGCACGCGGACCAGCAGGACTGATCCACCAGCGCCGGGAAGCGTAGGACCCCCCGGACCGTTGGAACACATGGCGAGGCGGCGATCTCGCCGCCGGCCGAACAGCAAACATGGACTGGTTCTCGGCGCCCGACTACTGGCTCAGCCGCCTGGTCTTCCAGCGCCTGCTGGGGGCCATCTACCTCATCGCGTTCGTATCCACGCTGAACCAGTTCCGTCCCCTTCTCGGCGCGGACGGCCTGCTCCCTGTGCCCCGGTTCCTCCGGGCGGCGTCGTTCAAACAGGCGCCGAGCATCTTCCACCTGCACTACTCCGACGGGTTTGCCATGGCTGCGGCCTGGGCGGGCATCGTGCTCTCCTCGGCGGTGGTCGTGGGCCTGGTCGAGCAGGGGCCTCTTTGGGTGTCCATGCTGGTGTGGTTCGCCCTGTGGGCGCTTTACCTGTCCTTCGTGAACGTGGGCCAGGCGTTCTACGGCTTCATCTGGGAGACGCTCCTCCTCGAGGCCGGCTTCCTGGCCATCTTCCTGGGTGACGCCCGGACCGCACCGCCGCTGCTGGTCATCCTCCTGGTGCGCTGGCTGCTCGTCCGTCTCGAGCTAGGAGCGGGGCTCATCAAGCTGCGCCATGACCACTCCTGGCGGGACCTCACCGCTCTCGACCATCACCACGAGACCCAGCCACTGCCCAATCCGTTCAGCCGGTGCTTCCACCGCCTGCCGGCCCCGCTGCACAGAGTGGAGGTGGCGGCCAGCCACGTCGCCCAGCTGGTGCTGCCGTTCGGTTTGCTGTTGCCCCAGCCCGTGGCCCGGGTGACGGGCGCCCTCATCGTGGTAACGCAGGTGTGGCTGATCCTGAGCGGCAACTACGCCTGGCTCAACCTGCTCACCATCGCCCTGGCCGTATCGAGCTTCGACAACGGCTTCCTCGGTGACATCCTGCCCTTCCGAGCACCGTCCCTGGCTGCCCCGCCGCCGTGGTTCAACCTCACCGTCGTGGCATTGACGGTGGTCATGGCGGTGCTGAGCTATTGGCCGGTGCGAAACATGGCCTCGTCCAGGCAGGTGATGAACTACAGCTACAACCCTCTCCGCCTGGTCAACACCTACGGCCTGTTCGGCACCGTGACCAAGCAGCGCTACGAGGTTTCCGTCGAGGGCACCGACGAGCCGGAGCCGGGGCCGGATGCGACTTGGAAGGAGTACGAGTTCAAGGCCAAGCCGGGCCATCCCAAGCGCCGGCCTCACCAGGTCGCTCCGTACCACCTCCGCCTCGACTGGCTCATGTGGTTCCTCCCCCTCTCGCGCCACTTCGCACAGGGTTGGTTCCTCGCCTTCCTCGTGAAGCTCCTCCGAGGCGACGCCGCCACCTCGAAGCTCCTGCGCCAGGACCCGTTCCGCCACCGGCCGCCGACCTTCGTGCGGGCCCGCCTTTACCGCTACCGATTCGCAACCCGCCAGGAACGTCGCAGCAGTGGCGCCTGGTGGTCTAGGGAGCTCGTCGGTGAATACCTCCCGCCGCTCACCCTTGATGACCGAGTGGCTGCCGACCCCGGCGACCGGTCGGCACAGCACGCATGAAACCCTGCCCTCAGCTGCGTTGGCCGGGGGCCCGTCGGCCTGGGAGACGGCGGGGGCCCTCAGGTCGGGAGGGGACGTCGTGGGGAACGGGGATGTATTCCACCGAGGGGCGCCGCCCCCGAGGCTGGGGATAGAGACCCATGAGCTTGCGGACCTCGTCGGGCAGGTCCGTCGACACGGGCAGCCCGAGCGAAGCGGCCAGTTCGGCGTCGATCGGAAAATCGTGGGTTCAGCGGCCCTCTGACAAGGCAGCTGCCACCTCGCCGGCCCTCTCCTCGGGCATATGTCGGCGCAGCAGGCGGGTGACGGACTGGCGCACCTGAGCCTGCGCCTTGCGGGCCACGTCGGCCAGGATGAGCGTCCGGTCATTGGTCTCGTTCACGTCCTTGATGTCAACCGCGGCCAGGATCGAGGCGGCCGGCAGGTCACCGATCTGGGGGTCGACAGGTCCGAGGACAGCCAACGGCGCCATGATGATGCGGTCGGCGGCCAGCGTCAGCAGGGTGCCGCCGCTCATGGCGTAGTGAGGCACGTACACGCGAACCTCTCCCTCGTGTTGTACCAATGCAGAGGCGATCTGTTCGGCTGCCAGCACCAGCCCCCCTGGTGTGTGGAGCACCAGGTCGATGGGCACGTCGTCGCCGGCCATCTCGATGACCCGGATCACCGCCTCGGAGTCGTCGATGTCCATGAATCCACCGAAGGGGATACCCAGGAACGCGAAGCCCTCGCGCCGATGGATGAGCGTGATGGCCCTGGAGTGGTGGCGCTTCTCCAGAGAGCGCAGAGCCGCAGCCCGTTGAGCGGCGAGGACCCTCTGCTGGAGCAGGGGCTGAAGGCTGGACAGGAGGAAGAACAGCCACCCAAGTCGAGCGCTGTCAAGGGGCCCCCTCGTCCCCGGGCCATCGACCACCGAGGCGTCTGAGGAGGCGCGCGGCCTCGTGCAGATGGTGGACGCCCTCGTGCACGCCTTGGCGAAGCAAGTCCAGGGACGTGACCTGGTGGCCGGCCCGCTCCCCGCGGCGCAACCAGTCCTGGCCGGCCATCGACTCTGCCGCGGTGGCCAGGCGCTCGGCGTTCCGGGCCAGTTCGGCCAGGACATCGTGGACGCCCACCACGTGGTCTGCCCCGACTGGCCGTGTCTCGATGGGACCGAGACTCGGGCTATCGAGGTCTCGGACGCGCTGCAGGCTGTCGGCTTGGACGGCGAGCCCCTGGCTCACATGGATGCCGTGGTCGAGCGCGGACCACATCCCTGGCAGCCTCTGACGGACCAGATCGTCACCGACCTCGGCGGCCTCCACCCCGAGCAGCAGCTCCCGCCAGCGCCGCGGGAAGGAGCGCAAGGCCACGATGGCGTCCCCGGGCGTCACAGTGTCCGGCCGAAAGCCACAGGCGCCGCACGCCCGGTCATCGGGGGCCATCGACCCATACTTCACTACTCGGGGCTCGTATGCCCGGCTCAGCCCCGCTGGTCGACCGGTCCCGGCTCGTCCAGAACCGCTCGGGCGGTATGGAGCAGCTCGACCACGATGAAGACCAGGGAGGAGCCCGTCGAGCAGCTCCAGGACCTGGTCGATGAAGACCTGCCCTCCCGTGTCATCGATGAAGCGGTACAGAACATTGACGAAGAGGGCTCACCGGCCAGTGGGACTGCTCCGGCTACGGAGAGGTAGACGTGCAATCGTTGGCTCGTGCATGTCCGATCTTCGGAGGGCTAGGCGGCCAGGGGCATCTGCTCCCCGGATTGCGACTCCAGCAGGCGCTCGACCGGCTGCTTCGATTCGTCGGCTGAGGCCGTGAGCTGGAGCCGGCGTTGCTGCTCGGCCAGGAAGTAGGGCACTGCGACCTTCCGGTAGTAGCCCACGGCCGTGGCGACGACCAGCATCACTGCAGCAGCGAACAGCGGCGGGGCCAGCCAGTAAGTCCAAACCTCGGCGGCAAACATGGACATCGTCTCGAAACCCCCTTCAACCTCAAAGGCGCTTCTGCCTCGGAGAACGAACGGCGACCCTGGAGATATTCCGACTCGATCGGGTCGTCAGGATCGGCGAGGTCAGCGGGCAGGAAGGAGAAGCTTCTCGATCATGTCCTCGAGCTGGGACCGGCTCAGCTCCCCGGTGCGGGTGGCCCGGATCTGACCGCTCGCGGAGACGAACACCGTGCTGGGCATGCCGCGCAGGGCGTAGTCGGCCGCAACCTTGCCTTCGGGATCGGACCCGGACGGGTAGGTGACGCCGGTCTGGCGAAGGAGCTCGCGAGCCGGCGTACGCCCGTCCTGGTGGTTGACTCCAAGGAAGGCCACACGGTCGCCGAAGCGCTGATGGGCGGCCTCGAAGTTGGGCATCTCCTTGCGGCAGGGCACGCACCACGAAGCCCAGAGGTTGATCACCACGGGCCTGCCCCGAAGGCTCTGCAACTCGATCCTTTCGGCGGGGTCGAGCACCTCGGGGAGCGAGATGGCCGGGGCGGCACGCTGCTCCGTCTCGGGGGCCACGCCGTCCTCGCCACGGGTGATGACGGCACCGAGGACCACCGCCGCCACGACGGCTATCGCCGCCACGACGAGACGGCGAGCCGAAGGGGCCTTCATAGGCGGACTCTCACGCCGGGTGCCCGCTCCCGAACCGGTGCAGGCGCAGGCTGTTGGCCACCACTGACACGCTGGAGAAGGCCATGGCCGCTGCGGCGGTTATCGGGTTGAGCAGACCCAGGGCGGCCATGGGGATGAGGGCCACGTTGTAGCCGAAAGCCCATCCGAGGTTCTGGAGGATGGTGGCGAAGGTTCGCCGTGACAGGCGGATGGCGGTTGCCACAGCGTCGAGCTCGGCGGACAGCAGCGTGATGTCGGAGGACTCGATGGACACGTCCGTGCCGGTGCCGATGGCGATGCCCAGGTCCGCCTGCACGAGCGCGGGCGCGTCGTTGACCCCGTCGCCCACCATGGCCACGACCCGGCCGGCGGCCTGCAGCCTTCGAACCTCGGCCACCTTGTCTTCGGGCAGGACCTCCGACAGCACCCGGGCGATCCCCAGCTCGGATGCGACGCGCGCCGCAGTGCGGTGGTTGTCGCCGGTGATCATGACAACCTCGATGCCCATGGCGCCGAGCTCGGCCACTGCGGCTCGGGCATCCGCCTTGAGGGTGTCGGCCACGGCGAGCACCCCGCGCACGCGGCCCTCCCACCCGGCGAAGATCGCCGTCTTCCCGTCGCTCTCCAAACCCTCGGCCGCCGACTCCAGCTCCGGCACCCGTTCCAGGCCGGCCTCGTCCATGAGCTTTCGGCTGCCCACCTGAACGGCGACTCCGCCGACCCTCCCTCTCACGCCGTGACCGGCCACCGAGGCGAAGTCGTCCACGAGCGGCAGGGTGACCTTGCGGGCTCGGGCACCCTCAACGACAGCCCGACCGACCGGGTGCTCGGACCCGTCCTCCACTGCGGCCGCCCAGGCCAGAAGGTCCGTCTCCGGTGTTCCCTCGACCGGAACCACGTCGGTCAGGGCCATGCGGCCGGTGGTGAGGGTGCCGGTCTTGTCGAAGACCACGGTGTCCACCCGCTTCGAACGCTCGAGCACCTCGCCACCCTTGATGAGGACGCCCATCGAGGCACCCCGCCCCGTCCCCACCATGATGGCCGTTGGAGTGGCGAGTCCGAGGGCGCAAGGACAGGCGATTATGAGGACGGCGACCGCCGAGACCAGACCCTGGGTGGCCTGCCCGGCGAGCAGCCACCACCCGACGAAGGTGAGGGCGGCGACGGTCAGCACGGCGGGCACGAACACCGAAGCGATCCGATCGGCCAGCCGCTGCACGGGCGCCTTGGTCCCCTGCGCCTCCTCCACCAGCCGCACGATCTGGGCCAGGGCGGTGTCGGCACCGACGGCGATGGCCCGCACCACCAGGACGCCATGGGTGTTCACGGTGGCGCCCGCCACCCGGTCCCCGACGCCCTTCTCCACGGGAACGGATTCGCCGGTGAGCATCGACTCGTCGACGGCCGATGCGCCCTCCACCACGTCGCCGTCGACAGGGATCCTCTCGCCGGGCCGCACGCGGAGCAGGTCGCCCACCCGGACCTGCTCCACGGGGACGGTGCGCTCCTCGCCGTCGACGACCAGGTGCGCGCTCCTCGCGCCGAGCTCGAGCAGGCGGTGGATGGCTCCCGATGCCCGCCCCTTGGCCCGAGCCTCGAGGTGCCGGCCCAGAAGCAGGAAGGCGATGATCAGCGCCGCGGTGTCGAAGTAGTGGTCGCTGTGCGCCTCCCCCACGACGACCTGGTAGGTGGAGAACCAGAACGCGGCAAGGGTGCCGATGGCGATGAGCGTGTCCATGTTCGCCTGACGGGCCCGGGCCCGCACGGCGGCCTGCTGGATGAAGGGGTACCCGGCCCAGAACTGCACCGGCACGGTGAGGCCGAGGGCGGCCCAACGAGCCCAGGGCTCGTGCATGAAGGCCATGGACAGGACCAGCACGACCAGCCCCAGCGGCCATGCCACGAGCAATCTCCGCAGCCACCCGGCTTCCAGCGTCGACTCCGAGTCGGAGGCGTGCTCCGAAGTGGACGCCGGGACGGAGACCAGCCCGTAACCCAGCTTGGCGACCTTGGCGACCAGATCGTCGCCGCTCACCAGTTCCGGGTCCGTCACCACGATGGCGCGCTGGGTTGCGAAGTTGACCCCGGCGCGCGCCACGCCCGGCTGGCGGCTCAGGACCTTCTCCACTCTGGCCGCGCACGACCCGCAGGTCATGCCCGACACCTCGAACTCGAGCTCCGTCGAAGCTCCGGAAGCCGACTCGGGAGGAGCCCCTGGCTCAGCCCTGGTGAGGGATCGGGTGTCGGTCACGGCCGGCTTCCTTTGACCGTCTTGGCTTCGGGACCGGGGCCCGTGGTGACCCGGTCGTAGCGAAGCGCCTCCATGAGCTCGTCGACGATCTCGTCCGTGCGCCCGGCCACCATGGCCGCGGCCACGCAGGTCTCCAGGTGGTTGCGCAGTACCACTCGGCTGGCCCGCTCCAGCGAGCCCTGCACGGCGGAGAGCTGTTTCATGACGTCGGGGCAGTACTTGTCGTCCTCCACCATCCGGACCACGGCGTCCAAGTGGCCCCGCGCCGTCTTCAGCCGGTTGAGAACAGCCCGTCGGTGATCGTCCTTCATCATGGGGATACCCTACCCCACCTGGGGTGGGGTAGCGAAGGACCCGGTCCCGGAGTTGTCGCCGACGGAACGCCGGTGCATCCTCTTGAAAATGAGAGCTCCGCCGTGAGAGCGCTGATCGCTGACGGTCGAGGTGGCGCGGAGGTGCGTGAGGTGGACGAGCCCCGCCCGGGTCCCGCCGAGACGGTGGTGTCCGTACGGGCCGTCTCCCTCAATCCGTTCGAGGTGCGCACTCTGTCCTCGGCTCGGCAAGGGTGGCGGCCGGGCTCCGACGTGGCAGGGGTGGTGGTCGTGCCCGCCGCCGACGGCAGCGGACCATCCGAGGGTGCGGAGGTCGTGGCCCTGGCCGGAGGCGGCGGCTGGGCGGAGCGAGCAGCCGTGCCCACGGAGCACATGGCGCTCGTGCCCGAGGGCCTGGACTTCGTGCGGGCGTCGACCCTTCCCGTCGCCGGCCTCACCGCCCTGCGGACGCTGCGCTCGGGTGGCCTGGTGCTCGACCACCGGGTGCTCGTCACCGGCGCCTCGGGCGGCGTGGGTCGCTTCGCCATCCAACTTGCCGACCACGAAGGGGCCGAGGTGACCGGGGTGGTCCGCCGGCCGGAGCGGGCCGGCGACCTGGAGCGCCTGGGCGCAAGGCACATCGCCGTGGGCATGCCGACCGAAGGGGAGTTCGACATCATCCTCGAGTCCGCCGGAGGGGCGTCGCTGGCTGCGGCACTCAGGATGGTGGCCCCAAGGGGCACGGTGGTCTCCTTCGGCAACTCGTCCGGCGAACCCACCACCTTCGAGGCCGGCTCCTTCTTCTCCAAGAGCGGCGCCCGCCTCTATGCCTTCACGCTGTTCCCGGAGCTGAAGCGAATAGGCACCGGCGCCCACGACCTTGCCCACTTGGCCGCGCTGGCGGCAGGCGGCGGCCTCGAGACCTCGATCGGCCTGGAGACCAGCTGGCACGACGCCGACACCGCCATCGAGGCTCTACGGGAGCGCAGGGTGGTGGGCAAGGCCGTCCTTCGCATCGACTGAACGTCGGTCTTCATTCGTGGCCCTGGCCGATCCTGCTGAGCAGGTCCTGTAGGCCGGCGGAGATCTTGACTGGGAGGGGTTCGAACTCCCCCGGACCAAGTCCTCGCAGCCGCTCGGGAAGCAGGGCCAGGGTCTCCCTGCAGCGCCGGCGCAGGTCCTCTAGGGACGGAGAAGGCGCCGTGCGCGCCCCGTTGCCCAGGACCTTTTCCAGCAGGGGCTCGCCGCCGCTCACCTCCTCGTCGTGGAGGGCGATGAGGTCGCTCTCGAGCCCCGCTCCCCCACGGCTGCGGTGGACCTGCTTGCGCCCCGGAAGGGTGACCTTGTCCGGGGACAGCTTGAGCTTGGGGCCGTCGGCGTCCTCCACCAGCTTGTAGACGGCGTTCAAGCTGGGCGCGTCGGTGCTGGCCCCCATCTTGGTCCCGACCCCGAAGCTGTCGATCGGAGCGCCATGGTCCAGAAGGGAGGCGATGCGGTACTCGTCGAGGTCACCGGACGCCACGATGCGCACGTCAGAGAACCCACCCTCGTCGAGCACCGAGCGCACCTGGCGCGCCAGCTCCCCTAGGTCGCCGGAGTCCAGGCGCACGGCCTGCAGCCCTACCCCCTCCGCAGCCAGCTCCCTGGCCACCTCCACCGCCCGGCGGGCGCCTTCGACGGTGTCGTATGTATCGATGAGGAGTACCGCCCGGCCGGGAAGGTCGCGGGCGAAGGCCCGGAAGGCATCGGCCTCGCGCCTGAAGCGCATCACGTAGGAATGGGCCATGGTGCCGCTGACCGGGATGCCGAAGATCTGCCCGGCCAGCACGAGCGACGTGGCCGAGGCCCCCGCCACGTGGCTGGCACGGGAGCCGAGAAGGGCGGCGTCGTTGCCGTGCACCCGGCGAGCGGAGAAGTCCACGAAGTCATGGTCGCCGCATGCCAGCGCCACCCTGGCCGCCTTGGAGGCCACCATCGTCTGGTGCGAAAGGCAATTGAGCAGGTAGGTCTCCACCAGCTGCGCCTCTATGAGCGGCGCTGTCACCCTCACGACGGGTTCGCGTTCGAACACCGCCTCGCCTTCGGGAACGGCCCACACCTCACCCGTGAACCGCAGCTCGGCGAGGCGATCGAGGAAGGACGCGTCGAACAGGTCGAGGGAGCTCAGGTAGGAAAGCTCGCGCTCGCCGAAGCGGAGGCTCTCCAAGTAGTCGAGGCACTGCTCGAGCCCGCACGACACGAGGAAGCGGCGTTGCTCGGGCAGGCTTCGGAAGAACAGGTCGAAGGTGGCGATCTCGTCGAGGCCACGGATGTGGTAGCTCGCCGCCATGGTGAGCTCGTAGAGGTCGGTGAAGAGGGCGGGACCGCCGGCCGTCACCGCTCCCTGACTTCTACCCCGGCGGCGCGAAGCTCCTCCTCCGCCCGCGCCGCGTCACCGGGCTCGAGCTCGACAGGGCGGCTGGCGTTCCTCAGGACGGTCGTCCTGAACCCCCGCCGGGCGGCGTCCAGGGCGGTGTCCTTCACGCACACGTCGGCGGCCAGCCCGGCAACGACCACCCTCTCCACGGAGGCCCGCCGCAGAATGCTCTCGAGGGCGGTGTCCCGCTCGTCGCCGCTGGTAGGGTCTCGCACGCTGAACCCCGAGTAGCCGTCCTCGCCGCCGGTGCCCTTCTGGATTACCTGGCCCACCACATCGAGATCGGGATGCAGCTCGGCGCCCCACGTTCCCTGCACGCAGTGGACCGGCCACAGCCCACCCTCGGTGCTGAAATGGGGCGTACTGGGCGGGTGCCAGTCCTGGGTGTACACAACCAGGGAGCCGGATCGTCCCGCCCGCTCGATCTCTTCGTTGACGACAGGCACCACCTCCTGGCCACCGGGCACGGGCAGGGCGCCACTGGGGTCGGCGAAGTCGTTCTGGACGTCGACAACCACCAAGGCAGTGCGATCGTCGTAGTCCTGCACGGTTCTCGAACCTACCCCGTCGAGGTCACGGGGGGCCGCCGGTGAGATGGCGCAGGAACCAGTCCTGGGCCAGGCGGGCCACCTCGTCCAAGGTGCCGGGCTCCTCGAACAGGTGCGAAGCGCCGGGGACGATTTGTAGGCGCTTCGTACACTGCAGTTGCTCGAACGCTTCCCGGTTGAGCCCGACGACCGTATGGTCCAAAGCGCCCACGATGAGCAGGGTAGGGGCCCGCACCGAGGCCAGAGCAGCACCGGCGAGGTCGGGACGTCCCCCCCTGGAGACCACGGCTCCGTAGACTGCGGGCGCCTCCGCTGTCGCCTTCAGCGCGGCCCCTGCACCGGTGCTGGCCCCGAAAAGCCCCACGGCCATGCTCGACGTAGATGGCTCAGACTGGAGCCACTCGGTCATGGCAACCAGCCGGGAGGCGAGGAGGCCGACGTCGAAGCGCTGCCCCGTGCGTAGGTCCACCTGCTCCTCCTGCTCGGTGAGCAGGTCGGCAAGCACGGTGCCGAGCCCTCCGCCTTGGAGTACGGCAGCCACGTGGCGGTTGCGGGGGCTGTGGCGGCCGCTGCCGCTGCCGTGGGCGAAGAGAACCAGGCCGCCGGCGCCCTCGGGGAGTACCACCTCCGCGCCGAGCTCGGCGCCGGCAACGGGAATGCGCACCGGGACGAGGGCCGGCCTCAGGCCTCAGGTTCCGAGAGAGTCCTGCTTGTTCGGGGCTGGGGACCCAGGCAGGTGGAGGTAGTTCTCGACCTGGCGCACTCCGGGCACTGCGCTCACAGCAGTTTGAAGCTTGTCCATCTGCTCCGGGCGCTCGAGTTGGCCGCGAAGGGTGACAAGACCGTTGGCCGCCTCGACCACCACGTCGTGGCCCGCGTACTCCGACCCGCCCAGGACCTCGCTCTTGATCTTGTCGACCAGCGTCTTGTCGTCTTCCGGGGCCTCCCCACCGGGCTGTCTCACGCTGGAAGTGACGCCCTGGAACTTGTTCTCCACGTGCGTCGCCGTGCTCGCCGCCTGATCGGCGGTGCGGTGGAGCTTGGCTTGAACCTGGTCCTTGGCCCGAGCCCGCCGGCCTCGGCCGCTACGGGGGTCCAGGAAGTAGACCGCTGCGCCGGCCGCGGCGCCGAACAACGAGAGACGGGTCAGCTTCTTCTGGAATGGCTTGATCATGCAGCCACCCTAACGCCGCTCGCCATCCCCTCGATCACCCTCGTCGAGGCTCGACGGGCCGACTTCACCTATCTCCGGGACACCCGGAGCGCACCGACGGCAAACTCTCCCAGCACCTCGAGGTGCTGGAGGTGCCGGGTAATGACGAGCATCAGCGCTGGTGATGGGGGCACCACCAGGTGGTGCGCCCGCCGACGGTGGCTCGTGACAGCGGCCGGCCATCCCTCGGGCACGTGCCGCCCGGCACGCGCCCGACCATGAGGTCTCCGGTGTGGCAGCCGCCCCTGTCCACGAGGTCGTCCACCGTCGCTCGGAGATGGCGGTGCAGGCGCCGCACCTCGGACGGGGAGAGCGATCGGGCCGGGCGGCGGGGATCCAGGCCGGCCCGCCACAGCACCTCGTCGGCGGTCAGGTTGCCGACCCCGGCCAGGCGCGCCTGGTCCATGAGCCGTGCCTTCAGGGCGACAACGCTGCTCCCGAGCGCGTCTCGCAGGCCGGCGACGGTGAGCTGCGCCACGTCCGTTCCGAGCCGGGCCTCGTCCAGGTCGAGGAAAACGCCGCCCAGGCGGCGGGGGTCTCGGAGTCGCAGGTCGCCCCCGTCGGCGAAGCGGAGGCTGAAGCGGTCCCAGGCCGACTCGTCGCGTTCGCTGGCGTATACGAGGTGGTCCACGCCGGCCTTGCCGTCCACCAGCAGCCGCCCGGTCATGCCGAAGCGCAGACCAAGGACCGGCCCGTCCTCGCTGGTGTCGATCAGCAGCACCTTGCCGATGCGCCGAGCCGTCACCAGGGACCGGCCCCTCAGCGCATCGCCGACCGTGGCCGCGTCCAAGCCCTGCTTCAGGAACCAGGCGTCGGGTGCGTCCACCTCGACGACGGGTCGGAACAGAGCCGCCTCGGCGATGCGGCGGTAGGCCTCCACCTCGGGCAGCTCGGGCATCGAGACGAACGTAGCGGCGGAGCCGCCAATGGGGCACCGCCTAGTGTTTCCGGCACATGGCCGAGAACGGAGGACGGTGGAGGGCCCACTGGGCCGAGCTCTTCGACGAGGTCGTCACCACCGGGCTTTGCACGGGTTGCGCGGGGTGCGTCGTGGCCTGCCCCCACGACGTGCTCGGCTACAAGGACACCGAGGGCGTCTACCGTCCCTTCCACCTCGAGGAGGAGGGCGGTCCGGGTGGCTGCGGCCACGGCGAGCGGGGATGCACCTCCTGCACCCGGGCCTGCCCCCGCTTCCGCACTTGGGAACCCGACGCCGACAACCACCTGTTCGGGCGAACCCGCCGTCCCGAGGAGATGGAGGGGATCTCCAAGGACATCATCCTGGCCCGGGCCACAGACCCCGAGCTGCACGAACGGGGCCAGGACGGGGGCCTGGTGTCGGCCATGCTGCTGTGGGCCCTCGACCACGGCTACATCGACGCCGCCCTCGTGTCCTGTCTGGAAGGTGACGGCACCTCGTGGAAGGCGGTGCCCGGCGTGGCCCGGACCAGGGAGGAGATCCTGGACTCGTCGGGCAGCCGGTACACCTACTCGGCCAACACGATGGCCTACGCCGACGCCGTAGAGGGTGGAGCGGAGAAGATCGCCCTGGTGGGAATGGGTTGCCAGTCGTCGGTGCCCCCGGTCGTGGCCATGCGCAAGGCGGGCAAGGTGGCCCGACGCTTCGCACTGAACATCGGGCTGCTCTGCTCCAAGACCTTCGACGACGCCATCTACGAGGAGCTGTTCGAGGCCAAGTACGGCATCAAGAAGCAGGACATGGCCAAGACCAACATCAAGGGCGTGTTCCAGATTTGGATGAAGAACGGCGACTACCACGAGATACCGCTGAAGGAGTGCCACGCCTGGACACGGGAGGGATGCAAGCTTTGCCCCGACTTCGCCGCCGAGCACGCCGACATCTCCACCGGTGGCATTGGCGCCTTCAACGACTGGACGCTCACCATCGTGCGCACGGACCTGGGCCGGGAGATCATCGTCAAGATGCTCGAGGACGGCACCATCGAGGGCCGTCCGGGCGACGACGACCCCGGTGCCATCGCCCTGCTGCGCAAGCTCTCGATCGTCAGCCGCCGGCGCTGGCCGGACACGGCCGTCCCCGAACCGAAGCTGGGCGTTCCGCCGAAGAAGCCCAAGGCCCAGTCCTCCGAGGCCCAGCCCGCCCCTGCCTGAGCCGGCGCATACGTCACGCCGGGCCCGGCTGCCTACTCAGGGGCGCCTACTCAGGGTTGCATGTGGAACAGCCTGCCGCCCACTTCCTTGGGAGGCGGGTTCCCAGAGTCTTCGTCATCAGGAGCGGGGTTCTTCACCGTCTTGGCGATCTTGGACTCGGTGATCTGCGATGCGAGCTCCTGGAGGCTCTCCTCGTCCATCGAGGCTCGCAGCTGGTCGAACAGCCCGTCGGGGCCTTCCTCCTCGGCCATGTGCGCCTCCATCTCAGTGTGCAGCTCCGCGATCAGGGCCTCGGCCTCGCGGCTGTCGGGATCCATCTCCGCCAGCTTCGTCAGCATGTCCTTGACCCGCTGATGGTCCTCTTCGGCCTCCTTGGCCAGCCGGCGCCCGCCGTCGACGTTGCGACGGATGGCGGGATAGAGGAGCTCCTCCTCGATCTCGGCGTGCACCGACAGCTCGAGGATCAGGCGGTCGATGGTGTCGTCCCGGTTCACACCCCGGTTCACGTGCTTCGGGTTCATGAGCCGGCCGAACAGCTCCTCGGCGGCTCGGTGATCGTTGGACAGGAGCACAAGCGCATTTACATTTCGGGCCACGGTGTCATCCTCCCTGACGGACCTCGTTGTTCTACTGATCGCCGGCTCGGCATGGGAACCATAACCCCCGGCGTTAACTACCGGTAGTAGAAGGGGTAATTGGGCACAACACCACTCGACATCCTGCTGACCCTGCTCGCCGGCGTCGTCACCGGCATGCTCTCGGGTGCCTTCGGAATCGGTGGAGCGGCTTTTTCCACACCGGCCATCAGGGCGCTCGGCGTGCCGGCGGCCCTGGCCGTCGGGACCACGCTCCCGTCCATCCTCCCGAGCGCCGTGTCCGGAACATTCCGCTACGTCCGGGAGTCGCTCATCTGGTGGCGGGTAGTGGCATGGGCGGCGCCGGTGGGCGTGGTGTGCGCCGTCCTCGGGTCGCTGCTCTCGAGCCGGGTGCCTGGCGAGGGCCACTGGCTCATGATCGCCACCGCCGGTCTACTCGCGTACACGTCGTGGCGGATGGTCCGGCCGACGAGCACGTCCGACGACCCGTCGGGGACCCGGCCGCTGGGGCGCCGGGACCATCCGGCACTCATCCTCTCCGTGGGTGCGGCCGCCGGTCTTCTCTCCGGACTGCTCGGTGTCGGGGGAGGGACCATCATGGTCCCCGGCTTCTCCCAGCTGGCTCGCATCCCGCTCAAGACCGCCATCGCCTGCTCCCTTGTCTGCGTGGGCATCTTCGCCATCCCCGCCACGCTCACCCACTGGTCACTGGGCGGCATCGACTGGATGGCCGCAGGACTGTTGTCCGTGGGGGTGGTCCCTGGAGCGCGCCTAGGGGCCGCCCTGGCCATCCGCGCCGGCGCCAGGCGCCTTCGCCTGGCGGTAGCCGGGTTCCTGGGTGTCGTGGCCGTCGTCTACGCCGTTGGCGAGATGCTGGCCCTCAGCCGGTGAGCAGGCGGGCTCGGGTGAAGACGGCGTCGAACATCTCCTCGGTGAGCTTCCGGGTGAAGGTGTTCTGCTGGCTCGGGTGGTAGGAGCAGATGATCGTGCGGCCGTCGGCCAGCCCGACCTCCACACCGTGCCCGAAGCTCGGCCGGGGCCGCACCCCGAGGAGCCCGGCAACCGCGTCGTAGGCGAATCGCCCGAGGACCACCACCACCCGGACCGAGTCCAGCACCTCCATCTCCCTGGCCAGGTAGGGAAGGCAGGCGTCGCGTTCGGCCGGCGTGGGCTTGTTGGCCGGAGGGGCGCACCGCACGGCGGCTGCCACGTAGGCACCGAGGAGCCTCAGCCCGTCATCGGCGGAGGTACTGGTGGGTTGGTTGGCGTAGCCCGCCCTGTGCATGGCGGCGAACACCCAGTCGCCGGAGCGGTCCCCGGTGAACACCCGACCCGTGCGGTTGCCCCCGTGAGCAGCCGGCGCCAGACCCACCACCAACAAGGTTGCGGCCGGGTCCCCCAACCCCGGGACCGGTCGTCCCCAGTACTCCTCGGCGGCGTAGGACGCCCGCTTCACCGCGGCCACCTCCTCCCGCCAGGCCACCAGCCGTGGACACCGCCGGCACTCCACGACCTCGGCCGTTATGGCTTCGAGCGGAGGAGGACCAGCCACAGCAAGAGGCTAGGTTGGCCAGCCGGTCATGCCCCGACGCCCGAAGCCACCGCCACCCACGCTCGCGCTGTTCGTTCGCCACGGTCGGACCCCCACCACCGGCAAGGTGCTGCCCGGTCAGGCCAAGGGGCTGCACCTTGCCGAGGAGGGCAGCGCCCAGGCCGAGAAGGTGGCGGCACGGCTCTCCGTGCTCGCCAACGTGGACGCCGTCTATGCATCGCCGCTGGAGCGGACTCGGGAGACGGCCGCTCCCATCGCCAAGCGCCACGGTCTCAAGGTCCACGTGGACAGAGGCCTGGCCGACTGTGATTTCGGGGAATGGACCGGTGCCGAGCTGAAGGCGCTGGCCAAGCTGCCCCAATGGAGGGTGGTCCAGAGCTACCCGAGCGGATTCCGGTTTCCCGGCGGCGAGTCCTTCGTCGAGATGTACGCCCGTGTGGTCGGCGCCGTGGAGCGCCTCCGCTCCCGCCACGTGGGAGGCACGGTCGTGTTCGTGTCCCACGCCGACCCCATCAAGGCAGCAGTGGCGCACGCCTCGGGCACCCACCTCGACCAGTTCCAGCGCTTCGTCATCTCGCCCTGCTCGGTGACCGCCATCGCCTACTCGGAGGGCGGCGCTGCGGTTCTCACTGTTAACTCCCTTGGCGATCTCTCCGAGCTGAAGGCGTCATGAGGCCCAGCCATGAGTGAGTCCTTCGACCTCGTCGACGTGGACAAGCTGACCGTCGGTGCCGTGGGCGAACCCGGGAGGCGGGTGTTCGTGCTCCAGGCGCGCCACGCTTCTCAGATCGTCACCCTCAAGCTGGAGAAGTCGCAGACTGCCGCCCTCGCCGCTTATCTCGACCGCCTGTTGGAGGACTTGCCCGACCCGACGCTCGAGCTTCCCGACGACCTCGATCTCGAAGAGCCCACGGAGCCCGAGTGGGTGATCGGCAGCCTGGGCGTGGCCTACGACGAGGCCCTCGACCGCCTGGTGCTGGTGGCCGAGGAGGCCGTGGACGGCGAGGAGGAAGGCGCCCGGGCACGCATCTCGGCCACACGGGAGCAGGTCACGGCGCTGGCCCGGCGGGGTACCGAGCTGGTCCGGTCCGGCCGGCCCCCGTGTCCCCTGTGCGGCTATCCACTCGATCCGTCGGGTCACGCGTGTCCGCGGGCGAACGGGCATCGGCCTCCGACACTCTGACCGTCCTCGCCGGAGGTCAGGTCGAGCTTCAGGGTCGCCTGCCGTGGAGCTCGAACGCCACCTTCCTGGTGCGTGTCTGTCACGGTGACACCACCATGCCGGCGGTATACAAGCCCCGCAGGGGTGAGCGCCCGCTCTGGGACTTCCCCGAGGGCCTTTTCCTGCGCGAGGTCGCCGCCTACCGCCTCTCGGTCGAGCTGGGATGGGGCATCGTCCCCGAGACGGTGGCACGAGCCGACGCCCCCCTCGGACCAGGCTCGCTCCAACGCTTCGTGCCCGCCGACTTCTCCGAGCACTACTTCACCCTCTTGGAGCACCCGGAGCACCAGGAGGCCCTGCAGGCCATCGCCGCCTTCGACCTGCTGGCCAACAACGCCGACCGCAAGAGCGGCCACTGCCTGCTGGGGGACGACGGACGGATCTGGGCCATCGACAACGGTCTGTGCTTCCACGTGCAGCCCAACCTCCGAACGGTGATCTGGGACTTCTCGGGCCGGCCCCTGCCGCCGATGCTCCGGAACGACATCGAGCGGGTTGCCCGGACCGTGGCGGACAGCGAGGGGCTGGGCGAGCTCTTGGCGCCCGAAGAGATGGCGGCCCTGGCCAGGAGGACGAAGATCGTGGCCGAGCGGGGCACCTTCCCCGATCCGGGAGCCGCCCGGCGGTCGTACCCCTGGCCACTGGTGTGAGGGCGAGCGCACCTGTGGCGACGAGCCGGCGTCACCGCCGGGCCGGGCGGCTGCGGGCTAGCGTCCCCAGAGTCCCGAGGGAGAGGAGCCTGTGCCCGCGGAAGAGGAAGTACGCCTGACGGTGCCGGCCACGCCGGAGCTGCTCCGGCTGGCGCGCGTGACCGCCTCGGGCGTCGCCAGCCGCCTGGGCTTCACCTATGACGAGGTCGAGGACCTGCGCCTCGCGATCGACGAGCTGTGCTTCGCGGTCACCGGTGGCAAGCGCCAGGAGGGCTGGGTCCTCATGCGCTACGTGGTCCGCGGCGACGGCGAAACCCTCGAGGTCCACGGGAAGGCGTCGTTCGCTGCGCCGGGTCCCGAGCCGCTGCTCAATGAACTGTCCGGAGCGGTGCTCGATGCTCTCGTCGACGAGCACGCCGTTTACCGGGGCGACGGTCAGGGGAGCCCTTCCTTCCGCCTGGTGAAGCGCAGGTCCAGCTCGCCATGAGTTTCGAGCCCGACCAACGTGAAGAGCTGCGCCGCAAGTTCGACCAGTTCGCCGGCGACCGGGACCCCGCCCTGCGGTCCCAGCTGGTGGAGGGACACCTGGGGCTGGCGGAGTACCTTGCCCGCCGCTTCAGCAATCGTGGCGAGCCCCTCGAAGATCTGGTCCAGGTGGCCTCGCTAGGGCTCCTCAAGGCCGTCGACCGCTTCGAGCCCACCCGGGGCGTCGAGTTCTCCACCTATGCCACTCACACGATCGTGGGCGAGCTCAAACGCCACTTCCGGGATAAAGGTTGGGCCGTGCGGGCACCACGCCGCATGCAGGAGCTCTACCTGCGCCTGGGCAAGGTCGTCAGCTCCCTCAGCCAGGACCTGGGCCGCTCCCCCACCATCCCGGAACTGGCTGCCGACGCGCAGGTGTCCGAGGAGGAGGTCCTCGAGGCGCTCGAGGCGGGGCAGGCCTACCGTTTCTCGTCCCTGGACGCTCCGACCGGAATGGGGGAGGACGACGACGGTGACACGCTCTCCGCCCATCTGGGAGGGGAGGACCCACGGCTGCTCGAGGCCGAGCACCGCGCCGCACTCTCTCCCCTGATCGAACGGCTCCCGCCCAGGGACCAGACGATCCTCCACCTTCGCTTCTTCGTGGGCATGACCCAGTCCGAGATAGCCGGCCAGATGGGAATAAGCCAGATGCACGTGTCCCGGCTCCTGGCTCGGAGCCTGGACCAGCTCCGGGCCGCGGCGAGCGAGTCGTGAAGCTTCTGTTGGTGGTGAACCCGGCGGCCTCGTCGGTGACGGCCCGCCGGAGGGTGGCGGTGGAGGACATCCTCTCCGCCGGCCACGAGCTCTCGGTGGCGGTGACCAAGGGCCGGGACCACGCCACCGAACTTGCCCGCCGAGCAGCTGCCGAGGGAGTGGAGGTGCTGGTGGTGCTCGGCGGAGACGGGACCATCAACGAGGCGGCCAACGGCCTGGCCTGCTCCGCCACCGCGCTGGCTGCGCTGCCGGGCGGATCCACGAGCGTCTTCGCCCGCACCCTGGGTCACACCAACGACCTGGTGACCGCAGCTCGAGAGCTGGCGGCCGCTCTGGAGGTCGGGTCTCGGCGGCGGATGGGGTTGGGCAAGGCCAACGGGCGGCGCTATCTGTTCAACCTCGGAGTGGGCTTCGACGCCGAGGTCGTGGCACATGTCGAGGGCGGCTCGCTCAAGAGCCGGTTCGGCCAGGCGGCCTTCGTGTACTCCTCGGTGGTCACATGGCTTTCCCAGAAGGACCCGACCATGCCCCACCTCACGGTGAGGGTCGCCGGGGACGAAGCCCCTCATCCGGGGTCCTTCGTCCTGTGCCTCAACACCAACCCGTACACCTACCTCGGGCCGAGGCCCCTCAACGTGGCCCCCGGGACCGGCTTGGACACGGGCTTGGCCGTGGCCGTCCTCCGGGACGTCCGGTTGGGGACGCTCGCCAAGGCCATGCGCTCCGTGCTCGGGGACGGCCACGACCTTGGCCGCCAGCCGGGTGTCACCGTGCTCCAGGACGTCGAGGCGGTGACGATCACCGGTGAGGACCCGATTCCTTATCAGGTCGACGGCGAGTACCTCGGCCGGCTCGACGTCGTGGAAGTGAGCCGCGAACCCGATTGTCTCGAAGTCGTCGTGCCCTGATTCTATGCCCCCTGCTTCCTTGCCCGCCTGAGGGTGCGTTGTTAGGATGGCAGGCGGTTTGTGCGTTCATCTATGTGAACGTGATCACAAGTCGGAGCCGGAGAGCCAGTCAGAGAGGTGTGAAGTGGCGCTCACTTGGAACCGGTCCATCGATTGGGACGAGGAGGACTGGCGCGGCGTGGCCGCATGCCGTCACGTCGACCCCGACCTCTTCTTCCCGGTCGGGAACACCGGTCCGGCCGTGGAGCAGATTGAGTCGGCCAAGGCGGTGTGCCGTCAGTGCGAGGCCCAGCCCGCCTGCCTGGAGTTCGCCCTCGCCACCAACCAGGAGGCCGGCGTGTGGGGTGGCAGCTCCGAGGAGGAGCGCCGCAAGCTCCGCAAGGCCTGGCTCTCCCGCAGGCGCCAGGCATGCTGAGGCCGAGCTCGCCCACGCACCAGCCAGCAGTACCGGCACGGCAGCACTAGCGCAGTAGGGGCACCCGCAGCTCGACTCGAGTACCACCGTCGTGGTGCATTTCGATGGTGCCCCCGAGCTGGCCCATCACCAGGTCGCGGACGATGGACAAGCCCAATCCCTCGCTGGTCTCGATGCTGAATCCCAGCGGCAGCCCGCGGCCGTTGTCGTGGACCTTGACGGCCACCACGATCCCGTCGTTGCGCAGCACGATGCGCACCCGGCGCTCGTGGGAGGCCGGCATGGTCTCGGGAAAGGCGTGCTCCACCGCGTTCTGCAGCAACTCTGTTATCACCACCGCCAGCGGGGTGGCCAGTTCGGCTGGCACCTCTCCGGCATCGCCCTCCACCGAGAATCTCACCGGGTGGTCGGGTGACAACACCCCTTCCTTGGCCATGCGCACGAGCGGCTCCACGATGTCGTTGAACGCCGCCTGCTCCGCCGGGTCGCGGGAGAGAATCTCGTGCACCAGGGCGATGGAGCGGATGCGCCGCTCCGCCTCCCACAGAGCCACCCTCCCCTCGCCTGGCGGGAGCCGCCTGCCCTGGAGGCGCAGGAGTGACGAGATGGTCTGCAGGTTGTTCTTGACCCGGTGGTGGACTTCCCGGATGGTGGCGTCCTTGGAGAGGAGCAGACGGTCCCTGCGCCGCAGGTCGGTGATGTCCCGGGACAGCACCAGCGCTCCAGTGACCTCACCGGCCTCGAGCAGTGGAATGCACCGCAGCAGCACGATCACCGCTGGATGGCGTTCGATCTCCTCGGTGACGGGCACACCCTCGTGGAAGCTCTTCTGGATTGCCGTCTCCTCTACGCCGATCTCGTCGAGGCGTGCGCCGTAAAGGCTCGTGTAGATGCCCATGCGGTGGAGGGCGTTGACGGCATTCGGGGAGGCGTACTCCACCCGGCCGGTGGCGTCGAGGATCACCACGCCGTCGCCCACGCGGGGCGATTCGGCGGTAGGCGCATCCTCGGTGGCGAACGGGAACTCGCCGGCGGAGATCATGCGGGCCAGACGGTCGAAGATCTCCACATAGATCCTCTCGAGCTGGCCGTGGCGCCGCCCACCAACGGCCAGCGGCGCCTCGCGGGTGAGCACCGCCAAGAGCTCGTTGTTCCACCGCACGGGGATGCACTGCACTCGACGCTGCTCCCCCGGTCCGGCGATGCTGGTCTCCCCCTCCACGATCTGGCCGAGGCGCCAGGCCCGCGCCACCAGTGGAAGCTCCTCCTGATCGATGACCCGGCCCACCAAGTCCTCGTTGTGAATGGTCTGGATGGTGGTCGGGCGCATCTGGCCGTAGACCACGAATCGGTCCACACCGTCGCGAGGTCTTGGGCCTGGAGCAGGGACCAAGAGGAGTAGGTCGGCGAAGCACAGGTCGGCCAGGATGTTCCATGACGCCGTGAGCCGCTGAAGATGGGCCTGGCCCTCGTCGGGACCGAGGGCGGGTTCCTGGGCGAGGCTCATCGGTGCAACCCGGAGCGATGCACTAGACCGCCACGGGGACGGGTCGGCGGGCCCGGTAGCCGGTCAGGCGGCGGTAACCGGCAGCGACCAAGAGAGGGCGCAGCTCACACACGCCGGCCCCCACGTCGGCGAGGTGATGGGCGTCGGAGGCCGTGGTCAGCGGTACGCCGACGGCGGCCAGGCGTTCGAGCAGGGCCGGCGCGGGATAGGCCTCGCCCACGGGCTTGCGCCACCCGGCTGAAGAGACCTCGGCGGCCAGTGCGTTCCCGGCGATGGCCTCGGCGATGCGGTCGTGGTACTCGTCGGCCACGGCAGGTCGCCGGCCGGTGACCTTGGCCAGGTCCGGATGAGCCACGACGTCACAGACCCCGGAGGCGGCCAGCTCCTCCAAGGCCGTGGCGTAGCGGTCCCACACGTCATCCACGC
>JALYGF010000006.1 GCA_030777325.1 Actinomycetota bacterium | reverse complement strand
CTTGGGACGGGAATGGTGCGGTTCGACTGATCGACGACGCTCCGGATCTTGGCGCGCTGCTCCTCGAGCGCTGCGTCCCCGGAACCCACCTCGCCGACGCCGGCCCCCAAACTGCTCTCCCGGTGCTCGCCGGCCTGGTCCGGCGACTCGCTATCCCGATGACCGAGCCGTTCACCGCCCTTGCCGAGGAGGCACTGCAGTGGGCCGAGAACCTCCCGTCCCGCTGGGAAGAGGCTGGGCGGCCCTTCGAACGGTTCCTGGTCGAGCGTGCACTCGACTTGCTTGTCGCGCTCCCCAGTACCCAGGGCGATCAGGTGTTGGTCCACCAGGACCTGCATGCGCACAACGTGCTGCGAGCCGAGCGAGAACCGTGGCTGGCAATCGATCCCAAGCCCCTCCACGGCGAGATGGAGTTCGCTCTGGCCCCGATCGTTCGCTCCCACGAGCTCGGCCACAGCCGACAGGCGGTCCTCCACCGCCTCGACCATCTCGCCAAGGCCGTCGGTGTGGATCGGGCTCGGGCCCGCGACTGGTGCTTCGCTCAGACGTGGCGTGGTCCATCCAAGGCAGTACCGCTCTGCCCAAACATGTTGAGATAGCGCGTTGGCTCCTCACGGCATGACCGTCCTGCCGATCGCACGAACGCCATGCTCTTCCAGCCGGCGGTAGCGGGCGGGTTCGCGGCTCCCGGCCCGACGATTATGGGGCGCGCAGCACGTTCCGTTATCTCGGCGGCCCGGCCCCCCCAACGGCTGCCGCCGCGGTAGACAGGTCATCCCTACGGGACATTCCGGATTGGATCCTGGTCGACAGGTCACTCCAGACCCACGATCCTCTTCAGGTCGGCGACATCTTGGCGAGATCGGCGTCCTTGTCCTCGTCGCTAGGTAAGAAGTGCTCCATGAGATCTCGACGCCGTCCTCGCCGCCGTGGGCGTCTAGGAAGCGCCGGCCTGGGGAAGGAACCCTGCCCATGAGCGCCCACATCATCGGTCGGCCCAACGACGACCTCCTCGACATCATCCTCGGCCACGGCGCCGATCCAGAGCAGGCCTTCATCCGCGGCTCGAAGCAGGGCAGGGAGGAGGGCGACGGCTTTGAGGACCACCTGCCGGGCGACGAGCCCACCGTTCCGGAGCTGTAGAGCTGGCCACTCCCAGCCTGCGCCAGCTGGCCCGCCAGACCTTCGGCTTCGCGCAGCTCCGCCCCGGGGCTCCACGTCGTGGCGCAGCTGGGACGGCATCCGAGGAAGGCGCTGCAGCGGCCATCGACGAGGAGGCCTACCTCGAGGCCCAGGATGTCGCCCGTGACCAGATGATCTCCCGCTTGGAGAGGCAGGCCCCTCGAGCCAGTCGAGGACCAGCTCTTGGTAGCCGATGCCGAAGCGAATGACTTCTGCCATGGTCGGCGCCTTGCCCTGGTGGTCCTCGTGGAGCGCCTGGAACTCCTCCAGTGCTTCGAGGTGACCGGCCCGCTCGGACCCGGCGTTGCGGCCAGGCGGCCGAGGGGGAGGCGCTCGGCGAAGCAAACGGTGAGCAGCCGCGAGCGTGCCGATGACGGGAGGGCCCGGGTCGCGGGCGATCAACCGGGCGAAAGCCTCCCTTCCGGCCGGCGTGATGGGGTGCGGCCGCCGCTCCGACGCCCGGTGTCGCCTCTTCGGAGTAATCGGAGTCAGGTCGCGGCAGCCCGGAGAGCATGGCCGGTCTGCGCGCACTGATGACGAAGCCGGACGCATTCGTTCACCAGCTCCTCATTCGGGAACACGGTGGTCGCTTCCCGCAATAACCCATCGACCCGTTCCAAGCGCCGCCGCCCCCACCCGCCACGCAGGGCGCCGTACCGGATCTCCGCGGCTGTCTGGAAGGAGATGATCACCAGTTTGCCGGACAGCACGTGGCGATAGCGCTCGGCCAAATGCTTGGTGGACGGAGTCAGCTCGGCGCCGAAGACGGTCGTGTCAACAACGACCTCAACTGACGGGGCGCCGCCCGTCACGCCTCTTTGATCGCCTGCCAGAAGGCCTCGGACTCTTCTTCGGTCAAGTCTTCTATGAGCCTCTCTTCGCGCGGGGCAAGGGCTTGGCCCGGGCGAGGACTTCTTCGCGCGTCACCAGCCGCCGCTCCTGAGACTCGTCGGCTGGCTGGGTCGACACGGCACCTCCTCTAGCTCCGATCTCCACGATACGCCGCGCCGCCGGGTTGCAAATGGTTGCAAAATGGTTGCAAGCCGGGGACGACGAAGGGGTGCCGCCTAAGCGACACCCCTTCTGACCAGGACTTTCTCAGTGGCGGGGGTGGGATTTGAACCCACGACCTTCGGGTTATGAGCCCGACGAGCTACCAGACTGCTCCACCCCGCGGCGGAGCGATCAGCCTATCAGGCTGTCCTACTACCGGGGCGGGGGTGGTCCGCCGCCACCGCCGGCACCCTGGGTCTGGCGCACCCGGCCGAGGATGTCACCCACCACGGTTATCTGGCGCTGGTACTCGGCCAGGTTGCCGCTGCGAAGGGCGACCTGGGCGGCGTCGTATGCCGCCTGAGCCTCGCTGAGGAGCTGGGCGATGTCTGCCGGCGGGCCCCCCGCCGGCCGTCCGGGAGCGGCGGGGGCGCCGGGCGCGGCCGGCGTCTGACCCGGCGCGGACTGCTCGAGGGTTGCCGGAGCGTCCCCGAACACGGCGGCCAAGGCGTCCTGGAGCGAGTCCCGCATTACGGCCTTCTCGCCGAACACCACGATCGCCTTCTTGAACTCCGGCAGCGGGTTTCGCTTGGACTGCACGTACAGCGGCCGGATGTAGAGAAGTGAGTTCTCGACCGGTATAACCAACACGTTGCCCAGCAGGACCTCGGAGCCCTGCTGATTGAGCAGGGTGATCTCTCGGGAGATCTCGGCGTCGGCCGACGTTCGAGCATCGACGATGGCGGGGCCGTCGATCTGCACGCCTCGAGGCATCACGAACGCCTGCAGCTTGCCGTAGTCCTCCGGGTCGCTCTTGGCCGTCATGAACGCGGTGAGATTCTGCTGCCTCTGGGCCGCGGCGGAGGCTGGGACGAAGGGTTGCAGGATCAGGAAGCTCTCGTCGGCGTCACCCGGGAGCCGGAGAAGAAGGTACGTCGGGTCCATCTTCTCCTGCCTGGCGCCACCGGGGCTCTGCTGGGTCACGGCCGTGGGCGACCCCGAACCTGGGTCCTGGGAGATGTTCCAAGCGTCCCCGGCGTTGTAGAAGTCGTCCGGACCGGTGATGTGGTATCGGCCGAACATGTTGGTCTGAACCCGGAACAGGTCCTCCGGGTAGCGAAAATGCGCACGAAGGTCGGGGCTCACCTCCGAGTTCGGAGAGAACAGCTCGGGAAAGGCCCTGGCATACGCCCGGGCCACGGGGTCCTTGTCGTCGACCAGGTAGAACTTGGTGGTGCCGTCGTAGGCGTCGATGACCACCTTCACCGAGTTGCGGGCGTAGTTGAACCCCGCCCGTAGATCACTGCCCTCCGGTACGCGCTCCACGTTGGCCCGCTGGGAGTAGGGGTAGGAGCTGCTGGCGGTGTAGGCATCCTGAACCCAGAGGACACGGCCACCCACGATTACCGGGTAGGGGTCGGCGTCATAGCGAAGGAAGGGCGCAGCGGTGCGGACCCGTTCGTTGATGTCGCGGATGTAGATGGCCCGAGACTGCGGAGTGACCAGGTTGGAGAGGAGAAAGTTCACGTCGGCGAAGCGGAGCGCCAGGGCACCTCGGCGCAACAGCGAGTCGAGGCGGACCCCTCCGGCACCGTCGTAGGTGCTGAACTCGGTCTCCCCGTTGTCGGTTCGCTGGAAGTCGATCTCGCGCTGGCCGCTGTTGACGATGGCGTAGCCGCCGATGCGCTCGCCGTAGTAGAGGCGCGGCTGCTTGAGCTCCGGACTGCCCACTGGGGGCACGTTGCTGAGGACGAAGTCGGGCTTGCCGTCCGGGGTCACGGCGTTGGCCGGCGCCACCACGGCTCCGAACCCATGGGTGTAGGAGAGGTGGCGGTTCACCCACGACTCGGATCCCGGGAGGTTCCCCGGGTTCAGCTCCCTGGCCGAGACGATGGTCTGGGTCACCTTGTCGTTGATCCGATAGCGGTCGATGTCGGGCTCGTTGAACTGGTAGTAACCCCGGATCTCCTGGAGCTTCTGGAAGGTCTGGCCCACGAACTTCGGGTCCCACAGGCGAACGTTGCGAACTGTCTCGCTGTTCTGGCTCAGCCCGGCGGCGGTGAGCTTCTCGTCGTAGACGAACGGCTTCTCCTCCACGGCATCGAGCCCGTACGCGGCCCTGGTGGCCTTGATGTTGCGTTCGATGAAGGGGCGCTCCTTGCGGATCTCGGCCGGGTTCACCACGAAGTTCTGCATCAGCGCCGGGATGATGGTGCCCACTATCAGGGCCACGAAGGCCCACAGGCCCACACCGATGGCTGGGAGCACCCATCCCCGGCGGCGGATGTTGAGGAGGAACAGCACGAAGGCCACCAGGGAGATGAGGATGAGCAGCTCGAAGGCACGCAGCTGGGCGTTGACGTCGGTGTAGGTGGCGCCGTCCACCACGCCTCGGGTGGAGAAGTTGAGCTCGTAGCGACGGAGGAAGTACTTGCCCGCCTGGATCAGGGCGAGCATCCCGAGCAGGACCGAGAGGTGGGCCTTGACCTGCGCCGTGACCCGCTGACCTGGGGTCTGCAGCCGGATGCCGCCGTTCAGGTAGTGGGCGGACGCAGTGACCACCGCCACCACCACCAGGGCGACGAAGGCCCAGTCCACCACGAAGGCTAGGAAGGGCAGCTTGAAGACGAAGAACCCGACGTCCTTGCCGAACTGGGGATCCTTCACGCCGAAGCTCACGCCGTTGCGGAAGAGGATCCAGTTGTTCCACTGGGCCGAGACCCCGCCACCGGCCAGGAGGGCGAACATCAGGGCGACTGCCACCCGCAGCTTCGCGGCGTGGCCGCCGACCATCTGGCGATAGCGCTGTACCACCTGATCCTCCGCGCTCACCGGTCGGAACCGCGGCGCCAGCCGATCGGCGATCACGAGGTTCACCAGCAGGACGACGAAGAAGAGGGCACTGAAGGTCAGGGCCAGGAAGACCTTGGCGCCGATCAACCCTCGCCAGACGCTCGTGAGGCCCAGCTCTCCGAACCAGAGGTAGTCGGTGTAGAAGCCGGCGATCCCTCGCACTGAGGTGAGGACGAAGAAGAGGATGGTGCCGATGGCAATGAGGCCGGCGCGGTTGCGCGGGCGGCGGCGCCGACGGACGTCGGCGGGTACTCGCATGAGGCGATGCTACGTGTTGGCCGGAACGAGCAGGCAGCGGCAACCCGCGTGGGCCGGGGGGTGCACCTGTCCAGTTGGATAGCTCTCACCGCTGGGGGTGGCGCCGGCCAAGGCGTTGTCGTAGCAGTCCGGGCACGGACCACCGTCGTCGTCCACGACCCAGCGCAGGACGGTTCCCGTCGCCGCCTGGGCCACGCCTCTCGAGAAGGCGCTGATGGTGGCGTCACCTGCCAGGCGGTCCACCAGCTGGGTCTTCCACTCACGGTAGGCAGCGCTGATGTGCTCCGCGGTGGCCGCCGAGTCCTCCCCGTCCTCACCGGCCAGACACCTTTGCAGCCGGCGGCGGAGCGGCGCACCCAGGGCTTCGGCCAGGCCGTCGGCCAGGTCGTAGACCTCGGGCGTCAGCGAGGCTTCCGGCACCATGAACCGGGCCCCCGCCACGGCGGCGTCCTCCAGCAGTTCGACGCTGGTACGCCGGTAGTGCTCCGTCTGTTCGGCGATGGAGGGAAGCAGCTCGTCGGACGGCGCGCCCTTGGTCGAGCGAAGGCGGTCGAGGACCTCGTTCTGCTCGTCCTGCAGCGCACGCTTCAGCTTCCGCGCCAATCGGGAGGTGATGCTCTCCAGAACGGCGTCACGGCGATCCAGGGCGGCCTCGTCCCCGTCGGCGGGCGCATCCTCACCGCGATCCTTACCGCGATCGTCACCGGCTTCGCTGGCGGATTGGTCGGCGGCGGCCGACTCGCCCTCACCAACGTCCTCCCCGCTCCGCCCCGGAGACGACCCGACGGAGGCCTGCCGGCGCTCCGAGTGGCCGTTGAGCACCTCCTCGGCCTGGGCCACCGCCGCCCGACGGCCGGCCTTGATGCGGGCGAAGAGCTCGGCCACGCCGCTCGGGGAATCGGCCAGGGACTCAGGCCCGGTGATGGGCGGCGGATCCGGCTGCACAGCCGGGTCGGGCTCCGGCTCGGCGGCGGCCTGGGGCTCCGGCTCCGCAGCAGGCTGGGACTCCGGCGCGGACAGCGGTTGGGAGCCGGCGTGGACGGCGGTCATCACCTGGGCGCCGGCGTCACCGTCCCGCTCGGTCTCGGTCTCGGTTTCGGTCTCTGTCTCGGTTTCGGTCTCTGTCTCGACGATGACGTGCGCCGCCGGGGCGTCGATGGAGACGGGTCCGGGCGAGGAGCCCGGCTCGACCTGCGGTTCCGCCGGGACATCGACCGTGGGATCGGAGCGCGGGGTGGGCCCAGGATCGGGCTCATCGGGCTGTGACCTCGCGGCGGATACGGCGGTCTGGGCCCCTACCGACACCGACAAGCGGCTGTCGGAGTCGGGAGCGAGGTCCTCACCACCGGAACCTTCCGGGTCGTCCAACTCGATCCCGGTTCTGCGCGCCACCGCCTGGCTGGCCTCTCGGGCCTCGGGCTCGGCTCGCTGAAGCTCCTCGCCGACCTCTTCGAGCGTGCGGTGCACGACGCGGTACGCCTCGAGCAGCCGCTCCCGGCCGGCCAGCAGCTGCTCGACCTGGCCATGGGCGATCCGCCGGCGTCGGGCCAGCTCCTTCACCATCCGGGCACTGGTGGCCTCCGCCTCCTTCACCATCCGGCTCGCCTCGGCCTCGGCAGCCGCAGTCACCGCCCTGGCGTCCTGGTTGGCCTTGGCCACCGCCGACTCCATCTCCGACCTGGCGGCGCGGCGGATCTCTTCGGCGACCTGCTCGGCCTCCTCGGTTCGCTCGGCCAGCGCCACCTCTGCGCTCCCGGTGATGCGCTGGGCGTCGGCGTGAGCCTCACGAAGGATGCGAGCGGCATTCTCCTCGGCCTTGGACTTGAGCTCGCGGGCCACGTCGTGGGCACTGGCCAGGATCCGGGCGGTCTCCTCGCCCAGTGACTGCGTGAGGATGTCCTCGTCGATCACCGGATGAGCAGCCCTGTGCTCCGCATCGGCCAGCCGTCGCTGAAGCTCGCGCTCCCGCTTGGTCGCGGCGCGCAGCTCGGCGGCGACCCTGTCGAGGTACTCGCGTACCTCACCGGGGTCGAAGCCCCGGAAAGAGGAGGAGAATCGCCGGTGGGCAATCTCCTCGGCCGAGACGGGATCGGCGGACACACCCCGAGACTATGACCCGGGAGGCGCCCCCAGAAGGATTCTCCCGATCGTGCTTCCCTGCCCTCCGCGACAGCGCACCGTCGGTTCAGCCGCGGGACCCGGTAGGGCCCTTGGCCAGCTCGCTGACGTCTCCGCCGACGCCGGACAGAACGGAGAGAGCCTCGGACAACGACCCGGCCTTCATGACCTTCAGGCCGTTGCCGGCGTGCGACCGGGCCTCCTCGTACTCGTCGGGCGGCACAAGGAAGTACTCGGCACCCGCCTCTCGGACCGCGGCCGTCTTCTGGGCCACGCCGCCAACGTTGCCTACGGTGCCGTCGATCTCCATGGTCCCCGTGGTGGCCACCTTCTTGCCACCGGTGAGCTCGCCGGGGCTGAGAGCGTCCAGCACGCCGAGCGTGTACGCCAGGCCGGCGGAGGGGCCGCCGATGTCGCCCGACTCGATGGTGATCTCGAAGGGATAGTCGAACCGCTGGTCCTTGGTGAGAATGGTGACGCCGAGGAACCCACCCGGACGCCGGGGGTTCACGCCGAGCGTCAGCTGCTCGGTGCGGACGACCCCGTCCGCGCTACGGACCTCCAGCCGCACCGAGTCTCCAGGCTTGTGGGCCCGGATGGCGCCCACCGCCTCCGATGCCAGCATGGTGGGACGCCCGTCGACGGCGAGGATTACCTCGTCAGGGGAGAGGCGGCCGTCGGCCGGCGTGTCCTCCTGTACTCCCACGATCAGGCCACCGGTGCCGTGCTCGGCCACCGGATACCCCAGCTGCCTGAGGGCCACCACGGAGGCAACCTGCTTGGACTCCGACATCAGCTGCCGGTTCTGCTCCGAGTAGTCACCTCGGGGAGCATCCCCGAGAATGCGCTCCTCGGGAACCACGTCGGTGTCACCGTCGAGCCAACCCACCAGCGCACCCACGGGCGTGGCTCTCTGCAGGGAGACGGTGGCCAGGTAGACCTTGCCCCGGGGAGGGAAGGAACGCTCCTTGGGTACCCGGATCAGGTCGTTCACCTGCTGTGCCGAGCCCGGGGCCACGCTGTAATAGGGAAGGGTGACGTACGAGGCCGCCACGAGGAAGAGCAGCCCCAGGACCAGGACGATCGGCCATCTTGGGCGGCGCCGCCGAGGAGGCACCAACGCTTCCTCGGGCCCGGGAGGGCCCGGCGCTACCATCGAGTCGATCGTGTTCACCTCTGCCTTGCCTTGCCGCAGAGAGCCTGCCACGGCCGGATGACCGACGAGCGGCACCACGCCTCCGACAGCACCGAGGTCTCAGCCGGGTCGAAGGTGGACGAGCGCGCCCAGCTGGAGAACAAACCGATCCTCCAGTGGACCCGAGAGGACTGGCAGCTGTGGGCCGCCGGCCTCAGTGAATCACGCAGGTTGCCCGCCACGAGACAGGCGCTCCGGTCCGAGCCGGTCGGGAATCGACCGCTCCCATCCGAGCCCGGCGCGCACCAACCGCCCGAGCCGATACAGGGGTCACCCGAGCCGGCGAACCCGTCCCCGCCCGTCCAGACGGAGCGGGCCCCGGAGCCGGTGCTCGCCGGGGAGGCCGCTAGCGCCGACACGGTGGAGCTGAGCGCAAAGGTCGAGGACCCTGCCGGCCAGAGCACCACCGTGACCCTGTCGGCGACGGCGGCGCATGACGCCCCCTCCGAGGTGCAGGAGCGCCAGCCGAGCCAACGGCCTGAGCGGGAGTCCGCATCGCCGAGCTCCTCCGGTCCGAGCGTTACACAACCCTGGGCCCTACGACCTGCGACGCCTCTGCGCCCCGCCCGCCCAATCGCTCGCTCGGCAATGAACCTGATGCTGCTGGCCGTGGCGGTCGGTGCCCTCGTCGCCGGGCTGGTGACGTTCGTCATCCTGGTGAGCGGTCTGCTCCTACGACGAGCGCTCGGGTCGTAGCCGGCCACCTCATGCCGGGCTGGGCGAAAGGGACAGATGGACCACGTAGCGATAACGGGCCGAGCCGGGAGGATGGCAGGCGAAGAGGGTTGCCGTAGGTGTGGGCGTGGGATTGATGATGTGCATGCCCTTCGGCGTGACGATCTGGTGGCCGGTGACCACGTAGCTGGACCGGGCCCCGTTCACGGTGAAGAAGACCTGGTCTCCCGGAACGAGCTGGTCGATGTCGCGGAAGGGCTTGGTGTGCGTGACCCGATGACCGGCGAATACGGCGTTGCCCACCTCCCCGGGCATGGCGCTACCGGGCCAGTGGCTCGGTCCTCGGTCGATGGTGCGCAGGCTGATGCCGTGGAAGAGGCGGTGTGTGAGGTTGATCTTCGGGATCTCCATGGTGCCGATCTCGACGAGCGGCTCCGGGGCGTAGGGGTCGTCGGGCACGTCAACCGGACGGGTGAGTGGAGCTTGGGCGGCGCCTTGGGACCGTTCAACGGTGGTGGTCGCGACCGGAGAACGCTGCAACGCCGGGTCGTCCATGCCCCCACCCCGACCCCCGCGCCACAGGGCGCCGGTACCAACGACGAGCATGGCCATCAAGAGGACGAGGAAGAGGCGGCGCCGGGGCACTGCTCCAGTGTGACGTACTGCCGCGTGCCGGCGTGACCGCCCCCACCGGTAGTAGGGAGGACGGAGCTTGGCCGGTCTCGCCCACCGAGATCCGCCGCCGGCGGGACGCGGCGGTAGCCGGCCACGCCGGCGACGAGGCTGCGGTCCGCCGGTTCCTGGCCGACCCCTCGCCTCGCGTGCGGGCCACCGCGCTCGGGGCCCTCGGACGCTTGGGCCGGGCCCGCGAAGAAGAGGTGGGGGCCATGCTCGCCGATCCCGAGGCCATGGTCCGACGCAGGGCGTGCGAGCTCGCCGTGAGCCACTCTGGGGCCGACGTCGTGGCCCTCCTCGCTGATGCCGAGCCATCCGTCGTGGAGGCCGCTTCATGGGCCCTCGGCGAGCGCGGTGCACCGGAGCCACGGGCCGTTGCCGCGCTGGCCGGCGTCGCCACTGACCACGAGGACGCCCTGTGCCGGGAAGCTGCGGTGGCGGCCCTTGGCGCCATCGGCGACGACGCCGGCCTTCCCGCCATCCTCTCTGCCACCGGCGACAAGCCGGCGATCCGCCGGAGGGCCGTCATCGCCCTGGCCCCGTTCGAGGGCACCGAGGTCGACGTCGCCCTCCGGCGCGCTCTCGACGATCGGGACTGGCAGGTCCGCCAGGCCGCCGAGGACCTGCTGGAGCAGAGCCCTGGCCGCGCCCGGCCCGACGCACTAGGAAGTCGCCGATGACCGAGGTTGCTCAGGGCGGCACGACCCACTCATGGGCCAAACGGGACGCAGCCGTGATCTGGCACGGCTTCACCCAGATGTCCTCCTACCTCGACGACGCCCCCGTGATCGTGGAACGCGCCGAGGGTCACGAGCTGATCGACGTGGATGGCAACCGTTATCTCGACGCCATCTCCTCGCTCTGGGTCAACACCCTCGGGCACAGGGTGCCGGAGCTGGACGAGGCGCTGCGCCGCCAGCTCGAGCTCGTCTCCCACTCCACCATGCTGGGCAACGGCAATCGCATCGTCGTCGAGTTTGCCGAGGCCCTGGCCGCGGTCGTGCCCATGGACCGCCCGCACATGGTCTTCGCCTCGGACGGGGCCGCCGCCGTGGAGCAGGCCCTCAGGATCGCCTTCCAGCTGTGGGCCAACCGGGGCGTGGTGGGACGCACCTCCTACCTAGCCTTCGGCGGCGCCTACCACGGCGACACGGTGGGAGCCCTGTCCGTCGGGGCAGGCGGCTTCGGTACCGAGGTGTTCGACCCCCTTCGCTTCCCGGTGTTGCGGGCACCGGGCTTCGACGACCCGTCGTGCCTCGACGTGGCGGCGGCGATGGTGGCCGATCACGCCCACGAGCTGGCCGCCGTGGTGGTCGAGCCCCTTGTGCAAGGGGCGGCGGGCATGCGGATGGCCGGTCCCGAGGGCTTCCCGGAGCTGGCTGCTGCCTGCCGCCGCAACGACGTGCTGCTCGTCTGTGACGAGGTGGCCACCGGCTTCGGACGCACCGGCACTCTCTTCGCGTCCGAGCAGTGCGGCCTTCGCCCCGACCTCCTGTGCCTGGGCAAGGCCATCACCGGCGGCTACCTGCCCCTGTCGGCCACCGTGGTCGCCGGGCACGTCTTCGACGCCTTCCTCGGTCCCGACCCGTCCCCCCGCACGCTCCACCACGGCCACAGCTACGGAGGCAATGCCTTGGCCGCGGCGGTGGCGCTGCGCCACCTGCAACTCCTCGCCGAGCGGGACGTGCTGGCCAACGTCCGGGCTCGTTGCACACAGCTGAGGCGTCTGTTGTCGAGCCATGTGGCTCCGTTGCCCGCGGTGACCGGCGTGCGGGTGCAGGGCCTCATGGCGGGAATCGACCTCGACTCCCCGGAGCCGTCCTTGCGCCGGGGGCGGCGCGTCTGCGCCGAGGCCGTGAGACGGGGGGTTCTGCTCCGCCCTCTGGGAGACGTGGTGGTGCTCGTGCCTCCGCTGACGGTGACTGCCGAGGAGGTCGAGCGGATCGTGGAGGTATTGGCTGCGGCCATCGCCGAGGTCACGACCTCGTGAGGGTGGCGACAGCCACTGCTTGGTCTCAGTGGGCCGAGCGTGAAGGTGCCCGCATTCGAGCCGACGGCCGCTGGCGTGAGGTCCGGGACTTCGACGGCTCCGGCCCCCACGGTCGGGTGCGGGAGGGCGACGGGTTTCGGTCCGTGGTGTCCTTCGCCTCCAACGACTACCTCGGACTGAGCAGTCATCCCGCGGTGGTGGCCGCTGCTCACGACGCCCTCGACCGTTGGGGAGCGGGGTCGGGATCGGCACGCCTCGTCACCGGCTCCCGACCGGTGCACAGCGAGCTCGAGGCGGAGCTCGCCGAGTGGAAGGGAACCGAGCGAGCGGCGCTGTTCCCCACCGGGTTCGCCGCCAACCTCGGTGTCCTCACGGCGATGGGCATCGCCGGCACCCGCATCCTCTCCGACGAACGCAACCACGCGTCGATCGTGGACGGCTGCCGCCTGGCCAGAGCCGACGTCACGGTGTATCCCCATGGCGACGTCGGCTACGTCGAGCGCAGCCTGCGCCAACCGGGGCGGACCATGGTCGTGACCGACGCGGTGTTCTCCATGGACGGGGACGCGGCCCCGGTGGCCGAGCTGGCAGAGGCCTGCCAACGCCACGGCGCCCTCCTGGTCCTCGATGAGGCTCACGCCGTGTTGAGTCCCGAGCCGGACCTCGGGGACTGCCAGGTGCTCCGGGTGGGCACCCTCTCGAAGACGCTGGGGTCCCTCGGTGGCTACGTGGCCGGTCCGGCGGGGCTGGTGGACCTCCTGGTCAACCTGGCTCGTCCGTACATCTACACCACGGCGTCCACACCGGCCGACACGGCCGCCGCCCTGGCCGCCGTGAGGGTGGCCCGCTCTGCCGAGGGGGAGGAGCTTCGCTCACGGTTGAGGGCCAATGTGGAGCTGCTGGCCCCCGGCCACCCCTCACCGATCGTCACCGTGGTGTTGGGAGAGGAGGGCCGCGCCATGGACGCCTCCCGCCGCCTGCTCGACCAGGGTCTGTTGGTCCCCGCCATCCGACCGCCGACGGTTCCGGCCCATGGCTCCCGGCTGCGGATCACGCTCTCGGCGGAACACCAGAGGGCAGAGGTCGAGCGGATCGTCTCCGCCCTCGCTGTCCTCGCCGCTCTGGGGCGGGACGACCTCCCGGGTGGAGCAGAACCTGCCCAGACCTGAGCAGCTGGTGCTCGTGACCGGCACTGGAACCGGCACGGGCAAGACGTGGGTGGGAGCACGCCTGCTGGCTGCATGGCGTGCCGGCGGCCACACGGTGGCGGCTCGCAAGCCGGTGCAGTCCCACGACCCCGGCGCCGAGGCCTCCGACGCCGAAGTGCTGGGCGGAGCAACCGGCGAGCTACCCGAATCGGTGTGTCCCGGCCATCGCTGGTACGAGGTGCCCATGGCCCCGCCCATAGCCGCCGAGCTGCTGGACCGGCCTGCCTTCAGCGTGGAAGATCTGGTCGGCGAGCTGGTCTGGCCGAGCGGCGTCCGCTACGGGTTGGTCGAGGGGGTGGGAGGGCCCCGGTCCCCAATCGCTTCCACGGGCGACACGGTCGCTCTGGCCGAGGCGCTCGGGCCGGACGCCGTTGTGCTGGTGGCTCCCACTGAGCTGGGCACCATCAACGCCGTGCTGCTGGCCGCTTCGGTCCTCCACGACCCGGTCGTGTTCCTCAACCGGTACCGTGAGGAGAACCCTCTCCATGCCAGGAACGCCCAGTGGCTGCGGGAGCGGAGCGGGCTCGACGTGGTGACCGGCGTCGACGCTCTGGCCAGGCGGCTTTCGTAGTCAAGTCCTGCGCCAGTGCCGTCCGTGCTCGCCGCAGCGGGCCACGAAGCCCCTGGGCGTGACCTTTACCGCCATACGGCGCCCACATTTCTCGCAGTGTCGCGGCGGGTCGAGCGGGGGCGTACACCCAGCGCAGTCGATCGCCGATCGGCCGCAGCCCGAGCAGTGAGCCTTCAAAGGACCCGTGACAAGGCGGCAACGGGCATGCGCAGGTCGGCCAGCATCCGAAGGTCTTGCTCCGGGGCGCGGCCCAGCGTGGTCAGGTAGTTACCCACGATGAGGGCGTTGATCCCTGCCTTCAGGCCCATGGCCTGCAGCTCGCGCAGCGTCACCTCACGGCCGCCGGCGTAACGGAGCAGGACGCTGGGGAGGGCCAGGCGGAACAGCGCTATCCAGTGGATGGCCTCGAGGGGCTCGAGCAGCGGGCGCTGGCCGAGTGGCGTCCCCGGACGGGGGTTCAAGAAGTTGACCGGCACCTCGGCGGGGGCGACCTCCCTTAGCTGGCCCAACAGCTCGAGGCGGTCGGCGGTGTTCTCCCCCATGCCGAGGAGGACACCGCAGCACAGCTCCATGCCGGCTCCCTGAACCAGCCGGCAGGTCTGGAAGCGCTCCTCCCAGGTATGGGTGGTCACCACTCGAGGAAAGAACGAGCGCGCCGTCTCCAGGTTGTGGTTGTAGCGGTGCGTGCCTGCCGCCGCCAGCCGCTCGGCCTGACCCGCATCGAGGATCCCCGCGCTGACCGCCACTTGGAGGCCGGTCTCCTTGTGCACCAACGGGACCAGCTCCTCTAGGCGCTGCATGATCCGCTCGTCGGGCCCTCGGATCGCCAGGACGAGGCAGAACTCGGTCGCGCCGCTGCCTGCCGTCTGGCGCGCCGCAGCCACCACGTCAGCAGTGTCGAGGAACGCAGTGGCCTTGACCGGCGAGTCGAAACGGGCCGACTGGCTGCAGAAGCCGCAGTCCTCCGGGCACCCTCCCGTCTTGGCCGAGAGGATGCCCTCGACCTCGACCTCCGGCCCGCACCAGGAGAGGCGCACCTCGTGGGCCAGCGAGGCCAGCGCTGGCACCGACTCAGGGTCCAGCCGCGACAGCGCCTCTAGCTCGCCCGGAACGAGCTGGCGTCGCTCATCAAGCAGAGCGGTACCCGCCGCAGCCAGCACAGGCCGAGCGCCGCCCAACGCCTGGGTCACGGCGCGTGCCTCACAGACGTGCCTCAGAGGGGCTCAGGGCCCATGAAGAGGTCCATCAGGGAGTCGAACGCCTCGAGGCACTTGCCCGCGCCGAGCACCACGCACTCGAGGGGGGCATTGACCAACTGCACAGGGACGGCCGTCTCCTGCGCCAGTCGCTGGTCGAGGCCTCGGAGCATGCCTCCGCCGCCGACCAGGTGTATGCCCTGCATTATGAGGTCCTGAGCCAGCTCGGGAGGAGCCTGGCCCAGGCACTGCACCACCGAGTCGACGATGGCGGTGACCTGCTCGTCGATGGCGGTGCGAACTTCCTCAGGAGAGAGGATGACGTTCTTGGGCAGGCCGGTCATGAGGTCCCGGCCGCGGACCTCGGCCTTGGCGGCGTTCTCCACGGGGTAGGCGGTACCGATGGCCACCTTGATCTCCTCGGCCGTGCGCTCGCCGATGGCGATGCCGTACTCACGGCGCACCCACACTTGCAGGGCGGCGTCGATGTCGAAGCTGCCCACCCGGATGGCGCGGAGCGCGACGACCCCGCCGAGGGAGATGACCGCCGTCTCGCTCGTACCGCCACCAACGTCCACCACCATGTTGCCCAGCGGTTCGTGAATGGGCAGCCCGGCCCCGAGGGCGGCGGCCATGGGCTGACCGATGAGATAAGTCTCGGCTGCACCTGCCCGCCGGGCAGCCTCTTCCACGGCCCTGCGCTCAACCTCCGTGATGGCCGACGGCACGCAGATCAGCACACGGGGCCTGTTCATCCTGCTGACCCCGGCGCGCTTGAGCAGGAGCCGGATCATCCGCTGTGTGACCTCGAAGTCGGTGATGGCGCCCTTGCGAAGCGGTCTGACGGCGACGATGTAGCCGGGCGTCCTGCCGATCATCTGCCACGCCTCGTGGC
Organism: Actinomycetota bacterium; assembly: GCA_030777325.1. Classification (GTDB taxonomy): domain Bacteria; phylum Actinomycetota; class Acidimicrobiia; order Acidimicrobiales; genus YB1-3. The sequence goes on along the minus strand of JALYGF010000006.1, from coordinate 3,669 downwards.
CCATGGCCAGCACGTCGTGGGTCTTCTCGTTCAGCGCGATGACCGTGGGCTCGTTGAGGACGATGCCCTTGTGACGGGCGTAGACGAGGGTGTTGGCCGTACCCAGGTCGATGGCCAGGTCCTTGCCCACCGTCTACCGATCCACCTAATTCACCCGACGGCGCCGGCGCCACGTGGGGGCTGGCGCCGGCTCGCCACCCGGCGCCAGGGCCCGCAGGCCCCTGTGGAACTCGTCGATGCCTGACTCCATGGACGTGGGCTTGCGGTGGCGCGCCCACAAGACGAGCGATCCGACCACGCTGCCGCCCAGGGCGATCACCAGGTAGAGGAGGTTGCTCATCGACCGTTTCCGGGCAACGCCAAGGGGGGAAGTGGAGCTGTCACGCCGACAATGCTACGGGCATCGCTGACGGCGGCGGAATGGCACCTCGCCGGCTTGGTCCTGCCGCGGATCAGCGTCTCCGCTCCCTCCCCTACGATGGGCGCGGTGAGCACGCCGGGCAACCCCTTCGAAGGGATCTTCGGCGAGCTGGCGAAGCTGTTCTCCAGTCAGGGCCCGGTGAACCTGCAGGTGGCCCGCCAGATCGCCCAGGGAATGGCAATGGAGGGGGCGGCCGAGCCGAACATCGAACCCATCGAGCGGATGCGCTACGAGGAGCTGGCTCGGGCCGCCGATCTCCAGGTGAGCGCGGTGACGGGGCTCTCCACCTCGGTGGCGGGCGGGGTGCTCGAGATCCACCCCGTTGGGCGGGGTGACTACGCCGGGCGCACGCTCGACGCCTACCGCCCCCTGTTCGAGGGCCTGGCGGTGAGCTTCGGCCGCATGGCCCAACACGATGAGGACGCATCGGACGACCCCGCCGAGGACGACCCCACGGCTCAGCTACTCGGTGGCGTGACGGACATGATCGGTCCCGTCCTCCTCGGGCTGCAGGCGGGGTCGCTGGTGGGCTACCAGGCCCGCCGCGCCATGGGCCAGTACGACCTGCCCATCCCCCGGCCTGCCTCCGACCACGTCCTGGTGGTCCCCGCCGGCGTCAACGCGTTCGCGACCGACTGGAGCCTGGACCCCGACGAGGTGCGCATGTGGGTGTGCCTGCACCAGATCACCCATCACGCCGTGCTCGGCCGACCACACGTGAGCAAGCGCCTCACCGAGCTGCTCCGCCAGTACGTGACCGGCTTCGAGCCCGACCCCAATGCCCTCGAGGAGAGGCTCAGCGGCATCGACCCCACCAACCCGGCCACCTTCAACGAGGTCCTCGGCAATCCCGGTGAGCTGCTCGGCGTCATGCAGACGCCCGCTCAGCGCCAGCTGCTGAGCCGCATCGAGGCCCTGGTGGTCGCCATCGAGGGCTATGCCGACCACGTGTTGAGCACCGCCGGAGGCCACATGGTGGGGTCCGCGCCCGCGCTCCTGGAGGCCATGCGCCGCCGACGGGCCGACCCCGATGAAGGTGGGCGGCTGGTGGAACAGCTCTTCGGCCTCGAGCTTGGCCCGGCGCAGTTCGAGCGGGGAACGGCCTTCGTGCGCGGGGTACTGGAGCGGGCGGGAGACGAGGGGCTGGCCCGCCTCTGGCACTCGGAGCGAGAGCTTCCCACCCCCGCCGAAGTCGACGCTCCGGGCCTCTGGCTGGAGCGCATCGACATACCCGACTGAGGCTCAGACCACCACGATCCGGTGTTGCGTCACCCGGCCGCCCTCCAGGTCGAGGACGCCGACGGTGCGATGGGGCTGGGCCCGGCGCTCGGTCGGTGAGCCGGGGTTGAAGAGCAGCTGGCCGTCGACCCCAGGCTTGTTCCAGGGGATGTGGCTGTGACCGAAGACGACTACGTCGGCATCGGGGAAGCGCCGGCGCATACGAGCCTCCCGGCCCGGCCGGGGACCGCTGTCGTGCAACATCGCCAACCGCACCCCCCCGATCACCTCCAGGCGCTCCTCGGGCAGATGGCCGAGCTCCGGGTCGCGGTCGTTGTTGCCCAGCACGGCATAGGTGGGAGCGAAGCCCGACAGCTCGTGAAGGACGTCGGCGGTCACGATGTCACCGGCGTGGAGGATCACCTCGGCGTCGTCGAGGGCCCGGTAGGCACCGTCGGGCAGTCGGCGCCGGCCTCCGGCGCGCATATGGGTGTCGGACAGCACCACCACACGGGTCACGTCGCCTCCACCGGCTCCTCGGACGCCCGGCCGGCGCGCCGTAGGCCGAGGAGGTAGGCCACCAGCGACCCGGCGGCGGCGGCGATCAGCAACGCGTACCCGAGCCGGCGGGGGACGGCCGTCACCACCGGCAACAGCGCGCCGACGACCCACGCCAGCTGGAAGAGCGCCTCGTAGCGGGCAAAGGAGCGGCCCTGGGTGGCGTCGGGGGCGTCGCGCTGGACCAGCGAGTCGAACGCCAGCTTGCCGGCGCTGGCGGCGCCACCGATGGCGGCCGCCAACAGCAGGTCGCCGACGAAGCCGCCGAGCTGCCAGGCGCCGGCCCCGCTGACCACCACCAGAGCCATCGATCCGGCCAGCAGATGCTCCTCTCTTACCCGCCGCCGCAGCCGGGGAGCCAGTGCCGCCCCCAGCACTGTCGCCCCCATGCTGGCCGCCAGCGCGGCGCCGAACCTCCACGCCGGAGCGCCCTCACGGCGGAGGGTGAAGGCAATGAGGAACGTGAGGAACCCCACCGAGCCCCGCAGCACCCCCATGGCGGTGGCCGCTAAGCGGATGCCGGCATCCTGCAGCTCCTGGCGGGCAAGGGGGCGCGCCGCGGGATCGTCGAGGCGGACCTGCTTGATGCGCAACGAGGCGACGGCCGCGGCCACGAAGAGCAACGCGGCCAGGCGAACCACCCATTCGGCCCCGGCGAGCTCGAGCACTGCCACGGCCGGTCCTGCCGCCACCAGCCCGACGACGGCGCTCATCAGGGCGAGCTTGGAGTTGGCCTGCACGAGCTCTTCGTCCGACCTCACCACCGTGGGGACGAGCGAGCTCTTGGCCACGGAGTGGGACTTCGAGAGCACGAGCAGGGCGAACGTCACCGGGAAGAGCAGGAGACCGTCCAAGACGCCGGCCATGAGCCATGCAGCGACGGCCCGTCCGGTGGCAGCGAGGAAGACCATCAGGCGCCGCCCGCCGCGCACCCGGTCGATGGCCGGTCCGAGGAAGGGAGCCACCAGAGCGAAGGGGGCGATGGTGAGCACGAGGGAGAGGGCCACCCGTCCACGTGCGGCCGTGGGCGAGATGTCGAAGAAGAGCGATCCGGCCAGCGCCGTGGTCACCAGGGCGTCGCCGGCCACCGCCAGGCCGTGGGCCACGACCAGGCGGGAGAACGGCGATGCCGGGCGCTTGGGCTTGGGTGGCGGCGGACTCCTGAGCTCCCGGCCTTCGGGGTCCGTCCGCACCGGTGCGAATGCTACGGGACGCTCAAGGCCCGAGAGTCAGTGACCGATCTGTACCCATGGACCTCTCCAAGCTGCTCGGTGACCTGTACGAGACCGACGAGACCGATTCCCCCCCGGGCCCCATGTCGGCCGAGCCGTCCACTCCGGCCGGGCCCGAGTGGGCGAACGAGGCCCGACTCGACGAAGCCTTCGCCTCGTGGAAACCGGGACCGCCGGACGATGCCCCGGCCGCAGAACGGGAGGTGGGGGACGGCTATCAGGGGCACGGCTATCAGGGGG
>JALYGF010000005.1 GCA_030777325.1 Actinomycetota bacterium | reverse complement strand
GCCCAGGTCCGTCCCCTCTCGGAGCTGCAGCGCCGGCGCTGACTGGCCTCGAGGGTCTCAGCAGGCGTTGGGCCGGCCATCCGCCGCAGCGGTCCGTTGCCCGAAAGGTGGCGGTGGCGGGAATCGAACCCGCGTACCGGCCTCGCTGTCGGAGTGGCTGAGGACCGAAAAAGGGGGTCTCCGGGAATCAGGGTTGAAAACCATCGCCAGTAGGGCTTTGACGGTCCACCACTGAAGGGGTCCTGGCTCCCAAGCTTCGGGTGTTCCACCACTCGAGCAAAGGGGCCAGGACCGTGGCTGACGGTATCAACCTGCGTCTGGGACGGCGCGACATGAACACCTTCCGCACCCATGACCGCCCGGGCCAGCGGGTCAAGGTGCATGTGGCGGGGCGCCACGCCGCCGCCTTGTGCCCCGCCTGTGCCCACCCCTCGGTCGACACCAACGGCACGGGGTGGCGCGACGTGATCGATGTCGTGCGCACGCTGGTGATCACCCTGTCCATCTGTGTACGGCGCTTCATGTGCACCAACGAGGACTGCGAGCAGCGAAGCTTCGACGAACGCTTCGAGGGCATTGGACGCGGTGGGGCGTCGGAGCGAGCACTGAGCTTCTTCGCCGATCTGGCACGAGGCCGGGCCAGCGCGGCGGTGGCCCGCGACCTTGGCGTGCCCTAAAAATAATTGACCCACCCGGTCGGCCAGGCCCGTCGCCGGGCCTCGGCCCGCCCCGCCGGGCGCCTCGGCCAGCATCTGGCCATCGACGAGTGCGCGGTTCGCAAGCCCTTCGTGTACGCCACCGTGTTGTCCGATCCCACCCGAGGCGTGGTCATCGACATCGCTCCGGGCCGCGACGGCGCCGCCATCTGGGCCTTCGCCGGGCTGTACTCAAGAGCCGAGCGCGCTCAGGTGCGCGTCGTGTCCATGGACTGTCACAACGCCTATCGCTACATGGTGCGCCTGGCCTTCCCTCACGCCCTGATCGTGACCGACGCCTTCCACCTCCACCGCCAGGCCCTCCAGGCCCTGACCGCCGTGCGCCGCTCAGCCACCTACCGCATCGCCAAGGGTCGCTCGGGACGAGCCGGGCTGGCCAAGACCACTCGTCACGCCCTGGCCCGGGCTCGTGACGAGCTCGACGCGGATAGCTCCGAGCGAGGGGCCAAGCAGCGGGCGGCGGTGGCGCAGGTGTGCGGCCTCGATCCTCCCCTGGCGTTGGCCTATGAGCTCAAAGAAGCGTTCCGCGCCGCCATGGCGGTGGGCAAGAGCGGCAATGTGGTGGCCTTCAGCGCCTGCCTCGAGATCTTCGACACCTGGTGCCGGGCCTCCAAGCTGGCGCCGTTCAAGACCCTGGCCAACTCGCTTCGCAGCTGGCGGGGCGAGATCATCAACTACGCCCGCACCGGAGGTGCCTCCAACGGCTTCGCCGAGGCCCTCAATCACCTCATCAAGAACCAGAAGCGCCAGGCCCACGGCTATGCCACGTGGACCGGCTTCAGGTCTCAGATCCTTTGGAGCTTCGGTGAGGTCGTCGATCCCGAAACCGGCGAGTTAGTGGCGCTACGCTCGCTGCCGCGAGGTGAGGGAGCCACCTATCTCCAACCTCAATTCGCGTAGACCCAAAAAAGGGCTCCTGACCTGGGACGATGCCGTTACCGCTGGTTACCCCTCGTAACCCCCGGTGACCCCGTTTTCGTGTCTTTTTCGTGTCCCGCGTGTCCTATACGTGTCCTGTGGGCCCTCTTGCAACGCCGACGTCAGGCCCTACAACGACAAGAGCTGGTGGTCGATCGCGAGGACATGACAGGCCTCGCTGAGAAGCCGCGACTCGTCGTGACCCGGAGAGCCCTTTCGAGGCTGACCGCAGCCGCAGGGCCTCGAATCGTCGGGCCGGGGCGTCGTAGCCTTCGGCCCGGAGGCCCGCGGCGGACGACTCACCCTGAACGTACGGCCGGACGGACCGGTAGCCAGCGAAAGCGCTCCAGGCGGGCGCCATACTGAGCGCGTACGTTTCGGTCAAGCATGCCTGTACACTTTGGGCGTGGATGTCGCCATCAGCGATCTGCGGGCAAATCTGAGTCAGTGGCTGCAGCGTGTGCGCGAGGGGCAGGAGGTCGTGGTCACCGACCGCGGAGTACCTGTCGCACGGTTACTCGGGATAGAGGCGAGCGCAGCACTGGAGCGACTGACTGCCGATGGTGTCATCGCTCGGCCTCTTCATCCGGAGAGGCCTGCGGCGTCCGGTCGATCTCGCCCTCGACCTCGTCGACCCGTCGCCCCGCTTGTCAGCGAGCAACGTCGCTGAAGGGTGGCGCTTGTCTACTTCGACTCGAGCGCCTTGGTGAAGCTGGTCGTGGAAGAGCCGGGAACCGCCCTCGCCGCCCAGCTTTGGGACGGCTGCGACGCGGCTGTCTCGAGCAGGCTGGCATACCCCGAGGTTCGGGCTGCTCTCGCGGCCGCTCGCCGGAACCGCGACCTCGATGCGGAGGGATTCGAGCAGGCCGAACACGCCTGGGAGGAGTTCTGGGGCACAACGCGGCCCGTCGAGCTGAGCGAGGCCGTCGAACGCCAAGCAGGCGAACTCGCAGGCTTGCACGGGCTGAGAGGCGCCGATGCCGTCCATCTCGCCAGTGCCCTCGCGATCGCGGATGTCGACGTCGTCATGGCCGTCTGGGACCGACGGCTCCATGCTGGCGCACTGGCCACTGGCCTCGAAGTCGTTCCCGCGACACTCGCCGATTGACCCAAGACCATTGTCGAAGGTCGGCTGCTACTGGTCCGAGGGCTCGGGGCCTTCCTCTCCAACGGCGGCGGCAGACCTCTGATAGGTCCCATCGCGGAGCAGTCCCATGATTGCGTCACGCTCCTCGGGGCCGAATGGCGGAACGTACTCACCCGGGGCAGGTGCCTTGTGCTCGCCCGCCACGACGGTCTCGTTCCGGACGCGATCGACGACGACGGCGAAGTCGTCCTCGAACTCCAGGGGGTCATTCGCCACGCCTCCACGATACGCCTCGCAGCCCGGCATGGACCCGAGTCATCGAGCTCGACGTGCAGAACGCCGCCAACCCGTCTATGGCGAGACGCGTTGAGCCCCGCTTCTACACTTCCTTGTGCAGCCCTACGATCTCGCCGTCCTGTGCCGCCGCGACCGCGAGCTGGTGTGCCTCCTCCAGCTGCGCCGTGAGTCGCTCTTGCACGCCCTGGAACAGGTGACCGTACTTCCGGAAGGTCGTGAGCACGTCCGCGTGGCCGAGACGTTCCTTGATGGCCAGGGGACTGGCACCCAGGTGGATGAGTTGCGATGCGTGCGCATGCCGCAGGTCGTAGGTGCGGAAGTCCTCAGGCAGCCCTGCTGCCCGAAGCGCTGGGACGACGACGTGCTTGCGTAGAAAGTCCCGGCTCAGCGGCGCACCGCTCACTCCCACGAAGACGTACTCCTCGGGATCCACGGAACGCCCCATCTCCTCGCTCCGGCGTGCGAGGTGCTCTGCGAGCCGCTCGCAGATGAACTTGGGGAGGGGGACGACGCGCTCCTGGTCTGTCTTGGTTGCCCCGGCAATAAGGGTGGCGCCGACCGGAGTGAGGGTCTCACACACGTGGACTGTCCCCTTCAGTAGGTCGAGCCGGCGAACCCGAAGACCGCACAACTCGCTTGGGCGCATGCCGGTATATACGAGGACCTGTACGGCCAGGCGGTAGTCCGGTCGGGTGTGCTCCACAAGTCGCAGCAGGTCCTCGAGGGGAAGAGCCTGGCCTCGTTGCCGCGCCACCTTGATGTGGTGGCCAGCCGCCGGGTTCTCGCGGATCACCTTGGCCCGAAGAGCGCCCTTCATCACGAGTGACAGGACTGACACGCAGTCTCGGATGGTCTTGGAGCTGAGGCCCTGGCCGAGCAGCTCGACGATAAGGGAGGCCACATCCTGGTAATCGATCGCGGAGATAGACCTCCCACCGAAGGCCGGGCGGAGTTGGAGGTTGAGGATCTGGCGGTATCGCCGGGCGGTCGTAGGCGCCAGGCGGACCACTCCCTCTTCGAACACGTCTGCCCAGTCGTCGAAGCGCACTCGCCGCAGCTTGGGATCGACCCAGTCGCCGCGGTGCATGTCGGTGAGGGTGGTCGCGAGGAACCGCTCCGCGTCCACTCTTCGATCAAACGTCCTGCTTCGAGACCGATTGCTGGGATCCCTGTACCTGGCCCGCCACCGGCCGTTCGACTGCTTCTCGATCGATCCCACTGCTCCTCCTCGTGTCCTCCTACTGTGCGGCCGACTCGCCGACTTGTTCCTGCAGCTCCTCGAGCCGGTCCGCCACGGTCCGAAGCCAGCCCTCCCATTGTTCAAGGTCCCCGAGGCGATGGCGGACGACCTCCGCAGTCCGCAGCGCTGCCCCGGCACCGATGCGCTCCTGCGCCTGAGTGAGGCGATCGGGGCCGAGCTGGTCCAAGAACTCGGCCAGCCGTTCTTCGAGAAGTTGTCGGTGATGGCTGTCGTCCCCGAAGACCAGGTCGACGAGCAGGGCCAGCTCGGTGCCGAAGCGGCGGGCGTCGGGGGTACTGAGCTTGACCGGGGCGTCGTCCTTCCACGGCGGAGGCGGCATGAAGAACCAGGTGACGGGCAGCTCGAAGCCCCGGGCGAAGGCCACCACCTCATCCGCGTCGAACTGGCGCACGAACCTCCCGGCCACGGAGCGCTCGGCCTGGGAGAAGCTGGCCTTGGACCAGCGAACGCCCAGGTATGGCTCCAGAGCCGCGGCGGCCTGATCCTGGGTCCAGCCCCGCAGCTGGCGGGCCCGCATGAGGTTGTAGGCCACCACCTGGTTGGGCGTCATGCCCCGGTAGCGGGCCTCGGGGGCCCTTCCGGAGGACCTGGGCGAAGATTTTTTCCTCAGCTGGCTGGAGGAGGCCGAGCAGGCACTGGCGCTGGCCAGCCAGCGCCGGTGGGGTCGCATCGACCGAGAAGCCCGAGCCGATGCCATGCGACGTCACCACTGGGCCAAGTCCAGGCTCCAAGGTGCCAACGATGCCGTGCAGCGAGCCCACGAACACCTCGCCGACGTTCGAGCCCAACAGGCCCGCTACGAGCGCGCACTGGCCGAAACCGCCTCCGAGCGCCAGGAGCTGACCCAGGCGGTGGCCGACCTCGACGCTGGCATGGAGCGAACCCGCCCCGAGCGCGTTCAGGCCCTGGCCCGCCAGGAGATCACCCCCGCCCACCTGGTCGACGCCCTCGGGCCGCTGCCCGAGGGTCCAGGGCCACGGGCCGTGTGGTGCGCCCTGGCCGTGGAGGTGGAGGAGTTCGGCGACCGCCATCCCGGCCGGGGACTGCACGAGGAGGTTTCCCGCTGGCATGACCCGGGCCTGCACGCTGACCAGCAGCACCTGCACAAGCTGTTGGCCCGCGCTGGCGACCTGGTGGCCGCCGGTGATCAGCTTTCGCTCGACGTGGACCCTCTCCGAGAGCTGAGCCCAGAGGGCTGGTCGGTGCAACTGGAGCAAGCACAAGAGCTGGCACCTCGGCTTCCCGAGCCCGCCCTGGAGCAGAGTCTGGGGATGGATCTCGGCTGGTGAGGTGACGGCCAGTCGTCCGTCACCTGCCCGCGCCAGACGGCGAGGTCCATCTCGAGTCAGAGGACGTTGAAGCAAGTAGGCCAGCCGCTCAGGTGAGAATTGCGATTGCAGCGGTGCTGGCTCTCCTTCCTCCTCTCCTCGCCGTCGCGTTCGTACAGGCGACCAGCAGCCCGCAGGATGCCAACGTCGGTGGAGCGCTCTATCTGGCGCTGGGCATCATCATCGGCCTGAGTCTGGCAGCGGTGTACCTGGCGCGTTCCGTCCGCTGACGGGGATGAGCGTTGGCGTCGCGAGCCCAGATCTGCCGAGCCGTGCGCCACTCGGGGTCGCTGGGGCCAGAGCTTCCGCCGAGACCTACGTCAGCGTCCTCCTGTGAGCCATCATGGCCTCCTTGAGGAAGCTTGTGTTGTTGGGTGCAGGTGCCTCACGCGAGTGCGGCGTGCCGACCACAAGGGAGATGACCGAGCGGATCGTGCGGCTCCTGGCTGAGGACTGGAGGGCAGAGGAAAAGAAGGTCAGCCAAGCGATGAACTTCGTGTGTGGACAGATGATCGCTCATGCCACTTCCTTCGGAGCCAGTCCGTTCGAGTCCCTCGATGTGGAGGATCTGTTTTCCGCCGTCCAACTCTTGGCATCTCGCCGTGAGCATGAGGCTGCACCGCTCGTCGCTGCATGGCATCCCGGCGTTGAGGCGTTCGATGGCAAATCGATGCCCTCCAACTTCGACCGCTCTTTCGCGAACTTTCTCCTAGGGAAGTCCGACCGACCTTCAGAAATAGTTCGGCAGGCCATCGAAGCGATGACCGGGCCAGGAGACGGGCGGGTCTACCGGCGCCTCATCGAGCGGATGACGACGGCCCTGCGTCAGTTGGTACACATCGATGATGAGGGAAGCCTGGAATACCTAATGCCCATCCTCGATCTCGCCCAACGGGATCACCGGCTCACCGTGGCGACATTGAACTATGACCGCTCCATCGAACTAATCAGCCGGGCCAAAGGCGTTCACGTCGAAACCGGGATGGAGCAGTGGTCGGAGAAGGGGAGCTGGCAATGGGCAGAGCATGGCGTGCGGCTGTTGAAGCTCCACGGGTCAATCGATTGGTGTGAGGAACATTTCGGACGGTCGCACGAAGGCGCCCTTCGCCAATCAAGGATTCGCATAACTGACGATCCACTCAACGAGACGTCGCGGCCCGCCGTGGTGTTCGGTCAACGGGGCAAACTTCGCGCGGAGGGTCCGATCTTGGACTTGCTTGCGAAATTTCGGGACGACCTTAATGAAACCGACGAGTTAGTGGTCATGGGTTACTCCTTCCGCGACGAACACATCAATGAATACATCCGGCGATGGATAAACGCGGATTCACTACGGCGAATCATCGTCGTCGACCCGGAATTCCCGCAGCGAAGCGGCAGCCTCGAACGCGGCTTCCGTGCCGAGATGGTGCGTGCGCTGCTTCCAGTTTCATCGCATCAGAAGTTCGCCCCGCGGCTTGGCGTGGTCCGAGAAGCTGCTTCTTCCGCTCTGCCAAAGGTAACCGCCGATGACTGGTGGGAATCCAACCTGACAACGGATGATCCTGATGGGACAAGCGAAGCGGTCCGGGGCTAGGTCGTTGCCGCGCCCGAACTGCCGCTAGGCGTCTGTCGCTGCAACGACGCTGTGGCGACCCCGGCCAACGGTCACTACGGGCGGCTGCGGCCACGCCTTTGTCGCAGCCGGATGCGCAGCGGGGCCGGTTCCGTATGCCTGGGGACCTGAGGTAGTCGCAGCGCCGATGGCTCGTCCGTAGCATGACGGCGTGCCCGGCGAGCGGCTCAGATTGCGAATAGGAAACCTGGCGAAGGCCGTCCTGGTGTCTGGACAGGCCTACCAGGACCCGAAAGACGCGCTCAACGAGTTTGTGTCGAACGCCGCTGACGAGTACGTAGAAGCAGGCCGACGTGGCGAGCGGATCCGTGTGATGTTGCGCCGGAAGGGACGATACCCCGTGATCGCAGTCGACGATGTCGGCCGCGGCTTGTCTCCCGAGCGCCTCCGCGAAATCGCTCGCAACTTGTTCGAGTCGGCCAAGGCGGGGGATGAGCGCACCCTTGGCGAAAAGGCGATCGGCATCCTGGCGTTCCAACAACTCGGGGGTCGCTGCGACGTCGTGTCCCGGGCGGAGGGCTCCGATGAGACCTGGGCCCTGCGCCTGGAACGAGGCAAGGCAACGGCGCGGCTCGAGCGCGAGCGGAGGAAGGCGCGACAGGTTTGCGGAACCACGGTCGTGTTGTCAGATCTGGAGCCTGACGTACTTCGGGTTCTTACCCAGCGCAAGGTCGTCGACTACCTGCGCGGCCGTCGCGGTCCTGCCCTGGCTAGGGGTGACTACAGCATCGAGGTAGTCGAGGGTCGGTCGGTCGAGCTGGTGACGCCCGAGAAGCCAGACGGCATCAAGCTCGAGGTGGCAGCTCGTCACACCCTTTGGGGCCCGATCGAGTTTGCCCTGTACGTGTCGCCGCCTGACGCTCGACGCCGGCGGGTGGCGGTCGTCGGGCGGGCCGGCACCACCATCGTCGACGACCTCACCGAGATCGAAGAGTTCGCACAACCGCCGTGGACGACCGGTCAAGTCGGTGGCCAGGTGGTGTTCGCAGCTCTACAGCAGAGCGCAGGGCGCCGAGCCGTGCTGCGTGACCGAGACGCCTTCCCCGTGTTCGTTGACGCCCTCAAGGCGGTGGAACCCGCCGTTCTTCGAGCAACGGAAAAGCTCGCTCACGAAGTCGATGCACAGACGGCTGACCGACTCGCCGAGACACTCCGGCGTGTCTTTGGCCGCGTGCTCAAGGAGTTGGCGGATGTCGACAACCCAATGCGCACCGCGGTGGGTGATGAGCCAGGTGCCGGCGCCTTGTTCGAGCCGATACCCCCCGAACGGTCGAGTGGCTCGCCTAACGGATCGACGGGTACCAGGGATCCTCCGGAGCTTCCGGATTTCCCGGAGCCCGGGGAACCACATGAAGCGCCAATTGATGCTCCGCCAAGCGAGGCACGCCCGGACAGGCGGCGAAGCAGCGATCTGCCGTCCGTCAGGCCGGATCCCAACCCGGGTGAGGCGCGTAGCCGGTTTGATGCTGAAACCGGCATCGTCTTCTACAACGACCGCCACCAGGACTATCTCGTGGTCAGGGACGACGAAGCAGGCCTACTTGACTACCTCGCGACCCTCGTCGCCAAGGAATACGTGCTCTACAACAACCCGCGCGCGGCGAACGAGGAGTTCGCTGAGGAGATGGTCCGCATGCTTGTCCGGGTGCGACGTCACCTTCCCAGACGGCGCTGATCCAACAGCCTCTGGTGAGAGCGTTCTGTTGCGCTGAGGCGAGCGGCGACTAGTCGGCGGAGCGGGCAATCTGGTCCGGTGACGCTTCGGCAGTGGCGCCGCCTCACCAGGCCAGAGGGGCTACCGACAAGAGCCAGTCTTGGGCCCGATCGCGCGGCAACAGCTCGGACGTCGGGGACGGTTGAGACCACTGTTGGGGCAATGATGTTGGTTGTGGTGCTGGCCGCCTGCGGTGGAGCGGACGGCGGGGATAGCGAGACGAAGGTGCCGACCGATACCTCGTCCACGACCACGTCGACTCCGCCCACGCAACCCGACACGCCTGTGACTACCGCTTCACCCGTTACTTGTTCCGACGTGGCGGCGAAGGCGCTTCGACTGGCCCAGGATGCCCGCGCCACGATGCGCGGGATTCGGGCTCCGACTCCGGAAGAAGAGGCAAGGTTGCGAGCGCGCGAGCAAGCTTTGCGCGCCGAGACGCGTCGGTTGGGGTGCCCGGTCCCGCCTGCGCAGTCCTCGGATTACGTCCGCGAGCCCGCTCCATGATGACAACGACACCACCGGCTCATCCGCCTGGATAACAGCGCCCATAGCTGCCGATCGGCGCCTCCACAAGCGCCTGATGCCTATCAGGGCATGCTGGGACGGTGAACGAGTCGGTAGTCACGGTCCGTCATCGCCTACCTTCCATGGTGACCGGCGTCGCGTTGACATTCGATGATTGCGACCAAGGCGACGCCTGGAGCCAGATTCTCGACGTGCTGGCGGCGGAGAACGTGGCGGCCACATTCTTCGCCAACGGGATGCGGGTGGTTCAGTTCCCCGAGCCAGCACGGCGCACCGTGGCGGAAGGCCACGCGCTTGGTGCGCACGGGTGGGATCACTCAGACCTCACCCGACTCGCGACCGAGGACGTCGAGCGCCGCCTCCGGGCGGACCGTTGTGCATGGCGTGAAGTGGGAGCCGACGATGTCGTCCTCGTTCGCCCGCCCTATGGTCGATTCGACACTCACACCCTCGGCGCCGCACGGCGCGCCGGCTATCGAGAGATGGTCCTATGGGACGTCGACCCTCTCGACTGGCAGCTTCCCGAACCGGACGACATCGTCACCCGAGTGCTTAAGGGCTGCTCGTCGGGCAGCATCGTCGACCTCCATGTCACCGCGCCCACTGCTGCTGCGCTACCAAGCCTCATCGAGGGTCTACGGCACCAGGGCCTTGACTGTGTGCGGCTGCAGGGAAGCTCGGCCACCCTCTCAGCGAGCGCGGAACTGCCGTACCACGCCTGTGCATCAGCAGCGACCTCGAGCTCCCCAAGAAGTCGGTCGCTTCGGAGCATGAGCGCTCTGCGGACCACTCTGGCCGGAGTCTTCCCTGCCCGAGGGTCGGCTGGACGTCTGTCGGTAACTCCAGTATCCGAGGGCGAAGGTCGCTGCGTATGTCATGAGCACCACAGAGGCGGGTAACAACAAGATGAGAAAGACGACCAAGGGTGGGAGGCCGAGGGCCAGGTCCTCGACCAGCTCACGGTTCGCCCACAGAGCGAAGAGGCCATAGACGACGGCCCCGGCGGCCGCCATCAACTGCACCCAGTAGCGCGGGGTCCACTCGGCGGACTGGCGGTCGGAGGAGATCTCGATCCCTGCGGCCACGTCGAAGAGCACCAAGACGATGAGTATCTCGCAGATGAGCATGGCGCTCTCCTTGCCGACAGCCAAGGTCTAGTTGGTCCCCAGCCACGACGAGCGAGGAAGAATTTCAAAGCGCGAGGAGGCTGCAGATCTGCCGCTCCGTACCCCGAGGGAGGCGGCCCATGATGAAGGGGTGAGGGCCGGGATTGCCGCCGTGCTGGCACTACTACCTCCTATTGCAGCCGTCGCCTTCGTGAAGCTCACGAGCAGCCCGAGGGATGCGAACGTCGGCGCGGCGCTCTTCCTGATCTTCGGCGTGGTGGCCGGGCTGGCCATGGCGGCGGTCTACCTAACGCTCTCCTCCCAGGGACGACGACCGCGATGACACGGTCGGTCGCCCGGGTACAGAGCTGCCGTTCCGCGCAAGTCTGCATTCCAGCAAGTGTTGCCGAGGGCGGCCGTGGGCCTACCGTCGTGCTCATGGTGAGTCGGCGTCCGACACCGGAAGGCCGGATGGAAGCGATCCGCATCGCCTTGTCCGGCATCGCCGCTGGCACCGATATTCCCGAACTCGCCAACGAAGTGGAGTCACTCCACCCCAAGAACGACACCTTCCCGGGCGAAGTGCTCCTCGAGTTGGGCGCGGACGCATTGGAGCTCTCCGGCGCGTCACGCGACGAACCGGTGAACTACGAGGGGATACGCGACCGCTACCTACCGGAGGTCGACTTCGGCGGCAGGGCGCAACATCAAAAGAGCCATTTCGCGCTCCGAGCGGTGGCGATGATCCGAGCTGGCGTAGTCCCGGACCTCCTGGAGGAGGTCGGCTGGTGGCGCACCGACGACCTCTGGTTGTGGTCCCTCTATGCCCTCATCATCTACGTGCGCATCGCGGCCGAGCGCCGCGGCGAGAGTGCGGCCGTCGTTTGTGCGTCTCTGGCTGCCGCCCGTCAGGTCCCACTGGGAACCATGAATTGAGGGACCCTGCAGCGACTCGACCCGGCCGATCAGCATTGAGCGGTCGTGACGGAAGCGCGCGACGGAAGCGCTGTGGCGCGACGGAAGCGCCTTGGGACGAAATTTCGTGTCCTGTGCGTGTCTTGGCAGGTCACCAGCCAAGACCATACCCCCTCTGACCAGGGAGTTACCGCTAGACAGTGGTGGAGGTGGCGGGAATCGAACCCGCGTCCTTCAGCTTCTCAACAGGCCTTCTCCGAGCGCAGCCGGTGTTCTTGTCTCGGCCCCTCGCTCGTCACCGGCACCGGCGAGGGGTCACAGTCAACCTTCGATTTCCCCGTCCGGCCGGTTGACGACTCCGGACGGGTGAGCCCCACTGGATGTCGCCGGGGACCGACCCGCAGGGCTGGGGCCGGGCCGACGGCGCTAGCTGTTAAGCAGCGAGCGCAAGTTGCCGTGTATCGGCGTTTGTTTGTTGTTCCGGCTCTTTAACGTGGCTCCGGAGACCACGGCTCGCTTCTCCTGCATCGACTACCGAAGTCGAAGCCAATCACCCCCGTCTTGTGAAAACGCCGAGTTTACCGGAGTCCTTCCCGCCACCGTCACTCTCCTCGCCTGCGCCGGGCCGACGAGGTCCGCTCCACCTCCCGGGCGGCGTCTCGGGCGGCGATGGCGTGGCGCTTGTCATAGGTCTTACGGCCGCGGGCGAGGGCCAGCTCCACCTTTGCCCGACCGTCCTTGAAGTAGATCGAGAGAGGCACGAGCGTCAGCCCCTCCTGGCGCGTGCGCCCCAGTAGCTCGTCGATCTGGCGGCGGTGCAAGAGGAGCTTGCGACGCCGATCCGGCTCGTGGGCACCTACCCCGGTGGCGAAGGCGTAGGGCGAGACGTGGACCCCGTAGAGCCACAGCTCGCCGTCCTCTACGCGCCCGTAGGCGTCCCGCAGCTGCACCTTGGCCTCTCGGAGGGACTTGACCTCGCTGCCCTGTAGGGCGATGCCGCACTCGATGGTGTCGAGCACCTCGTAGTCGTGGCGGGCCCTGCGGTTCTGGGCCACGGGGCGCGGTCGGTCGGGCGGCACCGGCTGAGGGTACCCTCGGCCGGTGCTGCGTCTGGCTCCCGATGTCCATCGCCAGATGGTCGGCCACTGCCTCGACCAGCTTCCCGAGGAGGCGTGCGGCCTGCTGGCCGGTCCTCCCGGCGCCGGCACGGCCGAGGTCTGCTACCCGGTGAAGAACGTGGACGAGTCGGCTCGCACCTACACCCTGGACTCACTGGGCTTCCTGCGCGCCGACCGCGACGCCGACGAGCGCGGTCTCGAGGTAATCGGCGTGTTCCACTCCCACACCCACACCGATGCCTACCCGTCGTCCACCGACGTGGACAAGGCGCCCGACCCGGGCTGGCACTACGTGCTGGTGTCGCTGCGACACGGCGAGCCCGTGGTGCGCTCCTTCCGTATCCGGGACGGCAGCGTCGCCGAGGAGCCGGTCGTGGTCGAGGGCCTGTAGAATCCGGAGCAGATCGGTCAACAATCGATGACAACTTCGAGGAGGGGCCGTGCCCATTGACGTTCGCCTGCCAACCGTTTTGCGCCAGCATGCGGGCGGTCAGGCCGCGGTGCAGGCCAACGGTGACACCCTCGGCGATGCGGTCGAAGACCTGGTCCGACAATTCCCCGGTCTGGCCGGCCAGGTGGTCACCGACGACGGCACACTGCACCGGTTCGTGAACGTGTACGTCAACGACGACGACGTGCGCTACCTCGACAAGCTGGACACCAAGCTCAGCGAGGGGGACGTGATCTCGATCCTCCCCGCCGTTGCCGGGGGTGAGGGCTGAGTCCGTGGCCCTCTACCCCAGCATCCTCGACCTCGTGGGGAACACCCCTCTGGTCGACGTCACCAAGCTGAGCCCGAACCCGAAGGCCCGGATACTGGCCAAGCTCGAGGGCCAGAACCCGGGCGGCTCGGTCAAGGACCGCATCGCCGTCACCATGGTGGAGGAGGCCGAGAAGGACGGGGTACTCGGTCCGGGCCAGACGATCCTCGAGTCCACCTCGGGCAACACCGGAATCGGTCTGGCCATGGTGGCCAGGGTCAAGGGCTATGGGCTGAAGGTGGTGCTCCCTGACAACGTCTCCGAGGAGCGCAAGCAGCTTCTCGAGCTCTGGGGCGCCGAGATCATCCCGTCACCCGCCAGCCAGGGCTCCAACGGGGCCATGCGCATGGCTCAGCGACTGGCCGTCGAGCACCCCGAGTACTGGTTCCCCTTCCAGTACGGCAACGCGGCCAACCCCAAGGCCCACTACGAGGGGACCGGGCCGGAGATCTGGAGGGACTGCCCGGAGGTCACCCATCTGGTGGCCGGCCTGGGCACGAGCGGCACCCTGGTGGGCGGGGGCCGGTTCCTGAAGGAGCGCAACCCGGCCATCCAGGTCTGGGCCGTCGAGCCGCCCGCGGGTGAGATGGTGGACGGCCTCAAGAACTTCGACGAGGGCTTCGTGCCCCCCGTCTTCAGCGACAACGATGGCTACGACCTGCTCGACCGCAAGAAGGTGGTGGGTCCCCGCGAATCGGTGGAGTGGACGAGGCGACTGATCGAGGTGGGCGTCTTCTGCGGGATCTCCTCGGGTGCGGCCATGGCCGGTGCGGTCAAGTGCGCGGCCGAGATCGAGGAGGGCACCATCGTCGTGGTGGTCGCCGACGGGGGCTGGAAGTACCTCTCCACGGGTGCCTGGACGGAGGACATCGACACCGTCGTCGAACGGGCTCGGCGCATCATCTACTTCTGACCGGTTTCACTCCCGACGCCAGAGCGGCCCCAGTCCTAATGTCTGGCGTTCAACATGGACGATCGGCCCATCGGCGTGTTCGACAGCGGCTTCGGCGGCCTCACCGTCGCCAAGGCCCTGATCGACCTGCTGCCCGGCGAGGAGATCGTGTACTTCGGTGACAGCGCCCGATACCCGTACGGTCCCCGCCACTTGGACGAGGTCCGCTCCTTCTCCCGCCAGATCACGTCCATGCTGGTCGAGCGCCACCAGGTGAAGATGGTGGTGGTCGGGTGCAACACGGCCTCGGCGGCCGCCCTTGACCTTCTGCGCTTCGAGCACGACCTGCCCCTCGTGGGCGTCATCGAGCCCGGCGTGCGGGCGTGCGTGGCCGCCACCCGGAACCGCAGGGTGGGCGTCATCGGTACCGTGGGCACCGTCTCGTCGGGCGCCTACCAGCGGGCGGTGTACCTCCGGAGGGCGGGAGTGCGGCTGCATGCGTGTGCCTGCCCGGGCTTCGTGGAGTTCGTGGAGCGGGGGGAGACCCACACCGAGCAGGTGCACGTCCTCGCCGAGCGCCTGCTGGCGCCGGTGAAGGAGGCGGGGGTCGACACCCTGCTGCTCGGCTGCACGCACTACCCCTTTCTGGCCCGCACCATCGGTGAGGTGATGGGCCGTGATGTGGTCCTCGTGTCCTCGGCCGACGAGACGGCGTTCGAGGTAAGGGCCATTCTCGAGGAGACGGGCCAGGTACGCCGGAGCGCCGGGAAAGGCGCCCACCGATTCGTCTCCTCCGGTGACGTCGGGTGGTTCCGGGAGATGGGCTCACGGCTGCTCGGCCGGGAGGTGGACGAGGTGGAGCAGTGGTCGTGGGCCTGACCCCGTCGCTCAGCGTCACCGTGCTCGGCTGCAGCGGGAGCTATCCGGGCCCCGACAGCGCCTGCAGCGGCTATCTGGTCCGGGGCGGCGGGGTCACCGTGTGGCTCGACGCCGGCTCGGGCACCATGGCCAACCTCCAGCGCCATGCGAGCCTGCACGACGTGGACGCCGTGGTCCTGTCCCACGAGCATCCCGACCACTGCAGTGACATCGAGGGCTTCCGGGTGGCCTGTGCCTATGTCGTGGGTCGGGCGGGCGTGCCCGTGTACGCCACCGCAGGCGTGGGCAAGCGACTGTTCCCCGACTTCGAGACGGTCCTGGACTGGAATGTGGTGAGCGACGGGGACCGGGTCGAGATCGGCGGTCTGAACCTGCGGTTCTCGCGCACCGACCACCCGCCCGAGACGCTCGCCGTGAGGATCGACGCCGGCGAGCGTTCGCTGGCCTATTCGGCCGACACCGGCCCCGGCTGGTCCTTCGAGGCGCTGGGGGCCGGCATCGACGTGGCGCTCTGCGAGGCCACCTACCTGGCCGATCGGGAGAAACCGGACAGCTCTCACCTGAGCGCCCGCCAGGCCGGCGCCATGACACGGGAGGCCGGCGTGGGAAGCCTCGTGCTGACCCATGTGTGGCCCGTGGTCGATCAGCACGAGGCCATGGACGAGGGCAGCAGCGCCTACGGTCAGCCCGTGACCATGGCCCAGGCCCACGCCGAGTACCAGATATGAGGCCCGACGGGCGCGGGCCCGACGACCTGCGGACGGTGAGCTTCGAGCGAGACTTCACCGAGCTCGCCGCCGGCTCGGTGCTGGTGACCATGGGGCGGACGAAGGTGCTGTGCACGGCCTCCATAGACGAGCGGGTGCCCCGCTGGATGCAGGGCACGGGCAAGGGCTGGGTGACGGCGGAGTACTCCCTCCTGCCGGGCTCCACGGCTGAGAGAGTCGACCGGGAGGCCGTCAAGGGCAAGCAGTCCGGCCGCACCCAGGAGATCCAGCGCTTGATCGGCCGCAGCCTGCGGGCGGTCACCGACCGGGCGGCCATGGGTGAGGTGCAGGTGGTGCTCGACTGCGACGTACTGCAGGCTGACGGCGGCACCCGCACGGCTTCGGTCTGCGGCGCATACGTGGCCCTCCACGACGCGCTCTCCCGCCGGGCCAAGCAGAAGGGTCTGGCCGCCCACCCCGTCACCGAGGCGTGCGCCGCAGTATCGGTGGGGGTGGTCGATGCCGTGCCCATGCTCGACCTGGAGTACTCCGAGGACGTCCGTGCCGAGGTGGACATGACCGTGGCCATGACCTCGTCGGGGCGCTTCGTCGAGGTCCAGGGAACGGCCGAGGGCATGGCTTTCACGAAGTCCGAGCTCGACGAGCTGCTCTCGCTGGCCGAGCACGGGATCGCCACGATCCTCGAGCTGCAGGCCGCGGTGCTCGCCGAGCCCCCCGAGCCCCGCTAGTCCCGGCCGTGCGGTTCGTGCTCGCGTCGGCGAACCCGCACAAGGCGGCGGAGATCGCCGCCATCCTGGACGGGTTCGAGGTCCTTCCCCGCCCGCCCGAGATACCCGACGTGGAGGAGACGGGGGAGACGCTGGAGGAAAACGCCCGGCTCAAGGCGAGGGCTCTGGTGGACGCCACCGGCCTGGCCGCAGTGGCGGACGACACCGGCCTGGAGGTCGCCGCCCTGGACGGGGCGCCCGGCGTGCACTCCGCCCGCTACGCCGGCGTGGGCGCCACCTACGCCGGCAACGTGGCCAAGCTGCTCGGCGCGCTCGACGGCGAAGAGGACCGCCGGGCCCGGTTCCGCACGGTGGCCATCGCACTCTTCCCAGATGGCCGTGAGATCGTGGCCGAGGGCGTGGTCGAAGGGGAGATCACCACAGAGCGGCAGGGGAGCGGTGGCTTCGGCTACGACCCTGTCTTTGCGCCTCTGGGCTCCGACGGGCGGACGTTCGCCCAGATGAGCGCTGCCGAGAAGAACGCCCTCTCCCATCGGGGCCGGGCGTTCCGGGCCCTGGCCGAGTACCTGCTGGAGGACTGAGGGCTCTTCGGCCGGTGCGGGCGAGAGGACTCGAACCTCCACCCCTTTTCGGGACCAGGACCTAAACCTGGCGCGTCTGCCTGCTTCCGCCACGCCCGCGTGACTCCACCATAGGCATGGGCGATTACCCTCTCGGTCATGAACGCGCTTCCAACGATCACCGCTCAGCTCAACAGTTCTGAACGGGCCAGCGACGTCTACCAGCGCCTCCTCAAGGAACGCATCGTGTTCCTCGGGAGCGAGGTCGACGACCAGTCAGCCAACCTTATCTGTGCCCAGCTGCTCCTGTTGGCAGCCGAGGACGCCGAGCGTGACATCGCCATGTACATCAACTCCCCCGGCGGCTCGGTCACCGCCGGTCTGGCCATCTACGACACCATGCAGTACGTGTCCTGCGACGTGGGCACGGTGTGCATGGGGCTGGCCGCGTCCATGGGTCAGTTCCTGCTCTGCGCCGGCACCCCCGGCAAGCGCTATGCCCTGCCGCACTCCCGCATCCTCATGCACCAGCCCTCCGGGCAGATGCAGGGCCAGGCCGCCGACATCGCCATCCAGGCCGAGCAGATCATCTACCTCAAGCGCATGATGGCCGAGCGGATCGCGCACCACACCGGCCAGCCGGTTGAGCGCATCGAGGCCGACTCCGACCGAGACCGCTGGTACACGGCCGAGGAGGCCAGGGACTACGGGATAGTGGACCGGGTCATCGAGCGGGCAACCCAGGCCGAGGCCCTGGTCACCTGATCGAGCTCCTCGCGCGGCGGACAGCCGCCCACCACCTGCGGTGATCCTCGACACTGCGCAGGATACGCCTGGCCGCGTCAAAGGCCCGATGGGCCGTCGCTGTCGGGCCTTCCTCGACCAGGGAACGCCAACCCTTGCCGGCCAGCGACCGGCACATGGCGCCGGCACGGGCGACGACGGTCCACGGTGAGGGAGATGCCGGCGTACTTGGGTCCGATGTGGCGTCGCCGTAGGGCTCGAGGACGACCGGCATGGGAGGCTCGTCGTGGACGACAGGTTCCCAATGCGCCCGGCCGCGGTCCTGGTCGAGCCGCCGCCGCTCGGTCCCATGTTCGAGTATCTCGAGGTAGCGATGGGCCTGGCGGTGCGGTGACCAGTCCAGCAGGGCGTCGCGTTGGGCTCGGCGTCCCAGCCTCCCGCGCATCTCACCGTCGTCCAACAGGGCCTGGAGTGCCGCCGTCCACTCCTCCTCGTTGGCAGCCAGCAGCCCATTCTGGCCATGGCGAATCACCTCCCGGAACGGTTCGGACGGGCTGGCCACGGTTGGGGTGGCGCACAGGGCCGCTTCCAGCCACTTGATGGCGCTCTTGGCGTCGTTGAACCGGCTCTCGGGCTGCAGGGGGGCCAGGTTGACGTCGAGATCCCGGAGCAGGCCCGGAAGGCCGCGCCACTCCTGGAAGGGCAGCCGCCGCACTCGGGAGCCGAAGGGCTCGAGGGTGGGCGTGGGACGGAGCAGACCGACCAGCCACAGCTCGATATCGGCTCGGCTCTCGAGCAGGCGCACCACGGCGGGCTCCACGTGGCGCCAATCGTTGTCGTGGGTGTCGGTTCCGCTCAGATAACCCACCCGAAGCGGCCCCGAGGCCCGAGGCCGGGCCAGTGCGGCGTCGGACAGCCGGCCCAACTCCATGCCCACGCCGTTGGCAAAACGCTCGGCAGGGAGTCCGACGACCTCCTCGGCATGGCGGCACAGCGCCTCGGTGCTGCCGATGAAGACGTCACACGCCTCCATGGTGGTTCGATAACGACGGACGCCCTCGAGCCACAGGTCCGCATCCGCCGCTGGCAGGAGGCTGAGCGCCGGGATCTCGGCCGCCAGGTCCGGGTCGAAGATGAGGTCGTCCACGTCGAAGAACACGGGCGCACCGCGCCGGCGCACGCCGGCGATGCACTCCAGGATCTGCTTCGTCGCCGGGACCCGATAGACGACGAGGGCGTCGGCCTCAGAGGCCAAGGCGGCGACCTCGTGGTCCCGGTAGTGGCGGACTTCGGTCCGCACGCCGAGCGAGGCCAGCGCCTCGGCAGGGAGGCGGGCCCGGTAGCGAAGAGGGGCACCCTGGATCCCGACCATGAAGAGGACCCGCCGCATGGTCCGCCCTGCCGGACCACCCATCACAGCCCCTCCGGGCGGGGCATCCAGCAGCTCCCGATAAAGGCGGTCCAGGCCCGCCACCTGCTCCTCCATGGAGCGGACCCTCACCTCTCGGCAGCCGGACCGGAGCCGCTCCAGCAGGCCCGGCTGGGTCACCAGCCGGGTCAGGGCTGCGGCGAGGGCACCGGCGTCGGCGGTGGGCACTACGAGGCCGTTCTCACCGTGGACCACGACCTCCTCGGGACCCAGACTGTCCGTGCACACGACCGGTATGCCTCGGGTGAGCGCCTCCCTGGTGACCAGCGAATAGGTCTCTCGCATCACCGAGGGAACGACCAGGACGTCGGTGGCGGCGAACACCGCCTCGGCATCGGCCGGATGGAACGGTGGAAGGACGTCCACCGGCAGGCCGGCAATCGTCGGGCCCAGCTGCGACTGCTCCACGAAGGGCCCGGCACCGTAGGCCGCGAGCCGCCATCCGTGGAGATCACCGAGAGTTCGGATGGCGTCGAGGAGCACATGTACCCCCTTGAGCCTCAGGTGGCCACCGGTGTAGGTCAGCCGGAGGTGCTCGGTGGCGCTACCACCTTCGGCCCCAGACCGCTCGGCGAAGCCGGCGGCCGGGGCGGGCACGCCGTTCTCGTCCACGCCGATGCGTCGAGGGTCGACGCCGTTGGCAGAGATCACCGCCGCCGCCGAGCGGGAGACGGCCAGCACCTTGTCGGCTCGGTCGAGGTGGCGGCAGAGCTCCACACGGCGGGCTTCGAGCCAGCGGGCGTCAACCTCGCAAGGGCAGCGCCCGCAAGAGACCACAAGCGGGCAGGGCGTGAACTGGCGGGTGACGAAGAACTGGCGGGCACATGACCACCAGAAGTCGTGCATGGTGACCACGATCCTGCACCCGGCCTCGGCGGCCGCATCCAGCAGGCGGCCGCCGAGGGTTTGCACGGAGTGGAAGTGCACGAGGTCAGGGCGCACCTCCGCGAGGTGGCGAGCGAAGTCGGCGGCCACCGCCACGTTGTCGAAGTTGTTCCGGTCGCCGTACTCGATCCACGGGCTGGTGACCACCCAGCGAACCGACATGCCCGTCGAGTCGCAGCTAGTCCACGTGTCGAGGGCCGGCCGATCACCCAGCCACCCGGCGTACACGCTCACGTCGTGGCCCATGGCCCTCAGGCCATGGGCCTGTCGCTGGGGCGCCAGCGTCCCGCCGCTCACGAAGTTTGGTGGGTAGTGGGCCGAAACGATGACGACCTTCATCGTTGCCGTCATGGTAGGCGGGCCAGAGCCAGACCTGGGTAGCGCGGACGAGGCCTGGTGGACGTGGACGCAGACGAGGGTGGTCAGGTCAGCTTGGCGTTATCCCATTGCCAGCACCCGGAGCAGCTCACGAACGGCCGCGCCGCCACAACGCCACCTCCGACGTCGAAGCTGAAGGTGAACAAACCGGTCACCCCGCCGCCGTAGTTGTAGAACGCCCCCACGTCCTGCTTGCCGTCGCCGTTGAAGTCCCCGGCCAACTGCTGGGTACGGTTCCAGTCCCAGCAGTTGGGGCAGCTCAGCCAGTTGCGCGCCGCCACAACGCCACCTCCGGCGTCGAAGCTGAAGGTGAACAAGCCGGTCACCCCGCCGCCGTAGTTGTAGAACGCCCCCACGTCGTCCCTCTGGTCGCCGTTGAAGTCGCCCGCGATCTGCTTGGACCGATTCCAGTCGAAGCAGCCTGGGCAACTCAGGAATGGTCGGGCAGCCACTACGCCACCTCCGGCGTCGAAGCTGAAGGTGAACAGTCCGGTGGTCCCGCCGCCGTAGTTGTAGAACGCCCCAACGTCGTCCCTTCGGTCGCCGTTGAAGTTCCCGGATACCTGCTTGATGCGCTCCCACTCGAAGCACCCGGAGCAGCTCACGAATGGGCGAGCGGCCAGCACCCCCCCGGCGCTGTCGAAGGAGAACGTGAACAGTCCGGTGGTCCCGCCGCCGTAGTTGTAGAACGCCCCCACGTCGTCCCTCTGGTCGCCGTTGAAGTCCCCGGCCACCTGCTTGATGCGTTCCCAGTCGAAGCAGTTGGGGCAGCCCAGCCATGGACGAGCGACGGTCACCGCGCCTCCGGCGTCGAAGCTGAAGGTGAACAGGCCGGTGACGCCCCCGCCGTGATCGTAGAACGCCCCCACGTCGTCCCTGCCGTCGCCGTTGAAGTCCCCAGCCACGGCTTTGGTGGCCTCCCAGGTCCACTTACCCAGGCCACTGGACCACGTCAGCACCGGAGCTTCGAAGCCCGATCCGGCGGCGTTGGCGTACCAGATGAACAGCCCGGTGTGCCCACTCCCGTAGTTGTAGAAGGCGGCCACATCCTCCTTCTTGTCGCCGTTGTAGTCACCATCGATGCGACCCACGGCGCTGTGATCGGGCGGCGGCGGAGGTGGTTCGGCATAGACCCCGGCGTAGTGGCGGGCGCTACGCCGGATGTTGGGCAGCTGGTCATAGAGCAGTTGCCCGGGGCAATCAGTGGCCTTGCCGTCGCGGTGCCCTGACACGGCGGCGAAGGTCACCGTGGCACCGGCGGGGTACCTGTGGTTGCCCCCCGACGTCATGGTGGCGGACCCCTCGGGGTCTACCCCGCTGTGGCCGAGCTTCCATCCCATGACCCGAGCGACGTTGTCGACGGCGGCCGGCGCCGGACCGGCCGAGCTGAAGGTGCCGATCACGGCCACGCCGGTGGAGCCGGTGTTGAAGCCCTGCGTGTGGGCGCCGACCACGGCTCGATCGATGCTCCCCCAGCGCCCTTCCCAGGTGCGCCCGAACCTGTCGACCAGGAAGTTGTAACCGATGTCGTTCCACCCGTTGGTGTTCATGTGGTACGCCTGCATGCCTCGAAGCAAGCTGGGCACGTCACCGGCGGCGTAGTTGTTGGCATTGACGGTGTGGTGGACGAAACCCATCTTCACCGCCCGCGCCGTGCCGATCTCCCCGCGGGGGGCGCTGGCCCCCCAGGCACCGCGGTCGAGGACGCTGGGCCCGCTGCTGGCCCGGGCCGTGCCACCGGGAGCGAGCCGGATCGTGGACCCGCTCGGGCGTACCAGGTGCACTTTGAGGTCCGACGGAGGGGCCTCGAGCTCGTAGCCGTCGGCCGTTCCCACCCACACCGGCCGGGTAACCAGCCTGTCGTGGCGGTACTCGGGCGAAGTCTGGTCGGGGCCCTCGTCCTCGTCGGCTTCGAGTTCGGTCCACGGCCCCCAGGTTCCCCCGGTGCGGACGCGTACGCGCGCAGCGTCGGTCTCCTCCCCCGTCCAGCTGGCGCCGAGCATCCTGAAGGGACTGACGTCGACCTGGCCGAAGCGGGGAAGGGGCGGCGCCTGGCCGGCCTCGGCGGTGGCGGTGACCGGAA
Source organism: Actinomycetota bacterium (assembly GCA_030777325.1). Lineage (GTDB taxonomy): Bacteria > Actinomycetota > Acidimicrobiia > Acidimicrobiales > YB1-3. The sequence goes on along the minus strand of JALYGF010000005.1, from coordinate 31,720 downwards.
GGGGAACAACCGTGTCGACCTCCATGGCCCGTTCCGAAGCCACGGCCGGGAGGGGCAGGACCACGGCTGAGGCGCCGAGGAGCAGCGCCATGAGGAAGCACCTCCGGGCACGGAGCTGTCTCGGTTGACTGATCATGTGTTCACCTCGAAGGTTCGGTGCATGCCGTTGTCCCCTTGAGACGAACAGTTGGGGACGGCCAGCGGGTGCAGGACTGTAGGTAGAGGATGCCACGGAGCGATGCGCCTCCAGCGTCATCCCGCGGCAGCGGCAACGAAAGGGCGCCGTCTATATGGGCTTGGCGCGCTCCCATTCGAAGCAGCCGCCACAGCTCACGAATGGTCGGGCGGCCACCACGGCCCCGGCGTTGTCGAAGGAGAAGGTGAACAGGCCAGTGGTCCCCCCGCCGTAGTTGTAGAACGCCCCCACGTCGTCCCTCTGGTCACCGTTGAAGTCCCCGGCCACCTGCTTGATGCGCTCCCATTCGAAGCAGCCGCCACAGCTCACGAATGGCCGGGCGGCCACCACGGCCCCGGCGTTGTCGAAGGAGAAGGTGAACAGGCCAGTGGTCCCGCCACCGTAGTTATAGAAGGCTCCGATCTCGTCCTTGCCGTCACCGTTGAAGTCCCCGGCCACCGCCCTGGTGCGTTCCCACTCCCAGCAGCCTGCGCAACTCGACCAGCTGAGCACCGGAGCGACGAAGCCGGTCCCGGCGGTGTTGGCATACCAGGTGATGATCCCCGTCACTCCATTGCCGTAGTTGTAGAAGGCGGCCACGTCCTCCTTGCGGTCGCCGTTGTAGTCACCATGGATCCGGCCGAGGGCACCGGTGGGCTGCACGGTCCTGAACACGTTCAGCCGGAATAAGCCGCTCTTGAGCCGCAGCGCCGAGCGGAGCTGGCTGCCGGAGACCCGCCGGGTCCCGCTGGTACCGCTGATGGTCACCCCTCCCTGGGATGCGTTGATCACCTGCCCGGGCCTTCCTGACACGCCGAAGGGTGGAACGGCGGTGATGTCTACCACCTTGCCGACACCCACGCCGCCGGCGTCGAGGGCGGCGGACAGCTGGTTCTGGCTGTACGACACCGACCAACTCGAGTTCGGATTGCTCGGGTTGGAGTCCCAGGGGTCGGGGACACCGCGCAGGTACGGGAGGGCGGACCCGGCGAAGACGACTTCGTTGTTCTCAGTATGGCCTCCCGAGGACGACGAGTACAGCGCCTGGATGGGGACGCCACCGGAGAGGACAGCGAGACCGGCTGTCGTGTTCACGGCCTGCACCCACCGGTCCCCCGACGGACCACCCTCCTTGTCGTAACCGATGTAGGCCTGGTCGGCCACCGTGGAGAAGACCGTGCAGGCGCAGCCCAGTCGCCAGTCCCCGGAGCGTCGGGCCTTGTCCAGGGCGTACGTGCGGCCGGCGATGGCCTGGGCCTGCAGGGCGGCCAGGGACCAGCTCGAGGGCATCTCACCCAGGCCGTACAGGTAGGCCTCGTAGCTGGTCTCCACGACGGCGTCGAACGTCGGGTCGGGGCGGTGGACGAAGTCGATCGCGCCCCACCGGTAGCGATGACCGGTCTCGGCCACCGACACCAGGGAGTTGCGGGCTTGGAACTCCAGCCGGAGCCATCCGCCGAAGACCTCGGTTTGGGGCGCTCCGTTGGCGAACAGTTGCCACCCGCCGCCTGCCGTACGGACCTGCCAGCTCTCTCCGGGCCTGACGAGGCGGGTGCCCGTGCCCCACCGGAATTCGAGGGTGCCGTCGCTCCCGAACAGGCCGCCTGCGCTGGCTATCGTCGCCTGGCCGGCCCCTTGGAGCAGACCCACCCTGATCCCCGCCGGAACCGGGGCTCGGGCCACAGCCGTTCCCTGGTAGTAGTGGCCGAGGATGGCGGCGGCGCTGCGGCCGGCGTCGGCCTGTCCCTTGGCCCCGTACTGGCTCATCCCCACCCCGTGCCCGAAACCGTTGCCGTCGATGCGGAAGGAGACCGCGATGTCGTCCGCATGGCCGGGCGGGGCCATCCTCGCGGCGCCGCCGGTGGAGGCGAGGATCAGGAGCGCGACGACAAGAGCCCTCTTCACCGGAGCACCCGATGGCCATCGGTCCCGCTCGGTCCAAGCCAGTCCGCCCCGATGGGAGGCAGTGTACCGGTGACGGTGGGGGAGTGAACGCATGCGCCGACATGGTCCGTGGCAGGAGAGGCGGTAGCCTGGATCTCCATTTCAGGCCCGCCATGTGAGCCCCGTCGGGTGAGCCGTTGACTCCAAGCCGAGGATCGATGACGTCGCAGCGGGAACGCCAATGGTTGCGCATTGCCCTCGGCGAGAGAAGGCGCCGGCTGATGGCGCTCGCATTGGGGTTCGTGGTTCTGGTTCCCGCTCTGGTCGGCAGTGCTGCCGCCGCCCCGGCCTCTGACCTGCCGGTGACCAGGTCCGCGGCTGCGGCGGACAAGGCGGCAGCTCCGGCGGCCAAGGCGGGAGCTCCGGTGGACAAGGCGGCTGCGGAGCGGGACCCAGGCACCGTCGTTCTCCGCTTCCACCGGGAGGTCGCCGCTGCGGCCAAGGGCAAGCTCATCGCCGATCGAGGCCTACGGCTCGAACGAGCGGTGGAGGGCACCGAACACGTGGTGGTTTCGACGCAGGGTCGACCACCCGAGGAGGTGGCACGTCAACTGGCCTCGGACCGTCGAGTGGCCAGCGTAGAGCTCAACCCAACGGTCAAGGCGGCGGTCGAACCCAACGACCTGGACTCGCTGCAGGCGCCGTACCTGAGGAACCTGGGGATGCCTTCGGCATGGGATAGGACGACCGGTTCAAACCTGACGATCGCCGTGGTCGACTCCGGGGTCGCCACGTCCCATCCCGACCTGGTCGGGCACTTTGCCGAAGTGGCCGGTTACGACTACGTCAACAGGGACGCCTTTCCGGAGGACGACAACGGGCACGGCACCATGGTGGCGGGTATCGCCGCCGCCAACACCAACAACTCGAGAGGCGTTGCCGGCGTCGGATGGAACAGCCGCATCCTCCCGGTGAAGGTACTCAACTCCGGAGGTTCGGGTAACCACTCCGACGTCGCTTCGGGCATCACCTTCGCTGCGAACCAGAACGCCAAGGTGATCAATCTCTCCTTCGGCGGCCCCGTCGACTCGAGCGTCCTTCGCGATGCGGTCAATTACGCCCTCGGCAGGGGAGCCGTGGTGGTGGCGGCCGCCGGCAACGAGAGCTCCGCGGGGCCGTTCTACCCCGCGGCATACCCGGGCGTGGTGTCGGTCACGGCGACCGATCACCAGGGTGACTTCGCCTGGTTCTCGAACTACGGTCCCAATACCAGCCTCGCCGCCCCGGGGATGTCCATCAGGTCCACCGAATGGGGTGGCTCGTACGCCGTCGGGAGCGGCACCTCCTTCTCGGCGCCGATCGTGTCCGGCGTGGCCTCCCTGGTCCGTTCGGTGTACCCACAGCTGTCCCAAGCTCAGGTCGTGGAGCGCTTACGGGCCACGGCGAGGGACGCCGGTCCTCGAGGCTTCGACAACTACCACGGACATGGATGGGTGGACCCCTCGGCAGCCGTTGGCGGTCCACAGCAGGCCGACCTTCCCCCTCCGCCCGTGGACGTCCTGGAACCGAACGGCCAGCCCGGCGAAGCCGGTGCGTTGCCCGAGGGGACCGCGGCCTCTGCCACCATCTCGCCTCAGGGTGACCAGGACTGGTTCTTCACCGACGTCGCGGCCCGCCGCTCCCTCAACTTGAGCGTGCAACCGCCTGCCTTCTCACTTGGGCGAGCGGCCAACATGGACCCGGTGATCGAGTTCTTCGGGCCCGACCTCCAATTGCTGGGCCGTGCCAACAGCACGGGCGGGGGCCAGAGCGAGCAGCTGACCGTACCGGCCGCTCAGCCAGGGCGTTACTACACCAGGGTGAGGAACCAGCTGGGCTCGAGAAGTTCCGGCGCGTACTCCGTCTCGATGAGCTCCTCGAACCTTCCCGAGGAGAACTACAACGGTGACGGCGCATCCGACGTGGGGCTGTTCTACGACTACGGCAACGGGTCCAGCGCCCTCTTCACCTTCAACGGGCCGGCGCTGAACGTCGCCGCTCGGCCGTGGCTGGGCTGCCCGGGCTGCGTGGCTCCTGCGGCGAGCAAGCCCTTCGACGGCGACTTCAACGGAGACGGCAGGACCGACGTGGGGGCGCTGTTTGATTACGGCAACGGGACCAGTGGGATCTTCGTGTGGCATGCAAATTCGTCAGGCTTCGATGCCCCAACCAGGCCGTGGCTCAGTTGCGGGGGCTGCCTGCCCTGGGAGAGGTCCAAGCCCTTCGCCGCCGACTTCAACGGGGACGGGAAGGACGACGTGGGCATCCTCTACAACTACGGCGGGGGGACCAGCGCCCTGTTCACCTTCAACGGGCCCAACCTCAACGCCCCAACCAGGCCGTGGATCAGTTGCGGGGGCTGCCTGCCCTGGGAGAGCTCCAAGCCCTTCGCCGCCGACTTCAACGGGGACGGGAAGGACGACGTGGGCGTCCTCTACAACTACGGCGGGGGCACCAGCGCCCTGTTCACCTTCAACGGGCCCAACCTCAACGCCCCCACCAGGCCGTGGCTCAGTTGCGGGGGCTGCCTGACATGGGAGAGCAGCCAGCCGCTCTGAGAGCGCTGAGCGATCTCCACCACCATTGACCGCGCCTCCCGGGTTTCCTGCAGCCGTCGACACCTGTCGACGCATAGCGGTGATCACTCCCGACGTGCTGACTGAGAGGATGGCCGGGCCGGCCATTCGAGCGTGGCACATCGCCACCGCTCTGGCCGGCGAGCACGACGTTCAACTGGTGACGACCACCCGGCTGTGCGAGGTGTCCTCTCCGAGCTTCCGCGTACGGAGCGTGAACCAGGACGAGCTGAGGTCGGTCGAGGCGTGGACGGACGTGATGGTGGTACAGGGCTATGTGCTGGTGGACAACCCGTTCCTTCGCTCGTCGCCGAAGGTCATGGTGGTCGACCTCTACGACCCCATGCACCTGGAGTCTCTGGAGCTGACCCGCGGGGAGGAAGACTCCCAGCGCCAGATCGCCACCAGAAGCGTGACCGCGATCATGAACGACCAGCTCGGACGGGGCGACTTCTTCATGTGCGCCAGCGTCAAGCAACGCGACTTCTGGCTGGGGCATCTGACTGCGCTGGGTCGGGTGAACCCCCTCACCTATGACGACGACGAGACGTTCCATTCACTCATCAGCGTCGTCCCATTCGGATTGCCGGACAATCCGCCGGTATCCAGCGGGCGGGTGCTCCGAGGCGTCCTGCCCGGGATCGAAGACGAGGATGACGTGCTGCTGTGGGGAGGGGGGATCTACAACTGGTTCGACCCCATTACCCTTATCGAGGCGGTCGACCGCCTGCGACGCAGCCGTCCGCAGGTGAGGCTCTTCTTCCTGGGCCTCACCCATCCGAACCCCGACGTGCCGAAGATGCGGATGGTCGGAGCGGCACGCGCTCGGGCCGAGGAGCTCGGGCTCACCGGCCGTCACGTCTTCTTCAACGACGGCTGGGTCCCTTACGAGGATCGCCAGAGCTACCTCCTCGAAGCCGACGTGGGGGTCAGCACTCACCTCCAGCATCTGGAGACCGCGTTCTCCTTCCGCACCAGGATCCTTGACTACATGTGGGCCCAGCTGCCCATCGTGGCCAGCGAGGGCGACGCCTTCGCCGATCTGATTCAGTCGGAGCGGCTCGGTATCACCGTGCCCGTCGGCGACCTCTCGGCACTGGAGTCGGCACTGCTTCGCATTCTCGCCGATCCGGACTTGGCAGCTACTTGTCGCGCCAACCTCGAACGGGTTGCGCGGGATTACACGTGGTCGAAGGTCCTCGTCCCCCTCGTAGAGTTTTGCCGGTCACCGCGGCGTGCGCCGGACCTGGTCGACCCCCAGATCTCCCGGGACCTGGAAGCGCGGTCCCGGCACCGACCGGCAGCGGCAACGTCGTGGCGGCGGGATCTGGAGACGGCGGGGACTCATCTTCGCGTGGGCGGACTGCCGTTGCTGTTGACCAGGGCCCGGGGTCGGGTCGACAGAATGCTGGCCGGCCTCCGGGAACGAAGCTAGTAGCGGATACACTGACTGCCGACCACACCGAGGCGGTCGAGGGCCGGTCAGTTTCATAGGGCACAGTCCGCCGCCGAGCGGCTGCGGGCGGACGGTTCGACGTGCGCTGTGCCTCCACCCCACCAATGCCCGAAGACCTCGAGCCCTTCGATGTCGTGTACTCCTCCCGTGTCATCGAGCACCTTCCTGGGGCCGATGCAGTGCTCGAGTTCCTGAGTCGCTGCAGGAAGCTACACGCACGATGGCCCTCGACACCCCGCCGGCGCACACAGGTGGGACGCGATGCCCAGCACCGGGTTCTGGCCATGTATCACTGCAGCCTCCACTTCGGCGGTGCCAGTGCCGCTGTGGTCAGGTTCTTGATGCGGTTCTATCCGTACAAACTGCTCTCGCTCGTCATGCCCAGCCGAGAGGACTTCTGGCTGATCAGAAACCGGCGACCGCATCGGAGAGCAAGCGGTCCAGGTCCGCCGCTACTTCGGAGGGGGCCTGAGCCCGAGCCTGCAGGAGCTGGCTGAGTGCCAGGTCGACGAAGCCAAAGGCGCTCGAGGCACAGGCTCCACGAACCGCCTCCTGCCAGGGCCTGTTCCCCTCGGAGAAGGCGACGTCTCTTGGGATGTAGTAGGCGTGTCCCCAAAAGAGTTGGCCACCTTGTCCCGAGAAGGGCTGCGGTCGGGCGTCGAAATGCTGTGAGTCGGGGACACTGACGCGGCTGGAAGCGACGGTGTCAAGCCCGTAGTGCACAAGCTGCCTGAGCCGCCACAGGACGAACCCCCGCTCCCGTAAGAAACGATCGACCTCGCCGAAGAGTGGTTGGCCGGCGTAGAGCTCGTTGAACTCAACCTCGACCTCGAGCATCTGCACCGTAGCCAGAGCCGCGGTCCCGCCCTGGAGTACACCGAGCTCCGCCCCCTGGGTGTCCAGCTTGAGCACGTCGAGGTACGACTGCCCGGACCCCTCGAACCATTGGTCCAAGGTAGTCATGGCGATGGTGGTGGTTTCCCGCAGTCTCGAGGGTTCCAGCATGGGCCGGCGTTGGATCAAGCCGTCGATCGGAGGATAGAGGGAGGAGCAGGCCGGCTCGTGGGTGACGTAAAGCGTGGCCGTACCGGCCGAAGGCCCCAGGGCAACGGGCACGAAGGAGATGGCGTCGGCGTTCTCCTCCAGTTCGTTGAGCCGTCGACATTCGTCCTCGTCCGGGTCGAAGCCCACGACCCTGACGTGTGGCTGGAAGCGCCGCCACTGCTCGTCGACTCCCCACCGTGCCCCAACATCGGCAACGACCAGATCGGTGGTCAGCCACGCGGCAAGGACAACGTCGAGGGCCGAGGGGTCGACGCGTCCCGTCTCGGCCCAGAGCCGGTAGAAGACCGATGGATCCAAGCTCTTCACCACCCATCTCCCGGCGGCGAGGACAGGCCGGCGGGAAAAGAGGTAGCGGGCCACCCGGGAGGTCAATGGGACGGCGGCCTGACTTGGGGAGGCGGAGGCGGAGTCGCCACCGTCCGATGTACGGCGAAGGCTCATCAGACCTCTTGGAGCAGTCCTTCATAGACCTGTTCGGTCCGTGTGCTCACCTTGCGCCAGGTATACCGGCCGGAGAAGCTCAGTCCCTCGTCTCCCTTCCGGCGCTGGAGCTCTTCGTCGTCCAGCAGGGCCCCCAGCTTGGCAGCCAGCTCGTTCTGGTCCCCGGGCGCGAACAGGAAGCCCCCGGTCCCGCCGCCAGTCACTTCCCTGACCACGGGGATGTCGCTCACGACGTACGGGAGGCCGAGGGCCATGGCCTCCACGAGGGCTATCCCGAAGCCCTCGACCTCGGAGGCAGAGACGAAGATCCTCGACCTGGCGACGAGTCGCAACACGTCGGCATGCTCCCGGACATGCCCCGTGAACTCGATGTTCTTACGCACGTCCAGCTCGGACGCCAGACGGTTGAGGGCATCGAGCTCCGGTCCCCGTCCGACGACGAGCGCACGGATGGCCGGCACCGTGCGGGCCAGCTGGGCTACAGCCCGCACGACTACATCCACCCGCTTGTAACCGACCAGGCGGTTGACGACGACGATGTCGTAGAGAGGCTGGTCGTCGAATGCCTGGTCCGCCTCCCGACGGACGCTTGTGACGAGGCTGTCCTCGAAGCCGCAGGGGATGAGGCTGATCTTCTCGTGGTCGACGCCGGCAGCCACCATGCGCTCCACGACGGTGGGGGACGTGGTGATGTAACGGGCAACCGGGAGCTTGAGGATCGCCCGTTCAACCAGAGCCCCGAGGGCGCCCACTGGTCCGCATCTCTTGATCCACTGGCCCAGCAGCACGTCCGGGTAATACAAGACGACAGGCTTCCGCCGCAGGGTCCCGAGCAGCCAAGCCATCGGGTGGACCACGAAGTTGGAGCCCTCCACCAAGTCGAAGTCGAAGCGCATCCCCTGGATGAAGGCTCTGGCCAGGAAGGTCAGCCTCCGGGGGATGGAGACAAAGGACGCGTGATCCCACTGAGTGCCGTCCGTGGGGGTGGCTATCACCTTGACGTCGTGTCGTCGGCGAAGGTGACGGGCGACGTAGTAGCACCGGCCCTCGACGCCGCCGGTGATCTCGGCAGCTTCGGTCTCGGGGAAGAACTCGGTAAGAAGGAGGATGTTCAAATGCCTCTTGCCTTCGAGCCGGTGGGCTCGCCGAAGGATAGTAGAGGTCAGTATCATTGCCTGATGGCGGGGCGCAGAGGTGGGTCGTTGGCCGGTCGCCTCGTGTCCAGTCGCACGGATGGGGCCGACCTCGACGCCGTCCACGAGGCCTGGGAGCGGTTCGGGGAGTTCGACCCCTTCTGGGCCATCCTGAGCCTCCCCGGGCAAGAGGGGAACGGCTGGGACGAAGAGGCCTTCTTCAGGTCGGGCAAGGAAGAGGTCGAGCGGTTGTTGGACCGCCTTGGAGACGTCGGCCGTCCGCAGCGGTTCAGGAAGGCTCTCGACTTCGGCTGCGGTGTGGGCCGCCTGACCCAGCCCCTCACCGACCACTTCGAGGAGGTGGTCGGTGTCGACATTGCCTCTTCGATGTTGCGGTTGGCGAGGAACTTCAACCGGTACGGCCCCCGGTGCCAGTACGTCCAGAACACTGCTGGGGACCTTCATATCTTTCCGGAGGCCTCCTTCGATCTCGTTTACTCCACGTATGTGCTTCAGCACATGCCGCTGGACTCGGCACGTCGCTACATCGAGGAATTCATCCGGGTCCTGACACCCGGAGGCGTGGCGGTCTTCCAGTTCCCCACCGTCAAGGCCTCACTGCCGGTGACTCTATACCGGTCGCTGCTCTCGCCCCTTCGCCTCGAGATCCTGAGGATGATGCTGAAGCGGCTGTGGCAGCATGGGCTTCTCCGGGGGAAGGGAGCCACGGTCCGCCCCTCAGACATGGAGATGCACGAGGCACCCACCGAAGTGGTGCGGCGATGGGTCCGCGACGGGGGCGGGGAGACGCTTCAGGTGACACCCATCTTCTCGGCGGCCGGCGACTATGCCGGCATCCGATGGGACCATCGCTGCTACTTCGTCACTCGACGGTGAGCCGTGGAGCCTGTTGGCTCAGAACTCGACCGGTGGCGGGGCCATGAGCTCCTCGTCCGGGCTGACTCCACCCTCTTCCCACTGATGGCGGCGTGCGATCAGGACCAACGCCATCACGAGAAAGGCGGCCACTGAGCCGGCTAGCAATCCTCGTTCGACCCGCTCCAAGGTGCCTGCCTCCGCGGCCACCACCGCACCCAGCACGGCCAGCCCCAACACCCATCCTGCAGCGGCACGGAGCTCGTCGGACCGAGCGATGACCGCCGCCCCGAGAGTCAGTGCCAGCATCTGCGCAGCACCGGCCGCCGCCAGGTACAGCAGATGAGACCGGCCGATGGTGAAGTCAGCGCCGTACATGATCCGCACCACTGACGGCCCGAAGACGGTGACTAGAACCAGGCCGACCAGGCCTAGGGCCCCTACCGCGGCCGTGAGCTGCTTCACCGCGGCCTCGAAGCCCAATCGGTCACCGGCGCCGGCCAGGGCCGACAGCCGGGGAAGCGCAGACGCCAGGATGGCGAGGAAGAGGAACAGAGGCAGGCGGGCGAGCACGAAGCCAGCCAGGAAGCGGCTGGCGTCGGATCGTTCCACATCGCTGGCGAGCAACTTGATCAAGACCGGCCCGATGTTGAGGAGGGCCTGGGTGAACAGCGAGCCCACCATTAGGACTCCCACGGCGGTGAACACCTTGGCCTTCGAAACGGCCGGACCGTCCGTGAGTATGATCCTGGCCGAGCGCAGGCCGATCAGCGACGAGAGCCACGGCGCCAGTCCGATGACCAGCCCATACGGCCCGGGGCGTTCGACACCCGCCCAATAGAGGACCAAGCACCCGACCAGCCGGCTCAAACCCTCGGCGGCGAGTAGGAGCCCGTAGTCCTCGAATCGCTTGTTGCCGAGCAAGGCGCCTCGCACGAGGAACTGAGAGCCGGCCCCAGCGACGCTCAGTCCCAGGCCCACAAGAAGCAGCCACTGGTGATCGAAGAGCCGGCTCATCAAGAACGGTGAGGCAAGGATGACCCCGACGATCAATATCAGAGAGATGGACGCGGCCAGCAGGGCTCCGCTCCGCACGAGGGCAGAACTCCCCGTTCCTCGGGAAGAGATGGTTCGAGCGAGCTCCTGCTCCACTGGGAAGAAGAACCCTGCGCCGACGAGGAGCACCAGGGCCCACAGTGAGAACAGCGTGGCGTAGCCGTCCGGACCGACGGCTCGGGCTGTGACGGTCAGGAAGCCGTAGGTGGTGACACCGAGAACCAGGAGCCCGACGCCGACCGGCAACGTTCCCATCGGCAGGCCTGTGAGTACTCGCCGCGGGTGCAAGCGTCTGCGTTCCTCTCCTGGGTCGGTGGTCCCCGGGGAGCCTAGATTCGTCTCCCGCCGGCGAGCCTCGGCTACCTTCCTGCCTGCATGCCCGACCGAACCCGCTGGCGCGCCATGGCCAGTCTGCGCGATTCCGCGGCACCAGGCACCCGGGGGTCGTGGCTCACGTCCTTCGTTCTGCTCATGGTGGTCATGGGCAGCTGGGCGTTTGCCAGCCCTCTCTTCAGCAGCCCTGACGAGCCCTCGCACGTCGTCAAGGGGGCGGCCGTGGCCCGGTTGCAGTTTCTGGGCCGCCAGGTCGTTCAGCTCCGAGGAGGCCCGGGCAGGGAGGTCGTGGACGAGCCCATCGCCACCTTGGTGGATGTTCCCCTCGTGTTCACGCAGGCCCATGAGGTGCCCACTTGTTACGCCTTCAGGTCGGAGAGGACCGCGGAGTGCGCAGCCGCCTTCTCGGGGCAGAAGCGGTCGGGCGAGGTGGCAACCTACGCAGGGCGCAACCCGCCCCTGTATTACTTCCTCGTGGGTTTGCCCACCCTGGCGTTCCCCTCAGCCACCGGTGTGTACCTCATGCGCTTGGTCAGCGCCGCGCTGTCTGCCGCCTTCCTCGCCTCCGCCTTCGCGTCGGCCCGCGAGTGGCGCGGTCCACGGTTGCTCGTGCTCGGTACAGCGCTTGCCGTCAGTCCAATGGTGCTGTTCCTTGCCTCCACGGTGAACCCGAACTCGCTGGAGGTCAGCGCTGCGCTGTGCTGCTGGGTGTCGGGACTGGTACTCGTCGAGCGGCGGAACTCCCCTGGAGACGGGCGTCTCCTGGCCCGCACAGGCGTTGCGGCGTCGGTCCTCGTGCTGGCGCGGGCCCTCTCATTGCTGTGGCTCGTCATCATCGGGGCCGTGCTCATCGGCCTGATGTCGCGGGCCGACCTCAAGGTGCTGGTTCGACGTCGGGACGCCAAGTGGTGGCTGGGGGGCGTGGTGGCAGCGTCGGTGCTGGCAGTGGCCTGGGTGGTGGGCGCCAACGCCTTGGACATGGGCCGCCCGCTCCAGGTCGCCGACTACACGGTGGTTGAGTCGCTTCGCCTCTCCTTGGGCGCGACGGGCGGTCTCGTCAGACAGATGATCGGTGTCTTCGGTTGGCTCGACGCTCCTTCACCCCTCCTCACCTACATCCTGTGGTTGTTCGCCGTGGGCTTCGTCATCGTGCTGGGGCTGGCGACGGGGAGCCTGCGGACGGTTGCCGTCATCGTGTCCGTCGTGGCGCTCACCATCCTGGTCCCCGCCGTGGTGGACGCCAGGGGAGCTCGTGCCGGATACGGCTTCATCTGGCAGGGCAGGTACACGCTGCCGCTGGCGGTCGGTGTTCCTGTCCTAAGCGCTTACGCCGCTTCGAAGGGGCTGGCGGGGGGGCGCAGTCAAGTGGGAGGCATAGCGAGGGTCCTGGCGGTGATGATCTTCCTGGCCCAGGTCTTTGCCTACGTCTGGGCCTTCAGGCGCTATACGGTGGGCCTTGACGGAGGGCTGAACATCCTGGACGGCCGGTGGCGACCTCCACTTCCGGTGGCCGCGCTGCTGGGCACCTTCGTCCTCAGCCAGCTCTGTTTCGGCTGGTGGATGTGCCGGCTGGTGTCGGTCGGCTGCTCCGGCGGGGACCACTCTGCCGCCGGTGACGGTGGGGGCCGGCAGAGGTCACTCCCCGGCAGGCGAGGAGGGTCGGAGCGGTTGGCCGGCGCTCTCTGACGAGATCCCTGCCTGGCGGTGCGTGCCATTGTCTTCGCCGGGGCTCGGCCCCGCCTCCGCCTTTGTCCGCAGGAGGGCCAGCTCCTCGGCGAGAGTGCGGGTGCGTTCCTCCAGCCTCGACAGCTCCCAGGAGAAGTGGATGACGATGAGCAGCAGAAGGGTGATGGCGAGGACGAAGAAGACAGTGGGTGGGTACGCCACACCCACCGCACGTGAGACGCGATCCAGCATCTGTGGCGAGACGGCGAGCACGATCAGGACGACGCCGAGTGACAACCAGAGCAGGGAGTACTTGGCCCGCAGCTGCCGTCGCCGTACCAGGCGCAGGATGAACAGGAGGCTCCCGATGGTGACGAGGGCGACGAAGAACTGGGCCTTCGCGCTCACGTTCGGCCTCGGCGAGGCTGGCGCCGGAGGGAGGGCGCGGTCGCGATCAACACGATCATCAAGCGAAGATAGTGGTACGCCAGGCGCAGCCTCCTGGTCGATGGCGTACCGGTAACACGATGACGCATCGTCGTCGGGACCTCGGCCACTCGAAAGCCGGCGTAACAGGCCAGTAGCAATGCTTCGACGGAGTCCATGTACTCGACGGGATAGGTCTGGGCGAAGAGGTCGATCACTGGCCGTGAGAAGGCGCGGAAGCCGGATGAGGTGTCCGTGAAGTGGTGCCCGGACAAGAGCTTGATGGTCAGCCGCAGCAGCGCCATGGCTCGTCCCCTCACCCGACCCACTGCGTAGTGGCTCTCGTCCGTACTGAAGCGACTGCCGACTACCATGTCGGCTCCGTCATCGAGGGCATCGAGCAGTCTCTTGATGTGGGTGGGGTCATGTTGGCCGTCGGCGTCGAGCTGCACGGCCTGTGTGTAGCCCGCGCGCTGAGCGAATCGGAAGCCTGTCCTAAGCGCCCCGCCTATGCCGAGGTTGAACGGGAGCTCGGCGACATGGGCACCAGCCTGGCGTGCCACCGCCGCGGTCTGGTCCGTCGAGCCATCGACCACCACGATCACGTCCTCGAGGGAAACCTCGGACAGGAGCTCATCCAGCACGCCCGGTAGCGACTTCTCCTCGTTGTAGGCGGGGATGATGATGAGGACGCGATCGCCGTCGCTCACCGCGACCCGCAAGCACGGCCAGGCAGTGAGCTCTCGGATTCAGATGACCGAGACACCTGACATCATAGGCACGTACAGCGATTGGTGCGGCTGAGCGGCTGTGCGCGCAGCCGCCGCGGGTCCGAGAACCCGCGAACACGTCTATTAACGTCGTCACGATGGAAGCCCCGTTGACCGAGACCGTAGACCTCGTGAAGAGAGGATTGCGTGGCGCCCAGGCAAGGCTCGGTCACATGCTCGGCCGTCGAGACTGGCCCCCCGGCCAACCAGACCAGGTGCCCTCGAGCGCCTTGCGGTCACAGGCGCCCAGCGGCGAGGAGGTCTTCGAGAACTACGTGGCGTCTGCTCCTTCGGCACAGGCAACGGTCGACATATTTCGCGGGGAGTGGGCATCGAAGCTCCCACCGCCCTACGAGGATGTGAGGGCCGGTAGCGTTCCGCTGTTCGCCGACGAGCGGATCGACTGGTTGTTCAGTCAGCTTGGGGGTGTTGCGGGCAAGTCTGTGCTCGAGCTCGGACCACTCGAGGGTGGGCACACCTTCATGTTGCAACAGGCGGGTGCCTCGTCCGTGCTCGCTATCGAAGGGAACACTCGAAGCTATCTACGGTGCCTCATCGTCAAGGAGCTCCTCGACCTGCGAGCGCGCTTCCTGTGCGGTGACTTCGTCGAGTGGCTGCGCACGGCCGATCAGGCTTTCGATCTGTGCGTCGCGAGCGGCGTCCTCTATCACATAGCGAACCCGGTGGAGCTGATCGACCTCGTCGGGAAGCGGTCCGACCATGTCTTCTATTGGACGCACTACTTCGACGCCGAGGTAATTGGCGCCGACCACCGACTGGCGACGGCCTTCGGCGCCACCTTGACCGCCGAACACGATGGCTTCGTCCATACGCTGCATCGTCGGAGCTATGGGGCCTCGCTCGACAGCGGCTTCTGCGGAGGTAATCAACGCTTCAGCAACTGGTTGGAAAGGCAGGATCTGCTCGGCGCTCTCCGCCATTTTGGCTATTCGGACATCGACGTCGCGTTCGACGCTCCGGACCATCCGAATGGTCCCAGCCTGGCCCTGGTTGCTCGCCGGGACGGCTCAGGTAGATCGGGCCAACGGGGTTAGAGTGGCGCCCGCTGTGCACCCCTTGGTCCTCGAGAGCTTTGACATGTACTCGAGGTACGGACACGTTTCGCAAGTTCGTAGCGCCCTTGGGGAGGAACCGCTCAGGATTCTGGACGTCGGGGATCCTGCGGGAACCATTTCTCACCTCTTTCCCGGAGACGAGACGTTCTCCGTCGACCTCTACTTGGTCCAATCAGCGAGGGCCCTTTCTCACCGCCATGTGATCGGTTCGGGATTCTCGTTGCCCTTTGCCGACGATGCCTTCGACCTCGTCGCGTCACACGACACGTTCGAGCACCTCCAGAGCGGACGGCGCCTCGAGTTCACGATCGAGCTGTTGCGAGTCTCCAAGGGCCCGGCCTTGATTGTCGCTCCCTTCTCCGATCCCCGCACTGCTCGGTGCGAGTCCTTGGTCAACTCATACTTCGCGTCTCGTACGGGTGACACCGTGAACGCGCTGGACGAACATGTCCAGTTCGGCCTGCCCGCGCTCGAGGAGCTCGTGGGCTGGGCGGAGGAGCAGTCTCTCGAATGCCAGGTGTTCGGCGATGGTTGGCTCTACCACTGGCTCGCGTTCTACTACCTCAAGGCACACCTCACGGCAGAAGGACGCATCGACGAGATGGGTCGGTTGCATGCCGCTCTGAACCTGGATCACTCTCTGCAGGAGGCCGATCATCAGCCTCCTCATTACCGGCGCTCGGTTCTGCTGGGGGCAGACGAACTCCACCTTGACCTTCCGGCGTCGCTGGAAGAAGACGCGATACAGGAAGGGGTCGCAGAGGAGGTGGAAAGCCTGACCGAGCTTGCGCTGGGCTTGGGCGGGGTGCTGGTCCGCGGTGACGATCCCTTCGATCCGAGGTCGCGATCGAGGCAGTGGATGGACGAGCGGGCGGACGAGGTCGGCCCGCTCGGCGTTGTCGCTCGATCGATGACGAGGTCTCTCCAGGTCGCCGGCGACCGGCCTGATGATTGGAGACCACCAAAGGTCCGCACCGCTCGGATCGGGCAGCCCTCGGTGACCGTGGTCATCGTCAACCTGGACGGCGCTCACCACCTTCGGGACTGCTTGGACTCGCTGGGGGCGCAGGATTATCCCAAGGAGTTGCTGGAAGTTGTGGTGGTCGACAACGGCTCCACCGACGACTCGCTCGCGTTGCTCGCACAGCACTACCCGTGGGTCCGTGTTCTGGCCCAGAACTCGAATCTGGGCTTCGCACCGGCGGTCGACCTCGGTGTCCGAAGCGTCGCGACTGACTGTGTGGCGCTGCTCAACAACGACATGCGGGTAGAGGCCGACTGGGTCACCGAGATGGTCCGGCTGTACGACCCCGCCAAAGGCGTGCCCTGTGTGGGTGGACAGATCCTCTCTTGGGACGGCCAGAAGGTGGACTTCGCGCAGTCGGCACTCAACTTCACCGGAATGGGATTGCAGATCGACTTCGACCGTCCCCGAGAATCAGTCGAGGTACACGACGGCCAAGACCTCCTATTCGCCTGCGGGGGAGCCATGCTGGTCGACCGGGCCACGTACCTCACCAGTGGCGGGTTCGACCCGAAGTTCTTCGCCTACTACGAGGACGTCGACTTCGGATGGCGGCTCTGGCTCCTCGGCTTTCGCGTCAGGCTGGCGGCCAGAGCGCTCAGCTATCACCGCCACCACGGGACCTCGGCCCGATTTCCGGAGCACCAACGAGTGCTCCTGCTGGAGCGCAACGCCCTGCGCTCCATGATCAAGAACTACGGCGCGGATCAGCTCAGCGCAACCTTCGGACCGTCGTTGCTGCTGTTGGCGCAGCGCGCCATCATCCGAGCACGCTTGGACCGGCTGCCGTACGACATCGGCGAACCCGCCGAGGGGACAGAAGTCGTGGAGAGGGTGGCACTGGCTCACCTTCATGCAGTCGCCGACGTCATCGACGACCTCCCTGAGCTGATGGAGCAGCGGGGTCGCGTGCAGCGGAGCAGGCGCCGCAGCGACGGAGAGATCCTCGAACGCTTCGGGCGTCCCTTTGACTCCCCCCTTCCCGACGTCTCCTACGTGGAGGCCCAGCAAAAGGTGGTCGACGGCTTCGGCCTTGACGATCGGTTCGAACGGCGGGTGGCCAAGCGGCTCCTGATCCTCGGCACGGAGACGAGCGACGGCACCCAGCCCGGTGACTTGCGGGCTCTGGCACTTGCCGAGTCGCTCGGACGAACCGTCGAGGTCAGGCTGGCGGTACCGTCACCTTGGAAGGGCGATACCGGTTCTCTTACACCGGACATCTGTTCTGCCGAGGACGAGCTCCGATACCTGGTCGAATCGAGCGACGTGGTGGTTGTGCAGGAGGCTGAAGTCTTCGCTCGCCAGCCTTCCCTGGCCGGCAGCTCGGCCGTGTTGGTGGCCGATCTCTCTTATCCGTGCTTTTACCAGGATCTCCGTCCGGGGCATGACCGTCGGCATCACCAGGCCAGTCGTGACCACATGGCGGCCCTGAGCCGACTGCTGGATCTCTGCGACTTCTTCGTCTGCGCCTCGGAGCGACAGCGAGACCACTGGCTGGCGCTGCTTTCGGCGAGGGGTCGCCTTACCGACGGTGGCTACGGAGACGACGCGTCGCTTCGTGACCTGGTCGACGTCGTGCCATTCAGCGTTCCCGAGCGGTTCCCCCAGCACGGGCAACAGGTGCTGAAGGGGGTGCACCCCCGGGTCGCCGAGGACGACCTTGTCATCCTCTGGGCAGGGGGCGACGATCCCTGGCTGGACCCGTTCACGCTGATCGAGGCCCTTCCGTCCGTCCTAGAGGTAGTCCCCGACGTCAAGGTCTGCTTCGTCGACTGGCATGACTCCGAGGCGGAGATGCCGCCAAAAGCTGACCTGAGGGCCAGGGTGGAGAGCCTTGGCTCCGCGGCGTCGTCGGTGATCTTCGAACAGGCCGCACCAGGGACTGCAGATTCCTACCTGCTCGAGGCCGACATAGCGGTGAGCGCCAGCCGCGACGATGCCAGGGCTCGTATGGGCTTTGGTGCTCGTGTCCTCGAGGCGCTTTGGGCAGGCGTACCCGTCGTGGTCAGCGAAGGCGACGTGCTCTCAGACGCGGTTGAGCGGGAGCGGGCCGGGCTCACTTTCCTGCCTGGCGACTGGACGGGCTTGTCCCGAGTGCTGATCAGACTCTTGTCCGGGCCCGTCCTGCGTGCAGAGTGCTCAACCCGGGGTAGGGCCTTGGCCTCTCGCTATCAGCGCAGCCGCGCCGCGGCGCCGTTGCAGCGGGTGGTGCATGCGCCGTGGCGGTGGCGGGAGATGCGGGACGAGCGCCGTCTTGGTCGGACAGTGACTGACGACGTCCGCGTCCTCCTGGACCGGCGAGTCCAGGAGTTACGGCTCTGCCGGAACGAGGCAGCCGAGCTGCGATGTCAGATCTCAGACTTGGAAGTCATGGTGAAGGACCAGCGGGGGCTGCTGGACCACCAGCGGAAGCGGCTGGACCTGGTGCGCAAGACGCCCGCCTACCCGATCTTCCGAGCCGCAACCCGCGCTCGACGATGGGCCAAGAAGCTGGCTCCATGAGACCTGAGGCGCCGGAGTGACGTCCGGACCGAGGCGTGTCGCCCTGGTAACGGGGGACGCGCTGGGGCAGAAGCTGTCGGGCCCTGGGATCCGAGCGATGGAGCTCGCCAAGGTGCTGTCCGCCGAGCACGAGGTCAGGCTGCTGAGCACGTTCGGGGCCGAGCTGGAGGTGCCCGGAGTCAGGGTGGGAACGGCTGTCACGGAAAGCGAGGTGAAGGAGCTTGAGACCTGGTGTGACATCCTCGTCTTCCAGGGGTTCCTTCTGAACCAGCACCCCTGGTTGAACCAGTCGTCCCGCCCCATCGTCGTCGACCTCTACGACCCGTTCCACCTCGAGGTCCTGGAGCAGGGCCGCGACCTCCCGTTCGGGGAGAGGAACGAGCGGGTGCTCAACACGGTCGGGGTGGTCAACCAACAACTCGAGCGAGGCGATTTCTTCCTGTGCGCCAGCTCCAGACAGCGCGACTTCTGGCTGGGACAGCTCACTGGAATCGGCCGTGTCAACGCTCATACGTACGACTGCGACAAGACGCTGCGCTCCCTCATCGACGTCGTCCCGTTCGGGATCGACAGCGCCTTGCCGTCGAAGGACCGGCAGGTGCTTCGAGGGGTGATGGATGGCATCGGCGACGACGATCGGGTCCTCCTTTGGGGCGGTGGCCTGTACCCCTGGTTCGACCCACACACACTCGTCGAGGCGATCGGCCTGGTGCGAGCCCGGATCCCCGAGGTGCGGCTGGTCTTCCTCGCCGGTCGACACCCGAACCCCGATCTGCCGCCCATGCCGACCGTCGGGGAGGTGCGGTCCTTGACCGCTGCGCTCGGCTTGGACCGACACGTCTTCTTCGTCGATCACTGGGTCGAGTACGCCGACCGTCATAACTACCTGCTCGAGGCTGACCTCGGAGTCAGCACCCACCTCAACCATGTGGAGGCGGAGTTCTCTTTCCGCACGCGGCTGCTCGATTACGTGTGGGCCGGTCTTCCCGTCGTGGCCACCGGAGGCGACGCCATGGGGGAGATGGTCGAGCGGGAGCACGTGGGAAGAGCGGTACCGGCAGGCGATGTGCAAGCGCTGGCTTCGGCCATCGTCGGCCTGCTCGACGACCCGAAGGCGATGGCTGCGTGCCGGGAGCGCCTGGCGGACCTCGCCTCGGCGTTCCACTGGCCATCGGTAGCAGGCCCACTCACGGCGTTCTGCCGGGATCCACGTGGCGCTGCCGACCTGCTGGCGGCGCCGCCGCCACACGAGCAAGAGGCAACGGGTTCGGCGGTGCAACCCCGTCTCAGGAGGGCGATGGAGTTGACCAGGCGCAGCCTCCAGGAGGATGGTTTGGTTGAGACTGGGCGTCGCATCGCGCTTCGAGTCCGAGATGGCCTCCTTCCCCCGGTTCCGTCGGGCAACGGTCGAGGCAAGGCGGCATCATGAGCAAGCTCTCCGAGCTCGTCGCCGGCAGGGAGTTACTGGCCAACCTCGTCCTTCGCGAGCTGCGGTCGAAGTACAAGCGGTCGGTACTGGGTTGGGCCTGGTCGCTGGCGAATCCGCTGGCCTCGATGCTCGTCTTCACCATCGTCTTCCGAGTGTTCCTGAAGATCGCGCCCCCCCTCGGCGACCCCAGCGGCCTTCACAACTTCGCCCTCTTCCTCCTGTGCGGCCTCCTACCGTGGAACTTCTTCGGGAATTCCCTGAGCGGTTCCATCGGCGTCATCGTGGGCAATGCCAGCTTGGTCAAGAAGGTGTACTTCCCCCGCTCCCTGCTGGTCTTCGCGTCGGTCGGGTCATGGACGACTTCGTTCCTCATCGAGCTTGTCGTCCTGCTGGTCGCGTTGCTCATCGCCGGCAACTTCGTCGTCCCCTGGCTCCCGGTCCTACTCGTCATCGTCGCCGTTCTCATGTTCTTCATCGCCGGCGTGGCCCTGATCTTCTCGGCGGCCAACGTCTACTTCCGAGACGTGGAGCATCTGGTGGGCGTGGCGCTTCAGGTTTGGTTCTATGCCACGCCGGTCGTCTACCCCATCTCGCTCGTCCCCGAGCGGCTCGAGCTCGCCGGCCGGTCCCTGCCGGTACGGTTCCTCTACGAGCTCAACCCGATGGTGGGCTTCGTGGAAGCGATCCGTGATGCCGTCTACGACTTGAGGTTCCCCGGTCTCGGTGACTTCGCCTACCTGGTCGGGGTGTCGGGGCTGGTATTCGTGGGCGGGTTGACCCTGTTCTCGCGTCTCGAGCGCCGCATGGCCGAGGAGATCTGAGCGTGGGCAGCGCCGTCTCGGTCGAACACGTCTCGAAGCACTTCAGGATCTTCCACGAACGCAACCAGTCGCTGAAGGCCGTGGTGCTGCGAGGGGCGAGGTCGGCCTACGAGGACTTCCTGGCCTTGGACGACGTCCACTTCGAAGTTCCCGAAGGATCGACCTTCGGCGTCATAGGAGAGAACGGATCAGGCAAGAGCACGTTGCTCAAGTGCATGGCCAGGATCTTGTACCCGGACTCCGGCACCATCACGACTCGGGGAAGGACGTCGGCACTCCTCGAGTTGGGCGCCGGCTTCCACCCCGAGCTCTCGGGCCGCGAGAACGTCTTCCTGAACGGCTCCATACTCGGGATGAGCAGGCGAGAGCTGAGCCGGAAGTTCGATGACATCGTGGGTTTCGCCGGGTTGGAGCGCTTCATCGACACGCCGGTCAAGAACTACTCGTCGGGTATGTACGTCCGTCTCGGGTTCTCGGTGGCCATCAACGTCGACCCCGACATCCTCCTGGTGGACGAGGTGCTCGCCGTAGGCGACGAGTCGTTCCAGCGACGGTGCACCGAGAAGTTCGGTGAGCTGAAGGCCGGCGGCAAGACGATCGTGCTCGTGACCCACTCCCTGGGCGCAGTGCGAAACCTCTGTGACCGGGCGGTCTCGCTCGAGCACGGCAGGATGGTGCAGGTCGGGCCTGCGGCCGCCGTGGTCGACGAATACATGGGAAGCGTCAGTGGAGGGACGCAGGATGACAGCGGTGAGATCAGGTGGGGGACCGGAGAAGCGGTGATCCAGTCTCTCGAGCTCCTGGACAAGACCGGCGCTCCGACCACCCGGGCCCGAACCGGTGACTCGGTGACCTTCAGGCTCCGCTACCGCTCACCCGATCCCATCGACAAGCCGGTCTTCGCATTCGGCGTCTTCAGCCTCGAAGGAATCCACCTC
The DNA here is from genome assembly GCA_030777325.1 of Actinomycetota bacterium. GTDB lineage: Bacteria > Actinomycetota > Acidimicrobiia > Acidimicrobiales > YB1-3. Next base: position 10,035 of record JALYGF010000005.1, on the reverse strand, counting down.
ATCGGACCGAACATGCGGGACAATGACCAGTTCCCCGAGCGCATCCATGGGACCGGTCAGGTCACCTTTGCCGTCGACCGGCTGCTGCTGGTGCCGGGGAGCTACATCCTAAGTGCCTCGATCACGGACTACGGAGGCGATCATCACTATGACGTGCGTTATGGGGTGGTGCACCTGAACGTCGACGTCGGTGAGCCTCGGGAAAGTGTCGGCTTCGTGTCTCTTCCCGGTAAGTGGCAAATCGTCAGTGACGACGGGGAGCCATCGCTCGGCGGTTGATCTCAGCAGCTAAGAGGACGTCGATACGCGGTAGGCGCAGCAGTCGCAATTCATGTAGGCGCCGCCGGCCAGGACCTCCCCATAGCGCTCGAGGACCAGCCGGGCCACACCCCGTACCGGCCCCAGGTGGCGGCCAACCCGTACCCGGACGGTGGGGTGCTCGGCTCGCCAGGCCCGGGACTGGGCACTGATGCGGTCCACGAGCACTCCGGTGAACAGGAAGTAGGGCACCACGGCCACGTTGGCTGCGCCCAAGCGGCGGCAGCGCTCGAGGGCGTCGAGCACCGAAGGCCGGGCCAGCGACACGAACGATGGCTCCACCATGGCGACTCGGCCGGTGTCCTGGAGCAGGCGCCCGACCTTGTAGAGATCGGCGTTGGCGTCGGGATCGTAGGAGCCTCGGCCCACGAGGACCACCGCGCTCTCCTGGGACTCCCACCCCTCCGTGGCCTCGTTGATGCGTTCGGCGGCCACGGCCAATACGAGAGGGTCAACGCCGAGCGCTCGCCCGTAGCCGAACTCGACGCCGGGGTGGCCGGCCCGAGCCCTGGCCAGCATGGCCGGGCCGTCGTTCTTCATGTGACCGGCACCGAGCAGGAGAAGGGGCACGGTCACGACCGACCGAACACCGCGGGCGACGAGGCTGCGGACGGCGGTGTGGGGATCGGGCTGGGCCAGCTCGATGAAGCCGCCACCGATCGGGAGCGTTGGGTCCAGCCGATGCACGAGGTCCACCAGGGTCCAGTACTCGGACACGCCTACCGCTGAGCGACTCCCGTGGCCGAGCAGCAGGAGCGAAGGCCGCTCAGCCATCCTCGGTCATCCTCGCCATGGCGTTGAAGGCGGCTGCCGCAACCGCCGAGCCACCCTTGTCACCCACGTTGGTGATGGCCGCCAACCCGCTTCCCCGCAGTGCGGCCTTGGACTCCGCAGCGCCCACGAAGCCGACCGGGAGGCCGATCACCAGCGCGGGGGAGAACCGGCCCGCCTCGGCCAGGCGCACCACCTCCATCAGGGCAGTGGGGGCGCAGCCCACCATCACGACCGCCCCGGTGGGATGGCGCTCGGCAGCGATGCCAATGCCCTCTGCGCTCCGGGTGCGCTCAGCCTTGCCTTCAGCCTCGGCCAGGTAGCAGCGGCTAGCGCCGGCTCCGCCCACCAAGCCATGGCGAACCATCTCCACGTCGGTCACCACAGCTGCTCCGGACTCGAGGGCACGGACGCCGGTCGCAACCGCCTCCTCGGCTACCACCATGGTCCGGGCGAACTCGAGGTCGGCACTGGCGTGGATGACACGTTCGACGACGGCCCGAGCGCCGGGGCCTAGGTGGGAGAGGTCCACCCGCTCGGCCAGGATGGCCATGCTCTGGGCCTCGATGGGATGCACCCTCATGTCACCGCCGCCTGGGTCACGGCGATGGCATCCACCGGGCACACCTCCACGCAGGCCAGGCAGGCAGTGCAGACGCCGACGTCGGCCACGGGCCGCTTGGCCCCCGGCCAGAGCGCCCGCTCCGGGCAGGTGGCGATGCACATCCCGCATCCCGTGCAGCGTCCGTCGACGGTGACGGCGACCCTCACGGTTGGTACCCCCTAGGGGTCACCATCCGCCCGCCCACCACGGTGGTGGTGGTGGACCCCACGATCACGCACGAGCGCATGTCCACGTCCGCCGAGCCGAGGTCGTCCAGGGTTGTGAGCCGGACGCGCTGGCCTGGTCGTCCGGCGTCGGTCACCACACCCACCGGCGTGTCGGGCTTGCGCTGCTCGAGGAGGACCTGCCGGGCGGCGCCCAGCTGCCAGGTCCGCGCCTTCGACCGGGGGTTGTAAAGGGCGAGCACCAGGTCGGCCTCGGCCGCGGCCCGCAGCCTCCGCTCGATGACGTCCCACGGCGTGAGGAGGTCCGACAGGCTGACGACGGCGTGATCGTGGCCCAGGGGAGCGCCGAGGGCGGCCGCCGCGGCCAACGCCGCGGTGACGCCGGGAACGACCTCGACCCCGACACCGGGAGCCAAGCGAGCGGCCAGCTCGGTGACGATGGAAGCCATGGCGTACACCCCGGCGTCGCCCGAGCAGACCACGGCCACGCACCGCCCGCCCCCGGCCAGAGACAGCGCCTGTTCGCCCCGGTCCACCTCCGCGCCAATCGGTGACCGGACAACCTGCTGGTGGGGGCGCAGGAGGTCGACGGCCTGGTCGACGTAGGGCCCGTAGCCGATCACCACGTCGGCCGAGCCGACGGCGGCGGCTGCGGCCGGGGTCCGGTGGCGCGGGTGTCCGGGACCGAGTCCAACCAGCAGGACCCGTCCCGGCGGCGCGGCCCGGCGAGCCACGGCCAGGGTGGCCACGGCGTTGCTGCGCTTGTGAACCACCAGTTCGGCGTCGAGGCCGGCGGCCAGGAGGGCGGCCGCCTCGCAGACGCTCGCCGTGCCGACGGCGGACGCCACCACCGCGCTCGGCGTGGGCACGTCGACGGCGGCCAGCTCCTCGGCGGTGAAGGCGCGGACTGCCAGCCCGAGCCGGGTGACTGCAGGGTGGTCCCGGCGCCGGTCGATGGTCGCCACCTCGGCCAAGCTGTGCCAGGCCAAGCCTGCGTCGGCCAGGACACCGGCCACCAAGGCGGCCACGTCGTCGGGCGAGGCATCGGTGGAGGTGCCGATGCCGGCCACCAGGCTGGGCGGATGGAGCACGGCCTGGCCGGGACTCGGGTCCACGGTGCGGTCGGTCACCACGATGCGCGTCGTCCTCACTGGGCTCGGTACCGCTGAGCTCGATCCGGCTGGGTTCACCCGCTCGGACAGTGACGGCGGGAGGGGCCAGCGCAGCTCGTTCTCCAGCCGGGGGCGCCGGCCGTCGAGCATGTCCACCGTCACCGCGGCCACGTCACCGGCGGCCGTGAAGCCGGGCAGCAAGTCGAGGGAGGCGATCCCGGTGGCATCTGTAGCGGTGGTGGTCACCGGCGAGCACCCGAGAAGGGCGCCCACCTCGGTGGCCAGGGAGTTGGCCCCTCCGCCATGGCCGCCGCAGAGGGAGACGGCGAAGCGGCCGGCGTCGTCCACGCACACCACGGCAGGGTCACGGTGCTTGTCCTCGAGCAGAGGGGCGACGATGCGGACGGCGGCGCCCGTGGCCAGGAAGAGCACGAAAGCATCGACGTCCCGCCAGCGCTGCCGTACCACCTCGCCCACGCCGCCGTGGACGGCCTCGTAGGGCAAGCGAGCGCAAAGGGCCCTACCCGCTTCGGTCACCGAAATGGCTAGGACCCTCACCGGTCGGGGCCCCACGCCAGGAAGACCGGATTCTGCCCAGCCAGGCGCACCCCACCGTCGGGGAGCCGTTCGCCCCGGACGACCCCGAGCTGGACCAGGGAGCCCAAGCGCTCCATGGCGGTCGACGCCCGGTCCATGGCGGCGTAGGTCGCCACCACCCGGCCGCCGGGGCGGAGCCGGCGTAGCACGGCGTCGAGCACGGGCAGGCCGCCACCACCCACGAAGGCGCGGTCAGGGTCCGGCAGGGCGTCGAGAACGGCGGGAGCCTCGCCCTCCACGACCCGGACGGCCACGCCGTGGACGGCGGCGTTGGAGCGGACGCGAGCGGCGTCGTCGGCCCGGCGCTCGACGGCGAGGACCGAGAGGTGCGGCCGGAGGGCGGCGCACTCGACGGAGATGCTGCCGCTGCCGGCACCGACGTCCCACATCACCCCGTCGGCGGGGAGCGCCAGCTTGGCCAGGGCGACGGCCCTCACCTCGCTCTTGGTGATCATCCCCGCCCGGTGCTCGAAGTCGCGATCGGGGAGGCCCCAGGCGAGCGGCTTCTCGGCGGCCACGCCGACGCCCTGGATGAGCACCACCACCGACAGCGGGTCCCAGGTGCCGTTGGCCAGCCCGCTGAGGTCGGTGCGCTCCACCCGCTCGTCAGCGGTCCCCAGGCGGCTGCATACCGCGACCTGGCTGTGGGCCGCTCCCAACTCGAGCAGTTCCTTGCCCAGGGCTTCGGGCGGCGATTCAGGTGAGACCAGCACTGCGGCCTTGGCCAGACCGGCCACACGGCGGGCTGCGGCTGCAAGGGGCCGGCCGTGGGCCGTCACCACCACGGCGTCGTCCCACGGCAGGCCCAGGCGGGCGAAGGCCAGGGCCACCGACGACGGGGCAGGGTGGACCTCGAGGGCCTCGGGCCCGAAGCGCTCGGCCAGCACCCGCACGACGCCGAAGAATCCGGGATCGCCCGAGGCCAGCACGCACACCCGCCCGGGCTCGGCCTCCACCGCGTCGAGCACCGGCCCCAGGCCCCTCTCGATGGCCAGCGTGCGGGCGGCCAGGGGCCGGCAGGCGTCGAGCTGGTGACGGCCGCCCACGACCAGGTCGGCGCCCTCCAGGGCGTGCGCCGCCGCCTTGCCCACCGGCTCGCCGCCGAGGAGCCCGACCACGGCCACGCTCGCCGCCACCCTCAGGCCGCCCGTCCGCAGCCGGCGCCGGCGACCACCCGCTCGCCCTCGAAGTCGACCATGGTGACCTCGACGGCCAGGGCGCCGCCGGCGTGGTCGGTGCAGGCCCGGGCCGCCCGCCGGCACAGCTCGACCAGCGGACCGGTCACGCCGGCGGCGTCGCACACCTCGAAGAAGTGCCGGGCGGTGGCCGTCTCGGTGGCCGCCGCCACCACCGGCGCCGGCGCCCCCGCCTGCCGGGCCACCCCGGCCAGCAGCTCGCCGTCGACCCGCGACCGGTGGAAGTGGGTCATCATCACGCCGGCGGCGAGCTTGGCGATCTTGCCCACCATCCCCACGAAGGCGACCCGGCGCACGCCCCGGGCGGCGGCCCGGCGCAGGGCGATGCCGGTGAAGTCGCCCACCTCCACCAGGCACACCTCGGGCAGCTCGGGGTGGAGGCGGCGGGCGGCCCGCTCGGAGCGGCTCCCGGTGGCCAGGGCCAGGGCGTCGGCCCCGTTGGCGGCGGCCACGTCGATCTGCTGCACCACCGAGGCGCGGTAGGAGGCCGTCGAGAACGGGCGCACCACGCCGGTGGTGCCGAGGATGGAGATGCCCCCGAGGATGCCGAGGCGGGCGTTGGTCGTCTTCTCCGCCATGGCCTCGCCCCCCGGCACCGAGAAGGTGACGACCACCGGGCGGGGTGTGGCCTCGGCCAGGGCGGCCAGGATCATGCGCCGGGGCACCGGGTTGATGGCCGGGACCCCCACGGGCAGGCCCAGCCCGGGCCGGGTGACGCTGCCCACCCCGGCCCCGTTGCGCAGGGCCGAGGCCGTCCCCGCCGGCGCCCACGCCACCTCGGCGGTCAGGCGGGCGCCGTCGGTGCAGTCGGGGTCGTCGCCGGCGTCCTTCACCACCACGCACCGCAGCGGGGTCTCGGCCTCGACGGGGAAGCGCACCCGCTGGCCCCCGGGCAGCCCTACCTCCACCTCGGCCGGCGGAGCCCCGCCCACCAGGCCCAGGGCGGCGGCCTTGGCGGCGGCGGCGGCGCAGGTGCCGGTGGTCCAACCGGTGCGCAGCCCGGCACGGGGAGAGGGTTGGACGGTCACGGCCGCCCCCGCCCGGCGGTGGTGCCCGGCGCCGAGCGCCGGCGGAAGCCGTGGGCGTAGTCAGGGGAGTACAGGTGGCTGCGCCCGCCCCCGCCGGCCAGGGCGTCGCCCACCAGCACCAGCGCCGTGGTCCGGGCGCCTGTGGCCTGGAGGTCGTGGGCCAGGTGGCCCACGGTGGTGGTCACCACCTGCTGGTCGGGCCGGCTGGCCCGAACCACCACGGCTGCGGGGGTCTCGCCGGTGTAGGCCGATCCGTCGGCCAGCAGCTCGCCCTGGAGCTGGTGGGGCCGGGCAGCCGAGAGGAACACCGCCATGGTCGCCCCGGTGGCGGCGAAGGCGGCGACCGACTCGGCTGGCGGCATCGATCCGGCGGTCCGTCCCGGCAGGCGGGTGGCCACCACGCTCTGGGACACGCCCGGAACCGTGAGCTCCCGGCCCAGCACCGCCGCCGCCGCTGACAGCGAGGTGACCCCGGGAACGACCTCGAAGTCCCGCCCGTGCTCGACGCACCAGTCGATCTGCTCCTGGACGGCGCCGTAGAGCGACGGGTCGCCCGAGTGCAGCCGGACCACGGCGGCGCCGGCGGCGGCCCGGTAGACGTCGAGCACGTCCTCGAGGGTCATGGCGGCCGAGTCGTGCACCTCGACCCCGGGCCGGCAGTGGCCGAGCAGTGCCTCGGGCACCAGCGACGAGGCCCACACCACCACGTCGGCGCCGGCCAGGCGGTCGCGCCCCCGCAGGGTGATGAGGTCGGCAGCGCCGGGGCCGGCGCCCACGAAGCAGATCACGGCGCCGCTGGCTCCGTCCGGCGAGGGGGCACCACCACGGTGGCCAGGTACGAGGCCCGCTCGCCGGCCCGCTCGCCCACCGGGCCGACCCGCTCGCCGTCGAGGCCGAGCAGCTCGCCCACCACCGCCCCGTCCAGGCGCCCGGCCCGGCGCAGGCACCCGGCCAGCTCGGGCAGGTGGTGGCCGCCCTTGTAGACCACCACGGCGGCGGCGGGGTCGGCCACGGCGGCGTCGAAGGCGGCGGTGCCGTCCAGGCCGGTGACCACGGTGAGCACCTCGGCCCCGTCGGCCACCACCGTGCCGGCCCGGGCGGCCAGGTCCTGGAAGGCCATGATCCCCGGCACCGTCTCCACCGGCACGGCCGGGCGCAGGGCTCGCACGGCGGCGACCACCGACGACACCGTGCTGTAGAGGTTGGGGTCGCCCAGGGTGACGAAGGCCACCCGCTGGCCGGCGTCGAGGTGCTCCACCAGCCGGCCGGCGGCGTCGGCGATGCCGGCGTCGCGGGCCCCGCCCTGGCGGGCCATGACGAAGACCAGGCGCTCGACGGCGACCTCGGGGGCGGCCCGGCGCACCACCGACTCGGCCCGACCTTCGATCTCGGGGTCGCTGACGGGGGCGAAGACGCGGTCGGCCTCCCGCAGCGCCCGCAGGGCCCGCAGGGTCAAGAGCTCGGGGTCACCGGGGCCCACCCCGACGCCGATCAGCGCTGCTGTCATCCCATGCCTCGTGGGACGGTGCTGTTCCTGCCCGCAGCCGGTCTCCTGGCTCCCGGATCGACGCTCGCCCCCGCCTTCCCGTCGCCGGTGGCGTGCTGGGGGTTCGCTCCCCGGTCACAGTGGCGGCACCGCGCCGGGCTCGCACCGGCTTCCCGTGCACTGCAGACGGGGCGACCCTAGTGGAGCCGGCGCCGGGACGCCGCTGGCCACCGCCTCGCCCTACGATCCCGGCGATGAGCGTCGACCCGGAGCTGCTGCGGGCCCTCGAACGCTCCGTGGTCGACGATCCCGACAACCGGGCGCTGCGGCTCCACCTCGTCGACCTCCTCCTAGAGGACGACCAGCACGCCGCTGCGCTCGGTCACTGCGAGGCGCTGCTCCGAGTGAACCGTGACGACGCCGGCGCCCGGGAGCGAGGGGCCATCGCCCGCCGCGGGCTCGGGTTGGATGCCGACGCGGCACCGAGCCCGGCGGCGAAGCGGGAACCGGCACCAGCGCCGGGCACGCCATGGGCAGCGCCGTCGACGGAGGACCTGGCCGAAATCGTCCGCCCGGAGGTCACCCTCGACGACGTCGCCGGCATGGACGACGTGAAGCAGCGCCTGCGCCTCGGGTTCCTCGAGCCGCTGCGCAACGAGGAGCTACGCGAGGTGTTCGGCCAGTCGCTCCGGTCGAGCTTGCTGCTGTGGGGCCCGCCAGGGTGCGGGAAGACGTTCCTCGCCAAGGCCCTGGCCGGCGAGCTGGGCCTGTTCTTCATCCACGTCGGGATCGCCGACATCCTCGACATGTGGCTCGGCTCCAGCGAGCGCAACGTCCGCCAGGTGTTCGATGAGGCACGGTCCATGCGCCCGAGCGTCCTGTTCATCGACGAGCTCGACGCTCTGGGGCACAGGCGCTCCCACCTCCACAGCGCCAGCGTTCGCACGGTCGTCAACCAGCTCCTCCTCGAGCTCGACGGTGCGTCGACAGACAACGAGGGGCTCCTCGTGCTGGGTGCGACCAACCAACCGTGGGACGTCGACCCCGCCCTCCTGAGACCGGGCCGCTTCGACCGGCAGGTGGTGGTTCTCCCGCCCGACGAGGCCGCCCGCGCCGCCATCCTGGGACGCCACCTGACGCGCTCCCCGGTCGGAGACGTCGATCTGGAGGCGATCGCCCACCGCACCGAGGGCTACTCCGGGGCGGACCTCGCGCGTGTGTGCACCCGGGCCGTCGAGTTCGCCCTGCATGCGTCCGTGAACGCCGGAGCGACCCAGCCGGTCAGCCAGGACGACCTCGACCGGGCCTTGGCCGACACGCCGCCGAGCACCGACGCGTGGTTCCGCCTGGCCGAGAGCTACGTCCAGTTCGCCGACGACGGTGACCGGTACGCCGACCTGGCCGGCTACCTCGCCCGGCGCCGGCGCCGGGGGCGCCGGTGACCGGCCTGCAGCCGGCGCAGCCCTCGCCGGACGGCTCTGCACTCCGACGCGTGCAGCTGCTCATCGACGCGGGCCGGCCGCACGACGCCATGGACGTGGCCAGGGAGGCGCTCCGGGAGACCCCCGACGACCCCGACCTGGTCGGGGCCATGGCGTGGGCGCTGTTGGCCGCAGGAGACGCCCATGCTGCCCGCACCTGGGCCGAGCGCTCCTTGGCCCTGGACCCGGCCAACGGCTGGGTCCACGACCTCCGTGCACGTGCGCTCCTCAAAGGCGCCGGCTCGGCCGAGGAAGCCCGGGAGGCCGCGGAGCAGGCGGTGTGGGAGGACCCACACGACCCCTTCTCGCTGTACACCCTGGTGCGGGCATCACTCCAGTGCAACGATCGGACCGGCGCGGCGCACGCCGCAGCCACGTTGCGACGCACCGCTCCCGGCTGGCACCTCGGGCCACTCGCAGAGGCGTTGATCGAGCTGGAGAGGGGCCGCGTCGACCTGGACAGGGAGCCGATCCCGTTCTTGGCTCTGGTCGCGCTCGGCATCTTCACCGGGGGAACCGGGCTGGTGGTACTGGGCATCGCCTGGGCCATCCGGGCCCTGCGCCGAGCGCCCTATCTCCGCCGGGCCGACGCCCTGCTCCACGAGGTGCTGCGCCTGGAGCCCGAGAACGCGGCCGTGCGCGCTCTGGCGTCCGACGTCCTGCGCCTCCGGTTCCGCTTTGCCCGGGCCGTCGACTACGAGGTGGCCGCGGCTGCAGCCGATCCGGAGCTGGTCGACGCCGAGGAGTTCACCGCGTCGATCGCCCGGCGGACCACGGGGGTCGTCGTCGCAGGATGGGTGACCTGGATCTTCGTCATCGGCTTTGCCGACGAGCTCGTCGCCTCACGGCAGCTCGTGGCCGGCGGTGGCTTGCTGCTCGCCGTCGCAGTGACGACGGCGATCTTCCTGTTCGACCGCGGGCAGACGCTCAGGCTTCCGCAGACGCTGGTTCGCCGTACCCGCCGGTGCTGGTTCCAGCCGGTTGCTACGGCCCTCGCCGCGGCGACGATCGTCTTCGTCGGCTCGAAGTACTCCGGCGGCCAGCACCACCACCTCCCCGAGGACTACTACCTGGCGGGGGTGGTGTCGTCGCCGGTGGCGGTGGGCTGTGCCGCCGTCTTTGCCGCCCGCTTCCTCCGAGCGAGGCGAGAGGGGTAGCGCCTGGGATGGAAGCTGAGGGGCGCGTGGTCCTTACCGACGGAGGTCCCGGCCGTGGCCACCGTTCACGAGGCGGAAGGTTTGGCGCACGTCCTCCGGA
>JALYGF010000004.1 GCA_030777325.1 Actinomycetota bacterium | reverse complement strand
CATCGAGATGGCCGACCTCCTGCGCCAGCTGCCCAAACGATCCGAGGGATAGCCATGCTCCGCCTGGTGCTGCCCAAGGGTTCCCTGGAGAGGGCCACCCTGGAGCTGTTCGACGCCGCCGACCTGCCGGTGCAGCGGTCCTCGAACGTGGAGTACCGGGCCACCATCCCCGACCCCCGTATCGACGTCGTGAGCATCCTCCGTCCCCAGGAGATACCTCGTTACGTGGCCACCGGACTGTTCGACCTCGGCATCACCGGCCGGGACTGGATCGAGGAGACGGCCAGCGACGTCCTGTCGCTCGGCGAGCTCCACTACTCGAAGGCCACCGCCCGCCCTGTCAACGTCGTGCTCGCGGTGTCCCAGGACTCAGCGGTACAGGCGGTGGGTGACCTGCCGTCCGGAGTGCGGGTGCAGACCGAGTACCCCGAGCTCACGCGCCGCTTCCTGGAGAAGCACGGTGTGGACGCCGACATAACCCTTTCCTACGGTGCAACCGAGGCCAAGGTGCCCGACATCGCCGACGCCGTGGTGGAGATCACCGAGACCGGCCGAGCGCTACGAGCCGCCGGCCTGCGAGTCGTCGACACCGTGCTCGTCTCCTACACCGAGCTGATCGCCAACCCGCTCGCCTACGACGACCCCGCCAAGCGCCACGCCATGGGCCAGGTGCTCACCCTCCTACAGGGAACGCTCGAAGCCCGAGGCAAGGTGCTGGTGAAGCTGAACGTGGGCGAGGCAGACCTTCCCGAGGTCATCGAGCTCCTCCCCGCCCTACGTTCGCCGACGGTCTCCAAGCTGTTCGGTGAGGACGGCTATGCCGTGGAGACGGTGGTTCCGAAGTCGCAGATCAACACCCTCATCCCTGCCCTGGAGGACCACGGGGCAACCGACATCATCGAGCTGGCCATCTCCAAGATCGTCCACTGAGGACTCGCTCGACATGACCATCGAGCGTGGCACCGTCGCCGAGTTCGACGACCACAGGGGAGTCGGCACCGTGGAGGGCAGCGACGGCCGGCAACTGTTCTTCCACTGCACCGCCATCGCCGACGGCAGCCGCAGCATCGCCGTCGGGGAGAAGGTCGCCTTCGAGGTCGTAGCCGGCCATGGGGGCCGCTGGGAGGCGACCTCGGTTACGAAGCTGGCCTAGGCGGTCGGCGGAGGCTGCGGGGCGGCGGCAGCACCGGGGTCGGCGCCACCGCCGCTCGCATGAGCCCCTTGGATCTGCACGAAAGCCAGACGGAGGCTGGCCAGACCTTCCTGGAGCTGGGCCTCCTCCTCTCCCAGGCGCCCGGTCATGGCCCCGAGCAGGGCCGCAAGGGCGTCGATGGCCAGCCGAGCCTGGTCGAGCCGCGGGGGCTGCAACGACAGGTGCAGTGCGGCCAGCTCGAACATCCCGAAGCAGTGGTTGGCCACAACAAGCTCCACCGGGGTCTCAGCGAGCTCCTGGCGCAACTCCGCCATCCTGGCCTGCAGCTCCTCGTCGGTGGCCGGTGCCTCGGCCGCTGCGGTCTCACCCCGGGCCACCTGCGGTTGCGGTGGGGGTGCCCCAGGCGAAGGCTGGGAGGGCGGACCCTCGGGCTCCGGCCGGCCCACCGGCCGCTCTCCACCTGGTGTCCAGATCGTGCTCACGCTGGTACCCTAGGCCAGCAGGACGGACGGAAGCGGGGGCCGGGGGGCTTCCCACCCGGCCACCGAAGTCTGGTGCGTCGGGTCGAATGACCGCACCGAGCGGGCGTTGCTTCCAAGGGACAGGTGTCCCCCCGCCCGCTTTGGCGTTGACACCCCCCAAGCATGCAGGTCCCGAGAGAAAGCTCAGCACGCAGTCCCCCCGAGCCCAGATCCCGTACAAGGAGAACGTCGCATCGCCGCAAACAGTGACAGCGAGCCAAGGATCAACGACCGGATCCGGGCTCGTGAGGTGCGCCTCGTCGACGCCGACGGTGCCCAGCTGGGCATCAAGACCGTTCCCGAGGCCATGCAGATCGCCCGGGAGGCGGATCTGGACCTCGTGGAGGTGGCGCCCATGGCCAACCCCCCGGTGTGCCGGATCATGGACTACGGGAAGTTCAAGTTCGACGCTGCCCAACGAGCCAAGGAGTCGCGGCGGAAGAGCACCAACGTCAGCATCAAGGAGATGAAGTACCGGCCCAAGATCGGTCCCGGCGACTTCGACACCAAGACCCGGCAGGTGGAGAAGTTCCTCGGCCAGGGGCACAAGGTGAAGGTCACGATCATGTTCCGGGGCCGGGAGCTCAGCCACCAGGAGCGGGGGTTGCAGATCCTCGACCGGGTCGCGGAAACGGTGGGCGGGATCGCCAAGGTGGAAGCGGCACCCAAGGTGGACGGTCGCAACATGATCATGGTGCTTGCGCCCGACAAGCGGGCCAAGGGCACGGGCAACGAGAACGGAAGCGGCGAGTGACGAGGGAGGCGATGGAATGCCGAAGATGAAGACCGACAGAGGGGCGGCCAAGCGTTTCAGGGTCACGGGCACGGGCAAGATCCGTCGCCGCCAGGCATTCCGCTCGCACCTCCTCGAGAAGAAGTCGTCTGTTCGTACCCGGCGGCTGGGCCGAGAAGCCGAGCTGAGCAGTCCCGACACCAAGCAGGTGAAGCGCCTGCTCGGGCTCTAGAGCGAGGGGTCATGGCCAGGGTCAAGCGTTCCGTCCACGCCAAGAAGCACCGTCGTGCCGTGCTCCAGCAGGCGCGGGGGTACTACGGGAACAAGAGCCGGAGCTACCGCGCCGCCAACGAGCAGGTCATGCACTCCCTGCAGTACGCCTACCGTGACCGGCGTGCCCGCAAGGGTGACTTCCGCCAGCTGTGGATCCAGCGCATCAACGCCGCCGCCCGCCAGCACGGCATGAGCTACAGCCGCTTCATGGCCGGGCTGCACACGGCCGAGGTCGACGTCAACCGCAAGATGCTGGCCGATCTGGCGGTCCGCGACCCTGCCGCCTTCGCCGCCTTGGTGAAGGTGGCCCGGGACGCCCACACGCAGTCCTGAGCGCACCGGCCGGCGAGCTGGGGTACCGGCACCAAGAGGTCCAACGGCTACGGCGCCTCGTCTCCCGCCGCCGGTCCCGCCGCGAGGAGGGCGTCTTCGTCGTCGAGGGCGCCAAGCTCCTTGCCGAGGCCCTGGGCGCCGGGGTGAAGGTGGAGGCCGTCTTCGCCGGGGCCGACGCACCTGAAGAGCTCCTCGGTCGGGCTGAGGCGTCCGGGGCCCGCCTGGCGCGGCTCGGGCCCGGCGTCCTCCAAAGGGTCGCATCCACCGTCCATCCCCAGCCGGTCATGGCGGTGGTGGCCGACGTCACGGTGGAGATGGACGCGCTGGCAGGGGACGACCTCGTCGTGGTGTGCGTGGACGTGGGTGACCCGGGCAACGCTGGCACGGTGCTCCGCAGCGCCGAAGCGGCCGGCGCCGATGCCGTCGTCTTCTGCGGGCACTCCGTGGACGTGTACAACCCCAAGACCGTGCGGGCGTCGGCCGGAGCGCTCTTCCACGTCCCGGTGGTGGCCGCCGACGAGGAACCCTCCGAGCTTCTCGCTCGTGTCGGGAACATGGGCCTTCGCCGGTTGGGCGCCGTGGTCGGCGCGGGCCGCGACTACGCCAGCGTCGACCTCACCGTCCCCGTCGCCCTCGTCCTCGGCAACGAGGCCACGGGGCTGCCCAACACTCTCGCCGGGTTCCTCGACGACGAGGTCACCATCCCCATGGCCGGGCGCTCGGAATCGCTCAACGTGGGGATGGCGGCTGCGATCCTCTGCTTCGAAGCCGCCCGCCAGCGTCGCTCGAACGACCAGGCCAAGCGATAATGGCCCCGATCATGGACGCGGCCCAACTGGAGCACACCGAGCGGGAGGCTGCGGCCCGGCTGGAAGCCGCCACCGATCCCGACCAGTTGCGCGCCGCCGAGGCCGAGGCGCTCGGCAAACGGTCGGCGCTGGCGGCACTCAGCCAGGGCCTGGGCCGGCTGGCACCCGAGGAGCGCCGCAGCGCCGGTCAGCTTCTGAACGCCGCCCGGGCTCGCCTCCAGGAGATCGCCGAGCGCCGGCGCCACCAGCTCGAGGCCGAAGCCCGAGCCGCCCGCCTGGCCGCCGAACGCCTCGACCTCACCGAGGTACCGCCCGGACCGCAGCGGGGGCACACCAACCTGGTGACCCAGACGCGGGACGAGCTGGAGGACGTGTTCATAGGCATGGGCTACGCCGTGGCCGAGGGGCCGGAGGTGGAGACCGACTGGTACAACTTCGAGGCCCTGAACATCCCCAAGTCCCACCCCGCCCGCAGCGGCTTCGACACCTTGTACGTGGACTGGGGCGAGCCCGGCTCCACCCTGCTGCGAGCCCACACCTCACCCGTCCAGATCCGGGTGATGCAGCAGCAACCCCCGCCCATCTACTCGATCATGCCCGGGAAGGTCTACCGCAAGGACACCCCCGACGCCCGCCACACGCCGAGCTTCAACCAGATCGAGGGGCTGGTGGTGGACAAGGGCATCACCTTCGGAGACCTCGCCGGCACCATCGAGGTCTTCACCGGCGCCTACTTCGGCCCCGCCATCCATTCGCGGCTGCGTCCGGCCTACTTTCCCTTCACCGAGCCTTCGGCCGAGTTCGAGATCACCTGCACCATCTGCGAGGGCGAAGGGTGTCGCACGTGCTCGGGCACGGGCTGGATCGAGCTGGGTGGCTGCGGGATGGTCCATCCGAACGTGTTCGCCGCCGTCGGCATCGACCCCGAGGAGTGGAGCGGCTTCGCCTTCGGATTCGGCATCGACCGCTGCGCCCAGATGCGCCATGGCCTCTCCGACATGCGAGTCCTGCTCGACAACGACATCCGTTTCATCAGCCAGTTCTAGGGTCCCCGGATGCTCGTCCCCTTGTCGTGGCTGCGTGACTTCGCCCCTTTCGAGGGGGATCCCGTCGCCCTGGCGGAGACCTTCGACGACCTGGGGATGGTGGTCGAGGGACTCGAGCGGGTGGGGGAGGGCCTGGCCGACGTGGTCGTGGGCCGAGTGCTCGACGTGCGGCCCCATCCGAAGGCCGACCGCGTGCGCCTGACCGAGGTCGACGTCGGCGACGGCCAACCCCTTCAGGTGGTGTGTGGTGCCCCCAACGTGGCTGCGGGCCAGCTGGTGCCTCTGGCCCCGGTCGGTGCCGTCCTGCCCGGCGACTTCGAGATAGGGCGGCGCAAGGTGCGCGGAGAATGGTCCGAAGGCATGATCTGCTCCTCCGCCGAGCTGCGCCTCGGCAAGGACCAGGACGGGATCATGGTCCTGCCCGAAGGCCTCGGCGTCGGCACACCCTTCGCCGAAGCCATGGGCATAGACGTCGACGTCGTCTACGACTTGGCCATCGAAGGAAACCGGCCCGACGCCATGTCGGTGGCCGGGATCGCCAGGGACGCGGCGGCCCGCCTGGGACTGCCCTTTGTCCTGCCCCACCACGCGCTGGACGGCACGGGCCCTCCCTCCGCCGATGTTGCGTCCATAGCCGTCGACTGCCCCGAGCTCTGCCCTCGCTTCACGGCCTCTGTGGTCGCCGGTGTGGGGGTCGGCCCTTCGTCTTCGGGAGTGGCCCGGCGGCTCACGCTGGCCGGCATGCGACCCCTCAGCAACGTGGTGGACGCTTCCAACTACGTGATGCTCGAGCTCGGCCAGCCGACCCATCCGTACGACCTCGACCGCCTGCGCGGCCACGGGTTGCTGGTACGCAGGGCCACGCCTGGGGAGACGATCACGACCCTCGACGGCGTGGAGCGGCGGGTGGGCGACGGCGAGGACTGCCTCATCTGCGACGCCACCGGCGCGCCCGTCGGCATCGGCGGGATCATGGGCGGGGCGTCGTCGGAGATCTCCGCCACCACCACCAGGGTGCTGCTCGAGGCCGCCTACTTCACGCCCATGGCGATCGCCCGGACCTCGCAGCGGCTAGGGCTTCGCACCGAGGCCTCGGCTCGCTTCGAGCGGGGCTGCGACCCCGAGATCCTGGAGCGGGCTGCGGCCCGATTCGCCGGCCTGCTCGGGTCGGGGGAGGCTTCCTCCCCGGTGCTCGACTGCCGCTTCGGTCCACCGCCGCCCCAGCCGATACGCCTGCGCACGGAGCGGGTCAACGCCGTCCTGGGCACGTCCCTGCACGACGAGCAGATCCGCTCATACCTGACGCCCATCGGTTTCGCCGTCGACGCCGCCGGCCCCGGCCTGCACGACGTGCTGCCTCCCTCGTTCCGTCCCGATGCCACCTCCGAGATCGACCTGGTGGAGGAGGTGGCCCGACATCACGGCTACTCCCGGGTGAGCCGCACCGTCCCCGCCAGCCCCTTCGTGGGCGCGCTCACGCCCTATCAGCGCAACCGGCGCCGCCTCCGCGACGTGCTGGCCGGAGCCGGCGTCAGCGAAGCGGTCTCCCCGCCCCTGGTCGGGCCCGGTGACCACGAGCGGGCCGGGCTGGAGGCCGACGTCATCGAGGCCACCGATCCCCTGGCGCGCGAGGAGTCGGTGCTCCGCCGGTCCCTGCTGCCGGGGCTGTTGAAGGCCGTCGCCTTCAACGCGTCGCATCGCAACCCGGGCGTCGCCCTGTTCGAGATCGGCCACGTCTTCGCCCCCTCCGTGGACCGGAGCGCGCCTTTGCCCGACGAACGCGAGCTGGTGGCGGTAGCGCTCGCGGGGCCGGCCGGAGCTCCGGCGGCCAAGCGGGTGCTCGACGTGGTGCTCGACGGCCTGGGCATCCGGGGGAGCCGGCTCGAGGCGGTCCAGGCGCCAGGTTTGCACCCCACCCGTACGGCCCGACTCGTGCTCGGGGAACGGGTGGTGGGCCACGTCGGCGAGGCCGACCCGTCGGTGACGGAGGCCTTCGGGATCGAGGGGCGGGTGGGCTGGATGGAGGCAGACCTGGAGCTGCTGCTGCCCAGGGAGCGGATCTACGTGCCGGCCCGGCCGGTGAGCAGGCATCCCTCCAGCGACATCGACCTCGCCTTCGTGGTCGACGACGCCGTGCCCGCGGCGGCGGTGGAGTCCACACTGCGACAGGCGGCCGGCGAGCTGCTGGTCGACCTTCGCCTGTTCGACGTCTTCCGTGACGCCCGCCTGGGAGACCGGCGCCGCAGTCTGGCCTACCGGCTCCGTCTGCAGGCACTGGAGCGCACCCTCACCGACCCCGAGGTGGCCGAGATCCGCCGGCGCTGCATCGACGCCGTCCAGGCGGCGCACTCCGCCGAGCTCCGCGGCTGAGTGGCTCCGCGGCTCGCCGCCGCCGCGTCAGTTGAGCGCCGGGTCGGCGGGGAAGCCGGCATAGAGCGCCACCCTTCCCTTCTGGCGCCGGAGCACCCGGCGCCAGAGGTCCAGCGGCTCGGACGACAGAGCGTCCTCGGGCTCGGAGTGGACGACGAACCAGGCCCCGTCCGCTATCTCGGCCTCGAGCTGTCCGGGGGCCCATCCGGCGTGGCCGGAGAAGACCCGGATGTCATCGATGGGCTGCTCCACCTCGTGTGGGCCCTTGGCGATGTTCAGGGCCCCGAGCCGTCCGAAGATGGGCGTCCAGGCGGCGGTCTGGTCGTCGCCGTCCGCCCGGGCCAGACAGATGGCCGATCCCTGCGCCACCGGCCCACCGAAGAAGACGACCGGGGGATGAGCGGCGAACGGCTCCCAGTCCGGCGCCGGGCCCGTGAGCTCCACCTCGCTCGGACGGTTCAGCACCAGGCCCAGCGCGCCCTCGGCGCCGTGCTCGAGCATGAGGATCACAGTGCGGTCGAAGGCCGGTTCCCTCAATGACGGAGTGGCGACCAGCAGCCGGCCCTTCATCGAGGTGGTGCCCATGGCCCTCCGATTCTCGCGCCCCTCGACGCGCCGCTGGCCCATCGTCCCCCGACGCTGCATGCTCGCGGTGAGGAGGAGAGAAGGAGGACCCATGAGCCCGAGATCCGACCCCCGTGGTCCCTGGTACTGGTGCTTCAACCACAAGGGACCCGAGCCGGAGGGCGAGCAGTGCGCCGGTGAGGACCGCCTTGGCCCGTACCCCACACGTGAGGACGCGCTGAACTGGCGCGAGAAGGCCGACGCCCGCAACGAGCGATGGAAGCAGCAGGACAGGGAATGGGAGGGCGAGGACGAGGACGGCAACACCTAGGCCGATGATGACTGCATGATGATGCAACCCGGTGTATGATGAGTCGGTGTACAGGGTAGGGATCTACGGTGCAACGGGTTACACGGGTGCCGAGCTGCTGCGCTTGTGCGCCGGTCACCCTGACCTCGACGTGGTGCTGGCCACCGCCGAGAGCCGGTCGGGAGCCCAAGCGGCCGAGGTCTACCCGAGTCTGGCCGGCGCCTACCCCGGGCTCGTCTTCACCGAGGCCGACCCCGCCGCCGCAGAGGGCCTCGACCTGGTCTTCCTGGCCCTGCCTCATGGCACCTCGCAGCGCCTGGTACCCGATCTGCGCAAGCGGGTGGCAACGGTGGTGGACCTGGCCGCCGACTTCCGCCTGAAGGATGCCTCCCTCTACCCCCGCTGGTACGGCGAGGAGCACTCTGCTCCCGAGCTGCTTCCGGAGTTCTGCTTCGGGCTCCCTGAGCTGTTTCGCGACGAGATCGTCGGCGCCCATCTCGTGGCCGCGCCCGGTTGCTACGTGACCACCGCGTCGCTGGCCCTGGCCCCGCTCGTCCGCGCCGGAGCCATAGAGACGACGGGTGTGGTGGTCGACGCCACCAGCGGCGTGTCCGGCGCCGGACGGACCCTGCGCCAGACGAGCCATTTCTCCACGGTGAACGAGGACTTCACCGCCTACGCCCTGATCGACCATCGCCACACACCCGAGATCGAGCAGGCCGTCGGCGCCCAGGTCCTGTTCACGCCCCACCTCGCCCCCATGACCCGGGGGATCCTCGCCACGTGCTACGCCCGCCCCAGCGGGGGTTACGACCCCCTCGCGCTGCTCGCCGACTTCTATGCCGACGAGCCCTTCGTGGTGGTGGACGAGCGGCCACCGTCGACCAAGGCCACCTACGGCTCGAACTGCGCCCATCTCACCGCTCGCCAGGACCCGCGGACCGGGTGGGTGGTGGTGCTCTGCGCCCTCGACAACCTGGTGAAGGGCGCCTCCGGCCAGGCGCTCCAGTGCGCCAACCTCGCCCTCGGGCTGCCCGAGACTGCGGGGCTGCCACTGGTCGGCGTGTATCCGTGAGGGGCCTGTACCCGTGAGCGTCACCGCCGCCAACGGCTTCGTGGCCAGTGGCACGGCGTGCGGGATCAAGCCCGGCGGTCAGCCCGACCTCGCACTCGTGTCCACCGAGGATAGACGGCCCGTCCCCGCCGCCGCCGTCTTCACCCCGAACCTGGCTACCGCCGCGCCCGTCGAGGTGAGCCGGACGCACCTGGCACGGACGGGCGGGCGGGCGGCGGCGGTGATCCTCAACAGCGGCAACGCCAACGCCGCCACCGGCCCCGAAGGGCGGGCCTGCGCCGAGGAGACTTGTGCCATGGTCGCCCACGGCGTGGGGTGTGACGCCGCAGAGGTGCTGGTGTGCTCCACCGGTCTGATCGGGATCCCGCTCCCGATGGCCTCTGTGAGGAAGGGCTTGCCGGCGGTGGTGGACGGCCTCGGCCCAGAGGGGGGAGGCGCGGCGGCCGGCGCCATCCTCACCACAGACACCCACGCCAAGGAGGTCGTCGTCCACGGCGACGGCTTCACCGTCGGCGGCATGGCGAAGGGGGCGGCCATGCTGGCGCCCCACCTGGCCACCATGCTGGCCGTGCTCACCACCGATGCCGACGTATCGCCCGCCGAGCTCCACCGGGCCCTGCAATCGGCCGCCCGTAGCTCGTTCAACGCCCTCTCGGTTGACGGCTGTACGTCGACGAACGACACCGTCATTGTGCTGGCAAGTGGACGCCGCGAGCCGATAGGCCACGACGCCTTCACCGACGCCCTGACCTGGGCCTGCATCGACCTGGCCGAGCAAATGGCAGCCGACGCCGAGGGCGCCACCAAGCTGGCCCGGATCACGGTGACGGGGGCCATGTCCGACGAGGAGGCACAGGCCGCGGCCCGCAAAGTGGCCGACAGCCTCCTCGTGAAGTGCTCCCTCTACGGGCAGGATCCCTACTGGGGGCGCGTTGTCAGCGAGCTCGGGTCGGCCGGCGTGGGCTTCGACCCCGACCGCGTGAGCGTGGCCTACGGCGACGAGGTGGTGTGCCGCAACGGCGTGGCCGCCTCCCACGACCCGTCGCTGGTCGCCGACCACCTGGGGCAGGACCAGGTTGCCATCACGGCCGACCTCGGCCTCGGCGAGGGCTCCGGGACGGTCGTGACCAGTGACCTCACCCACGCATACGTGGACGAGAACATGAGGACGTCCTAGGCATGGAGGAGGGGTGACGCCGGAGGAGAAGGCCGGCGTCCTCGCCGAGTCGCTGCCCTACATCCGCCGCTTCTGGGGAAAGGTGGTGGTGGTCAAGTTCGGCGGCCATGCCATCGGTGACGAGAAGTCCGTCGCCGGGTTCGCCGAGGACATCGTGCTCATGCGTTCGGTCGGGATGCGCCCGGTGGTCGTGCACGGCGGCGGGCCACAGATCGGCGCCCTCATGAAGCGGCTCGGGATGATCCCCGAGTTCCGTGACGGACTGCGGGTCACCGACGCCGACACCCTGGACGTGGCCCGCATGGTGCTCGTGGGCAAGGTGAACCGGGACCTGGTGGCCGCCATGAACGTCCACGGGCCCCTGGCCGTGGGGCTCTCTGGTGAGGACGCCGGGCTCATCACGGCCAGCGCCAGCGCCGACCCAGAGCTGGGCTTCGTGGGCGAGGTGGCCGCCATCGACCCCACCATCGCCGAGCGCCTGCTGGCCGAGGCGCTGATCCCTGTGGTGGCCACCATCGCCAGCGGCCCGGGTGGGCAGGCCTACAACATCAACGCCGACACCGCGGCCGGTGCCCTGGCCGAGGCTCTGGGAGCCGAGAAGTTGGTGTTCCTCACCGACGTCGAGGGTCTGCTCGCCGACCTGGACGACCACGCCAGTCTTCTGCGCACGGTCACGGTGGAGGACCTCGAAGCGATGGTGGCAGCCGGGACCGTGACCGCGGGCATGGTCCCCAAGGTGGCCTCGTGCGTGCATGCGGTGCGCGGTGGCGTTGGCCACGCCCACATCCTCGACGGCCGTGTGCCCCACGCGCTGCTGCTGGAGGTCTTCACCGACGAGGGCGTGGGCACCATGGTCAAGACATGAGTGGAAGCTTCCTCATGGACACCTACCCCCCTCAGCCCGTCACCTTCGTGCGCGGCGAGGGGACGGTGCTGTGGGACGACGCCGGGCGTCGCTACCTCGACTTCTTCTCCGGCGTGGCCGTCACGTCGCTCGGTCACGCCCATCCCGCAGTGGCGAGCGCGGTGGCCGAGCAGGCCCGCACGCTGCTGCACGTCTCCAACCACTTCGCCACCACTGTTGCCCCCGAGGTGGCGGCAACACTCGATCGCCTGATCCGCTCTCCGGGCAGCGCCGGGTCGGGAAAGGTCTTCTTCGGCAACTCCGGGGCCGAGGCCAACGAGTGCGCCATCAAGCTGGCCCGCAAGTGGGGAGGACGCGGCCGCTACGTGGTGGTCAGCGCCTACGGCTCCTTCCACGGGCGCACCCTGGCCACCCTCCACGCCACGGGCCAGCCCTCCAAGCACGAGGCGTTCCAGCCCTTGCCCGAGGGCTTCCGCCACGCTCCCTGGTGCGACGTGGCCGCCTTCGACGCGGCCGTGGACGACTCCGTGACCGCCGTCCTCCTGGAGCCGGTCCTCGGCGAGGGTGGAGTCCATCCCGCCACTCCGGAGTTCTTCGCTGCGGTCCGGCGGATATGTGACGAGCGAGGAGCGCTCCTGATGGTGGACGAGGTGCAGACCGGCCTGGCACGCACGGGACGCTGGTTCGGCTTCCAGCACTTCGGCGTCGAACCCGACGTGGTCACCATGGGCAAGGCCCTCGGCAACGGTGCGCCCATAGGCGCGTGCTGGGCCCGCGACGAGGTGGCCGCCGCCTTCGAGGTGGGGGACCACGGCACCACATTCGGGGGCCAGCCGTTCGCCACCTCTGCGGCCAGGGCCGTGCTGGCCACCATGGAGGAGGCCGGTCTGCCGGCCCGAGCGGTCGCCGCCGGTACGCGCCTGGCCGACGGCCTGGCCTCGCTTCCCGGCGTTCGCTCGGTGCGGGGTCTGGGCCTGTTGCTCGGTGCCGAGCTGGAGCCACGGCTCGAGGCCAAGGATGTGGCGGCGCGGGCGCTGGAAGGCGGCCTGGTGGTCAATGCCGTCACCGACTCCGCACTCCGCCTGACCCCGCCACTGCTCGTCTCCGACGAGGAGATGGACGAGGGCCTGACCATCATGGCCCGAGCGCTCCAAGGGGCGCTCGGGTCGTGACCCGGCACCTACTCGAGGTCGACGATCTCTCTGCCCACGAGCTGGCCGCGGTGCTCAACCTGGCCGAGCGCGCCGACCCGCCTCAGGTCCTCGCCGGCCGGGGCATGGCGCTGCTGTTCGAGAAGCCGTCGCTGCGCACCCGCAACGCCACCGAGATGGCGGTGGTCCAGCTCGGCGGCCACCCCCTGTCCGTTCGAGGCGAAGAGGTGGACGTGGACGTGCGCGAGCCGGCATCGGACGTGGCCCGGGCCCTCAGCCGCTACCACGCCGCCATCGGCGCGCGCGTGTTCGCCCACACGACCCTCGAGCGCATGGCCGAGGCCGCGTCCGTCCCGGTCGTGAACCTGCTCTCGGACTCGGCCCACCCCTGCCAGGCCCTGGCCGACATGCTCACACTTCGCCGGCACTTCGGCCGCCTGGCCGGCATCGAGTTGGCGTACGTGGGTGACTTCAACAACGTGGCCCGCTCCCTCGGCCTGGCTGCGGCACTCGGTGGCATGACCGTCCGCTACGCCTGCCCCGACGGTTACGGGCCCGCCCAGGCGGACCTCGACGCGGTACGAGCCGCTGGAGGGGACGTCTCGCCCACCACGGTCCCCGCCGAGGCCGCTTCGGGCGCCGACGTGGTGTACACCGACGTGTGGACGTCGATGGGAGCCGAGGACGAGGCCGAGCGCCGCCGCCAGGCCTTCGAGGGCTTCACCGTGGACGAGGGTCTCATGGCACGGGCCGGCGAGGGTGCCGTCTTCCTCCATTGCCTGCCCGCCCACCGTGGCGAGGAGGTCGCCGCCGCCGTGGTGGACGGGCCGCGGAGCCTGGTGTGGGAGCAGGCCGAGAATCGCATGCACGCGGTGAGGGGCCTCCTTCTCTTCCTGCTCGCCGAGGCGGCGTGAGACCGGCGCCATGAGGTTGGCCAAGACCCAGCGCCAGCACCGCATCGCCCGGCTGCTGGCCAGCAACCTGGTGCCCAGCCAGACCCACCTGGTGGATCTGCTGGCGGCCGACGGGGTGGTCGCCACTCAGGCCACCGTCTCCCGTGACCTGGAGGAGATGGGTGCGGTCAAGGTGAGGGTGCCGGGGGGCGACACCGTCTACGCCATCCCGGAGCTGCCGAGGGACCAGCTGGCACCCGACGACCACCTGGCCCGCGTGCTCGGAGACTGGGTGGTGGAGGTGGCCCACTCCGCGAATCTGGTGGTGCTGCGCACGCCCCCGGGCTCGGCCCACGTGGTGGGCTCCGCCCTCGACCGGGCCGGCCTCGACGGTGTGATCGGTACGGTTGCCGGTGACGACACCGTGCTCGTGGTGGCGTCGGAGGGCACCGGCGGTGCCAAGCTGGCCAAGCGGCTCTCGGCCCTCGCGGGCCTGTGAGGGCAGGGCAAGTCGGCAGCAAGGGAAACCCAGGGGATAGAGGAGGGTCGTGGCGAAGCGGGTGGTGCTGGCGTACAGCGGCGGACTGGACACCTCGGTGGCGGTGCGCTGGCTGGGGGACGAGCTGGGTGTGGAGGTCATCGCCCTGGCCGCCGACGTGGGGCAGGGCGGGGACTTCGAGCGCGTTCGTGAGCGGGCCCTCGCGGCCGGGGCGGTGGAGGCCGTGGTGGTCGACTGCCGAGAGGAGTACGCCCGGGACTACGTGGCTCCGGCCCTCAAGGCCAACGCCAAGTACGAGGGCAAGTACCCCCTGGTCTCGGCCCTCTCCCGGCCCGTGATCGTCAAGCACATGGTGGCCGCGGCGCGCGAGCACGGCGCCGACGCCGTCGCCCACGGATGCACCGGCAAGGGAAACGACCAGGTCCGCTTCGAGGTGTCGACGCGGGCGCTGGCCCCTGACCTGGAGACGCTGGCCCCCGTGCGCGGCTGGGGCCTCACCCGCGAGCAGTCCATCGAGTACGCCGAACGGGCCGGGATCCCTCTCACCGTCACCAAGGAGAGCCCCTACTCCGTGGACCAGAACCTCTGGGGCCGCACCGTCGAGTGCGGCATCCTCGAGGACCCCTGGGAGGCGCCTCCGGAGGACGTCTACGAGCTCACCACGCCAAGCGCCACCGAGCCCGTCGAGCTCACCATCCGCTTCGAACAGGGACTGCCCGTGGCCCTGGACGGCAGGGAGCTCTCCTTGCACGACCTGATCGGCGAGGTGACCAGAGTGGTCGGTTCCTACGGGTGGGGTCGCATCGACATGGTGGAGAACCGCCGGGTGGGGATCAAGAGCAGGGAGATCTACGAGTGCCCCGGCTCCCTGGCCCTCCTCATGGCCCACGCCGACCTGGAGGACCTCACCCTCGAGCGGGAGCTGGCCCACGAGAAGGCCAGGTTGGAGCCCCGCTACGCGGACCTCGTCTACGACGGCCTGTGGTTCTCTCCGCTCAAGGAGGCCCTCGACGCCTTCGTGGAGGAGAGCCAGCGCTTCGTGAGCGGTGAGGTGCGGCTGCGCTGCGAGCTTCCCGGTCGCTGCATCGTGGCCGGGCGGCGCAGCGAGGCCGGCCTGTACGACTACGGCCTGGCCACCTACGAGGCCGCCGACCGCTTCCGCCACCAGGACGCCGAGGGCTTCGTGCGCCTCTGGGGCCTCGGCGTGGAGACCTGGGCCGCCCGCCAGGCGAGGCGCCGATGAAGCCGTCGACATGACGCTGTGGCAGGGGCGGTTCGGCACCGGACCGTCCCCGGAGCTCATGGACTTCACTGCCAGCCTGGCTTACGACCAGCGGCTCGGACCCGACGATGTGACGGCGTCGAAGGCCCACGTGCGCGGCTTGCGTCGCGCCGGCATCCTGAGCGATGAGGAGGTGAGCATCCTCGTCACGGCCCTCGATCGGGTGGCCGAGGAGCTGTCCGAGGGCAACCTCGAGTTCCAGACCGGCGACGAGGACATCCACACCGCCATCGAGCGCCGCGTCACGGAAATGGCCGGCGACGCCGGACCCAAGCTGCACACCGGCCGAAGCCGCAACGACCAGGTCGCCGTGGCCCTGCGGCTGTTCACCAAGCGGGAGCTGGCCCGGGTGGCCCGCGAGGTGGTGGCCCTCCAGCAGGTGCTCCTGGAGCGGGCCGACGCCGCCAACGACGCCTACCTACCCGGGTACACGCACCTCCAGCGGGCCCAGCCCGTGCTGCTAGCTCATCACCTGCTGGCCCACGGATGGGCCCTCGCCCGCGACGTCGACCGGTTGCGGGCCGGCGTGCGGCGCGCCGACGTCTCCCCGCTGGGCGCCGGCGCGTTGGCCGGCTCGTCCCTGGCCCTCGACCCGGCCGCCGTGGCCGACGACCTCGGCTTCGCCGCCACCTTCGACAATTCCATGGACGCCGTGAGCGACAGGGACTTCGTGGCCGAGGCCCTCTTCGATCTCGCACTCCTCGGCGTACACCTGTCTCGCATCGGCGAGGAGGTCGTCGTCTGGTCGAGCCAGGAGTTCTCCTTCCTCCACCTGAGCGACGCCCACTCCACGGGCAGCTCGATGCTCCCCCAGAAGAAGAACCCCGATGTCGCCGAGCTGGCCCGGGGCAAAGCAGGCCGGCTCATCGGCAACGTCACCGCCGTCCTGGCCACCCTCAAGGCTCTTCCCCTCGCCTACGACCGCGACCTGCAGGAGGACAAGGAACCGCTGTTCGACAGCGTGGACCAGGTCCGTCGGGCCCTGGCTGCCCTGTCCGCGCTCCTGGCCACCGCCACTTTC
Source organism: Actinomycetota bacterium (assembly GCA_030777325.1). Lineage (GTDB taxonomy): Bacteria > Actinomycetota > Acidimicrobiia > Acidimicrobiales > YB1-3. Next base: position 4,141 of record JALYGF010000004.1, on the reverse strand, counting down.
GACACGGCCCGGATGCAGGCCGCCGCCGACGCCGACGCCTCGGGGGCCAGCGTGGACCTGGCCGAGTGGATGGTCGCCCGGGGCGTGCCCTTCCGCCGCGCCCACCACGTGGTCGGCGCACTCGTGCGGGAGAGCTCCGAGCGCGGCGTGCCCCTGGCCGAGCTGGTCCAGGCCCACCCCGACCTCGGGGTGGAGGCGGTCCCGCTGCTCGAGGCGGGCACAGCCGTCCTCCGTCGCACCACTCCGGGGGGAGCCGGCCCCGGCCCGGTGGGCGAGCAGCTGGAGCGCTTCCGCCGGCTTCTCGAGCGCGACCTCGAGCGTCTGGGCGGCTGAGCGACTGAGGGCCCTGCCCCGGCGGTTCTACCGCCGCGACGCCCGAGAGGTGGCCCCCGAGCTGCTGAACAAGGTGCTGGCGCGGGGGCCACTCCGGGGGCGCATCGTGGAGGTGGAGGCCTACGCCGGCACCGAGGACCCGGGCAGCCACGCCTATCGGGGCATGACCCGGCGCAACGCCACCATGTTCGGCCCGCCGGGCCACCTCTACGTGTACCTCAGCTACGGCATGCACTGGTGCGCCAACGCCGTGTGCGGCGAGGAGGGTCAGGGCGTCGCCGTCCTGCTCCGGGCCCTCTCGCCCCTGTCCGGCTTGGAGGAGATGCGCGCCGCTCGTCCGAAGGCCCGACGGGACACCGACCTGTGCAGCGGGCCGGGCAAGCTGTGCCAGGCCTTCGCCGTCACCAAGGACGACGACGGTGCCGACCTCGTGGCCGGCGACCGGGACCTGGTGATCGCCGACGCCGGGGTAGCGCCCCCCACGGCGGCCGTGGTGACCACCCGAGTGGGGCTGAGCGCCGGCGCAGACCTCCCGTGGCGATGGTATGTGCCGGGCGAGCCCAACCTGTCACGGCGCTGACGCCCCGAAGGGGATCGCTGCCACCCGTCCGGTAGCCGGAAGCGGGGACTTCGGGTTCAGCCGGGATTGAGGTAGATCGTCACGCTGCCGCGGGCCCGCGCTCGGGTCCCGGCCTGAGGAGACTGCTTCCAAACCCGCCCCCGGCGCGCCGCCGCTCCCTCGCCGGGGGGCTCGGGACGCGTCACCACCTTGGCCGTCAACCCGGCGGCAGCCAGCACCTGGCGGGCCTCTTCAGGGGAACGGTCGAGGACGTCGGGGACGGTGCCCGGCACCGAGGAGCCGGCGACGTCGAGGATCACCGGAGTGCCGCCCGCGGCAGGACTGCCCGCCGGTGGCGTCTGGCCCACCACGTACCCCGGCGGGTAGTCAGTGCTCGGCCGGGACCTGCGCTCGGCGCCGAAGCCCTCGCGGCTGAGCGTCGCCTCCGCCTGCTCCACCGGCATCCCCACCACCGGGGGCACCGGCCGCCCGGGCACGCCCTGCCCCGCCGTCGGTCCTTCTGGGTCGAACACGGGGAACTGCGTCACCGGCGTCTGGGCCAGGGCCGCGGCCATGTACAGCTGCCAGATCTGAGCCGGCCACGACCCGCCCGTGACCCGTATGCGGGTGGTGGGCGGCACCATCGACAGCTGCCGGTCGGGGAAGCCCACCCACACCGCTGTCACCAGCTCGGGCGTGAAGCCCACGAACCAGGCGTCCCTCCACTCCTGGCCGGTCCCGGTCTTGCCCGCCGCCGGGCGACCGATGCGGGCGTCCACACCGGTACCGCGCTCCATCACCTGGCGAAGGACGCCGACCTCGGCGTCGACCGTGGCCTTCTCCAGGACCCGCTTCGGTGACGGCTCGTGCTCGTACAGCACCCGGCCGTCCACCGACGCCACCCTCGTCACGAAGGTTGGCGCCTGCGCCATCCCGCCGTTGGCAAGGGTGGCGTAGGCGGAGGCCATGTCCAGAGGCGACACGTCGTTGGTCCCGAGCACCGCCGACGGATAGGGGAGCAGCGGGGAGGTGATGCCCATGCGGGCAGCGGTGGCCACCGCTTCGGCGGGTCCCACATCGAGGATGAGGCGGGCGTACACGGTGTTCACCGAGTTGACGGTGGCGTCGGTGAGGCTCGACCGGCCTCCGCCCTGGCCCTCGTAGTTGTCGACCTCCCACTCCTTTCCTGGAAGGGGGACCACCAGGCGAGGGGGAGCGTCATAGACGGTCGTCAGCGGGATCCCGGCTTCGAGAGCGGCGGCCAGCACGAACGGCTTGAACGCCGAACCGGCCGGCCGGCGGCCCTGGGTGGCCAGATCGAAGCTCGACTGAGGACCCCCGCCGAAGAAGTCACGCCCTCCCACCAGGGCCCTGACGTGGCCGTTGGCAGGTTCGAGGGACACCATTGCGGCCGCCGGGTCCCTGTTGGGCTGCGACAGGACTCGGGCCGCGGCTCGTTCGGCCTGAGCCTGCTTGGCCAGGTCGAGGGTGGTCTCGATGCGCAGCCCCCCGCGGAAGAGGAGGTCCTGGCGGGCCTCGGGCGTCGGGCCGAAGCGCGGGTCGTCGAGGATGAAGCGCTTGGCCCTCTCCACGAAGTGGGGGGCCGGATAGCGCTCCTGGCCCAGGCGCGGCCCTACCAGGGGCTCGGCCGCTGCCGCCTCGGACTCAGTCCGGGTGATCTCCCCGAGGGACACCATCTTGTCCAGGACCACCCGGCGCCGGGCGGCAGCAGAGTCGGCGTACTCGTAGGGGTCGGTGCGGTTCGGCGCCCGGATGATGCCCGCCAACAGCGCCGCCTGGCCGAGGGTCAGCCGTTCCACGCCGACGCCGAAGTACCCCTGGGAGGCGGCTTGTACCCCGTAGTTCCCGTTGCCGAAGTAGATGGTGTTCAGGTACATCTCGAGGATGCGCTCCTTGCTGTGGCGCTGCTCGAGCTGGTAGGCGAGGCTGGCCTCCTGCACCTTGCGCCGCACGTTGCGCCCCGAACGCACCATGCGGTTCTTCACGTACTGCTGGGTGATGGTGGAGCCGCCCTCGACCACCGTGCCCTCCCGGGCGTCGGCATAGATGGCCCGGCCCACGGCCTTGGTGTCCACGCCCTTGTGCTGCCAGAAGCGCTCGTCCTCGATGGCGACCACGGCATCTCGGAGGGACTGGGGGATGCGCTCCAGCGGTACCGTCTCCCGGTCCTCCTCGGCGTGCACGCTGGTGATGAGCGAGCCGTCGGCGGCCAGGATGCGGGAGGACTCGGCCGGCGCTGCGGGTGTGGCGCTGTCGAGGGTGCGTGGCTGCCAGGAGCAGGCAGCAGCCAGCGCTGCGCCCACGACGAACACGGCCGAACCCCGCGACCGGGTGATCCACCGCATGGGCTGTATTGTCCCTCAACCGGCTCTCGATCCTCGACCATACCTGCGCTCGCCGGGACGCCCCGGGACCACTGCCGAGCCCGCAAGCGGCCCCCGGTGGATTGACAGCGACCGGCGTGGTGTTACTATGACAAGCCGCTTGGGGCGCCTATCGGCGTCACAAGCCACCAGATCGAGGTAGCGCAGCGCCTGTGCCACCGGCTCGCCGCAAGGCCGAAGCCCGGCACCGGGCCGCTGAGGCCCTCGGCGAGCGGGCCGCACCGCCGTCTCAGTGCGCTGAGCCGTGTGCGCCCGAAGACGCTCCTTGAAAACGGAACAGAGGAAGCCAAAAGCCAGTGAGGGTTGATCGCGTCTAGCGACGTGATCGAAACGTCAATGCAGCACAGCCGACGGGGGAGCCCCCGGAGGCTGGGCTCTTTACCAGGTCTTGTGTGGCGGAACCGTCCGATGTTGGGCGGGATCGGCACCAATGATCTCGATGGAGAGTTTGATCCTGGCTCAGGACGAACGCTGGCGGCGTGCTTAACACATGCAAGTCGAGCGAGGTCCAACCAGCCGCAAGGCTGGGGAAGACCGAGCGGCGAACGGGTGAGTAACACGTGAGCAACCTACCCCGAAGACTGGGATAACACCGGGAAACCGGTGCTAATACCGGATATCCCCACCGGACCGCATGGTCTGGCGAGGAAAGGATTCTGCTTCGGGAGGGGCTCGCGGCCTATCAGCTAGTTGGTGGGGTAACGGCCCACCAAGGCTTCGACGGGTAGCTGGTCTGAGAGGACGACCAGCCACACTGGGACTGAGACACGGCCCAGACTCCTACGGGAGGCAGCAGTGGGGAATCTTGCGCAATGGGCGAAAGCCTGACGCAGCAACGCCGCGT
>JALYGF010000003.1 GCA_030777325.1 Actinomycetota bacterium | reverse complement strand
GCCACGGACAGGCCGGCGGCGGCCACGGCGGCGGCCGCCACAAGGTCACCGGACGCCAGCCCTAGCAGGACGGCCAGCAGCACCACGTCGCCGGTCGACGTCACGGCCACCGTGGCCGCGGCCGCGGCCGCGCCAAGGCGTTGGTCGGGTCCTGTGAGAATCAGCGCCCAGCCGTCGCTCGACGTCGTGGACCCACGGCGAACGTGCGCACCAAGTGGTTCCAGGAGCACGCCGGGCACACCTCCACCACGTAGCACGCCAGCTCCCCCGCTCGGCGGTTCAGCTTGGTCAGCTCGGCGGTGTCGGCGAAATGGGACCCACCCGGCGACAGGTGGCGCCCAAAGGCATACGAGACGTGGACCAGAGGCGTGGACTCACATATGGGACACGTCTCGCCGGTGGGTCGTCCGAGCGTGCGGGCCACCCGCAGCAACTCGGGATGCGCGTCGCATACATCGAGCTTCGAGAGTCGGCCCCGGTGGAACTGGCTCAGAACTGCGTTGCGGGTGAGCCGGTAGTCGACCTGAGCAGGGAGCCCGTCGGCCGAGGTGGCACCGGGCACGAAATCGGGCCGGGAACTCACGGAGGTTCAGGGTAGCGGCTCACACCTTGACGTGGCCGGAACAGCTGCTACATACTCTCTTCGATATATCGGGTCGATACATCCGATCGGTACATCGCATATCGACTCGATACAAGCTGAGCAGACAGCTTCCGTCGGCGCCGACATGGCCCGCAAACGTCAGAGCCACAACGGGAGACTCGTGCTGGAACTCGCCATCCTCGGCGTACTGAAGGAGCAGCCGCTCCACGGCTACGAGCTGAAAAAGCGCCTAGCCGATGCGTTGGGGCCCCTGTCGAGCGTGTCGTTCGGCTCCCTGTACCCGGCCCTCAAGCGCCTGCAGGCAGCAGGCGCTCTGGAGGCCGTCGAACCCGACCAGTCCGGCGCGGACGTGACGGGCGGGAACGCGAACGTGACCGGACAGGACCGCATCGAGGACCCGGACCTCTCCCCGGAGACGGCCCCCATCCCCATGACCGGCTCGCTCGGAGGCGAGATCGCCGCCTTTCGGGCCCGTCGGGGGACCACGACCCGCCATCCTCGCCAGGCTCGACAGTCCCAAGGGAGGGCGGGCGGCTCGGCACCGGGATCGACCGCCAGGAGGGCGAAGAAGGTCTACCGCATCACCGATCGGGGCGAGCGTCTCTTCGAGGAGCTTCTGGCCGCCCGAGGGCCCTCGACCGACGACGAGCGGGGCTTCGGCCTCAGGCTGGTGTTCGCCCGGTACCTCCCGGCCGAGGCCCGCCTCAGCCTGCTCGAGCGCCGCCGGGCACAGCTGGTGGAGCGGTTGGCCAAGACCCGCACGTCGACCCGGACCGGCCGTGAGCGCCTCGACGCCTACGCCCGCTCGCTGGCCGAGCACCGCACCGAGATCACCGAACGAGACATCTCGTGGTTGGACCAACTGATCGCCGCCGAGAGAGAGGGCACCACATGAGCAAGATCCGAGTCGCCATCGCAGGGGTGGGCAACTGCGCCAGCTCCCTCGTCCAGGGAGTCGAGTACTACCGCGAGGCGGATCCGTCGGAGGAGGTCCCGGGCCTGATGCACGTGGTCCTCGGCGGCTACCACGTGGGTGACCTCGACTTCGTGGCCGCCTTCGACGTGGACGCATCCAAGGTCGGGCTCGACCTGGGCAAGGCCATCCATGCTGGACAGAACAACACCCTCCGCTTCGTCCCGGTCGCGGAGCTGGGCGTCACCGTCCAGCGCGGTCCCACCCTCGACGGCCTCGGCCAGTACTACCGGGAGACGGTGGAGGAGTCACCGGCCGAGGCGGTCGACGTGGCCCAGTGCCTCCGGGCGAGCGGTGCCGACGTCTTGGTGTCGTACCTGCCGGTGGGCTCGGAGCTGGCCCAGCGCCACTACGCCGAGGCGTGCCTCGAGGCGGGGGTCGGCTTCGTGAACGCCATCCCCGTCTTCATCGCCAGTGACCCCGGTTGGGCCCGGCGCTTCGAGGCCGCGGGCGTGCCCATCGTCGGCGACGACATCAAGAGCCAGGTCGGGGCCACCATCGTGCACCGGGTCCTGGCCCGGCTGTTCGAGGACCGCGGCATGGTGCTGGACCGCACCTACCAGCTCAACGTGGGCGGGAACATGGACTTCAAGAACATGCTGGAGCGCACCAGGCTCGAGTCGAAGAAGGTGTACAAGACCCAAGCCGTCACCTCCCAGCTGGACAACGGCATCGCCGCCGACGATGTCCACATCGGGCCTTCGGATCACGTCAGCTGGCTCGACGACCGCAAGTGGGCCTACATCCGCCTCGAAGGCCGCGGCTTCGGTGACGTGCCGCTGAACGTGGAGCTCAAGCTGGAGGTGTGGGACTCACCCAACTCGGCGGGCGTGGTGATCGACGCCGTGCGCTGCATCAAGATCGCCCTGGACCGCGGCATCGGGGGTCCGCTGGCCGGGCCGTCCGCCTACTTCATGAAGTCGCCCCCGGTGCAGCACCGGGACGAGGAGGCCCGCAGCCTGGTGGAGGATTTCGCCTCGGGCTCCTAGCGGTCCGCGGATGTACCAAGATTCCCCCGTGAGCTTCGGCCTCGGTACGTCCGGCATACCCACCGACGTGGTCTCCTACGGCCCTGACGTGGGCACCGAGGACGACTTCCACCTCCTCGGGGACCTCAAGGGCAAGCGGGTCCTCGAGCTGGGTTGCGGCAGGGCACAGCGGTCGATCGCCTTCGCCCGCCAGGGGGCCACCGCCATCGGCGTGGACTTCTCCCCCGAGATGATCGACGCCGCCAAGCGACTGTGCGAGCGCGAAGGGGTACGGGTCGAGCTCCGCCGGAGCGACCTGGCCGACCTGGCGTTCCTTCGGGTCGATTCGGTGGACCTGGTCTTCAGCGCCTACGCCCTCACCTACGGCAGGGACGTGGAGCGGGTGTTCCGCCAGGCTCACCGGGTCCTCAAGGTCGGGGGCTCCCTCGTTTTCAGCCTGCGCCACCCGGTGTACGACATCTTCGACGATAACGACGTGCAGCGCCCGCCCGTGATCGCCCGCTCGTACTTCGACCGTGCCACCTCCAGCGAGCACCGCAGCGGGGAGATCGTCGAGCTGCACCACCACACCCTTGCTGACCTCCTGGTGGGGCTGGTGCGCTCCGGCTACCGGATCGACACCGTGATCGAGCCCGAACCGGTACTAGGGCCTCCGCACCTGGCCCACCATCCGGCGTCGCGCTTTCTGCCCCGGGCTCTCATAGTGCGGGCCCGAAAGGAGGGCTTCTGAGGGGACGCCGTTCCCTCACCGTCGACCGGCTGGTCCTCTGGGACGTGGACGGCACCCTGCTGGACGCCGGTGGCGCGACCGCCGAGTCGTTCGACACCGCCGTCGAAGACGTCATAGGACGCCGTCCCGGGCCCCACCGCGTGGCCATGAGCGGCAAGACCGACCCGTCCATCGCCCTCGAGATCCTGGCCTTCGCCGGGCTGGACGAGCACGAGGCGGCCCACTGCCTTCCGGTGGTGCTCGAGCGGCTCCAGGCCACCCTGGCCGCTGCGGCCCCTTCGCTGCGGGAGAAGGGCCGCGTCCTTCCGGGCGTGGAGCACATCCTCGCCCGCGGGCACGCCGCTGCATCGGTGGTCCAGTCGGTGCTCACCGGCAACCTCGAGGCCAACGCCGGCGTCAAGGTGCGGGCGTTCGGTCTCGACCAGTGGCTCGACCTCGACGTGGGGGCCTTCGGCAGCGATCGGTCCGACCGTGAGGAACTCGTTCCACTGGCCGTTGAGCGCGCCCGGCGCCTGCGGGGGTTGGCATGCGGACCCGCAGACGTGTGGGTGGTCGGTGACACGCCGCGCGACCTCGCCTGTGCCCGGGCCGCAGGCGCCAGCTGCCTGCTCGTGGGCACCGGGCGGTTCTCGGTGGACGAGCTGCGCGGGGCGGGCGCCGACCACGTGATGGAGGATCTGAGCGACGTGGAGGGCGTCTGCGCTGTGTTGCTGAGCTGACCCCCGGTCCCGGGCGTTACTCAGAGCCGGCGTGACTCAGTCCCGGCGTGACTCAGTTCCTGCGTGACTTCCACCATTGGTCGAGGCGGTGGCGGGCCTCCTCCTCGCCGATGAGGCCCTCCTCGATCCGGATCTCGAGCAGGTACGCCAGCGCCTCGCCCACCACCCTGCTGGGCCCCACCCCGAGCTGCTCCATCACCTGGCGGCCGTCGAGCTCGGGCCGGATGGCCGCCAGCTCCTCCTTCTCCCGGAGCCTGGCGATGTCCTCCTCCAGCCGGTCCATGCGCCCGGCCAGCTCGGCTGCCTTGCGGCGGTTGCGGGTGGTGCAGTCGCCGCGGGTGAGCTGGTTCAGGCGCTCCAGGAGAGGCCCGGCGTCGCGGACGTAGCGGCGGATGGCCGAGTCGCTCCAGCCGAAGCGGTACGTGTGGAAGCGCAGATGCAGCTCCACCAGCCGGGACACCGAATCTATGTCCTCGTTCGGGTAGTGCAGCGCCCGCATGCGCTCCCGGGTCATCCGGGCGCCTACCACCTCGTGATGGTGGAAGGACACGCCAGCCGGCCCGAAGGACCGGGTGCGGGGCTTACCGATGTCGTGGAACAGCGCGGCCAGTCGCACGATGCGCTCTGCGGGGACCTGCTCGACGACGGCGATGGTGTGGGCCAGGACGTCCTTGTGGTGGTGAACGGGGTCTTGCGCCAGCGCCAGCGCCGGCACCTCGGGCAGGAACTCGTCGGCCAGGCCGGTGCGGACCAGGAACCAGAGGCCCTCTCCGGGGCGCTCGACCACGACCAGCTTGTCGAGCTCTGCCCGTATCCGCTCGGGGGAGACTATGGCCATGCGGTCGTGCATGACCTCCACCGCCTTGGTGAGCGCGGGGTGGGGGCGCAGGCCCAGCCCGGCGATGAAGCGGGCCGCCCGCAGCATGCGGAGCGGGTCGTCACCGAAGGATTCCTCGGGGTCGAGGGGCGTCCGTAGCCGGGACGCGACCAGGTCGGCAGCGCCCCCGAATGGGTCGATGAGGTGCAGGTCGGGGAGGCGCAGAGCCATGGCGTTGACCGTGAAGTCCCGCCGGGAGAGGTCCGCCTCCACGGCGTCTGCGAAGGCCACGTCGGGCTTGCGGGAGTCGGGCTGGTACACCTCGGCCCTATGGGTCGTGATCTCCAGGCACCGTCCACCCTTCTTGAGGCCGATGGTGCCGAAGCGGGCCCCCTGGTCCCACACTGCGTCCGCGCCGGAGCTCACCAGCCGCTTGATCTCCTCGGGACGGGCATCGGTGGTGAGGTCGAGGTCGCCAGCGGGGTCGATGCGCCCGAGGACGGCGTCGCGGACCACCCCACCGACCAGGTACAGACTGCGCCCCGCGGCCTGGAACCGCTCCACCAACCATGCCGTCTCCAGGACCAGCGGCCGCAGACGCTCGGCGTGCTGCTCCTCCGAGGCCACCTCCGAAGACTAGGTTGCCCGCGAAGGACCCCCAGGATGCCGATCGATGCCACCGGTAACCTCGAACCGTCGAAATGATCTCTCGCGCTGACGACAGTGACGTCATCCGTTGGGGGCGGGAGCAGGCCCGGGCCGGACCCTGGCAAGGGGATCCGCACGTCGCCTACCTGGTCCCGTTGCCCAGCGGGTCGGCGCCCTCCCTCGGGTTCGTGCGCTGGGCCATGGCCGAGCTGAGCGCTCGGGGTTTCTCCCGAGTGGTCACAAACGCCTTGGCCCCCATGGACCAGGTGGCGTTCCTCGGGGCGGGGTTCGAGGTCCAGGAGCGGCTCCACCTCCTGGCCCACGATCTGCGTCGGCTCCCCGGACCACGCCAGGCGCCGCCGGAGGTGGGTCATCGCCGGGTCCGTCCCGCTGATCAGCGGGCAGTGCTCGACCTCGACGCACGAGCGTTCCCCGCGTTCTGGCGCCTGGACCAGAGGGGTCTCGAGGACGCCGTGCGGGCCACGCCACGTACCCGATTCCGAGTCTTGACCAGCGGGGAAGCCGTGATTGCCTACGCCCTGACGGGGCGTGCCCGGCGACGGGGCTTCCTCCAGCGGTTGGCCGTGGACCCGGCTCACTGGCGCCGGGGTCTCGGAGGGGTACTGGTCCTGGATGCGTTGCGGTGGCTGCGGCGATGGGGGGCGGAGCGAGCGGCCGTCAACACGCCTACCGGTAACCAGGCGGCCGTGGCCCTGTACGAGAGCCTCGGCTTTCGTTGCGAGCCGCTGGGGCTGTCCGTCCTGAGCGCCGGCCTCGACAGTGGCCTGCGAACCTCCCCCTGGGCCGAACGCAGAGAGCGCTCCGACCGTTGAGACGCCTGCTCGGCGCCCTGGCAGCAGTGATGGTGATCACACCTCCGGCCATCGGGGCTCCGCCCATGGGGGCTCCGGCCACGGCTGGTGCCCAAGAGACCCCCGAGGAGGCCCGGAACAGTCCTGCGAACAGGGTCCGCCTGGCGTCCCAGACGCCCTGGGTCGGCCCGGGCCAGGAGATGGTGCTCCGGGTGATGGCCGGTACCGACCGGCCGACGGCCCAAGTCGAGCTGGCGGTGGCGGTCTACCGCCGGGTCACCAGCCGCAGTGAGTTCAACCGGACCCTGGAGAGCCGGCCACGTACCGCTCCACTCAGCGTGACCTCCACCCCGTTGTCCGATCTCACCACCGACGCCGGCGGCGCCGTCCTCGTCCGCCTCCCCATCCAGGACCCGACTCGGGCGCCGGAGTGGCCCAGGCTCCGGCTGTCGGAGGAAGGCGTCTACCCCGTGCGGGTCGAACTGCGGGAGGTGGGCGGGGGAGCCTCCCTCGCCGATCTGGTCACCCACCTCGTGTACGTGAGCCCACCCAGCCAGGGAGGCCGGCCTCTGGGGGTGGCTCTGGTGCTTCCCGCCCACGCCCCCCCGGCCCTGCAACCGGATGGGAGCCAGGAGCTGACGCCCGACGCCACCGAGCCCCTGGGCGCTCTGGCCCGCTCCCTCACCGCCAACCCGGCAGTGCCGCTGACGCTGGCGCCCACACCCGAGACCCTCCAGGCCCTGTCCCGCAGCCCCCGTCCGGGTGACGGCCAGGTGGTCAAGCAGCTGGCGCAGGCGCTGACCGGCCGGCAGGTGGCGGCCGGCACCTACGTCCCCGTCTCCCTGCCGGCCCTGATGGCCGCCGGCCTGGACAACGAGGCGGTCGCCCAGCTCGACCGGGGCAGCGAGGTGATCGACCGCACCCTCGGCGTTCCCCCCGACCCGGGAACCTGGGTCACGGACGGCCCGCTCGACGCGGCCGCCGTCCAGCGGCTCCGCCAGCAGCGATCCGACCGCCTGGTCGTCGCCGACTCCGCGCTCGAGCCCGCTGACCTCCCCATCACCCTGGCCCAGCCCTTCGACCTGGACGCCCGAGCCGTACGACGGCCGCAGGCCATGGCTGCCGACGGGGGTCTGACCGCCGGCTTCGATGGCAGTGACGACCCCGTCCTGGCCGCCCATCGGCTCCTGGCCGATCTCGCCATCGTCTACTTCGACCGCCCTGGCCGCGCCCGCTCCGTGGTGGCTGCCGCCCCTCGGACGTGGCGACCCACCACCGCCTTCCTCGACGCCCTCCTCGGCGGCTTGGCCACGAGCCCCATCCTGGCCGGATCCACCATCGACACCGCCTTCACCACCACGCCTGCCGCCACCACCGCCTCCGGGGCCCCCCTGGTGCGGCGCCTGGCCCCATCCACGCCCGGCGGGGCCACGGCGCCACCGGTGCCGGCAAGGGACGCCCGCCGGCGCCTCGTGTCCTTCTCCAGCATGCTCGGGGCCGACAATCCCCTCGACGAGAGGCTCGAGGAGCTCCTCCTCGTGTCCCAGGGCGCCGATCTGCGTCCCCGCCAGCGGTCGAGCTACCTCGAGGGCTTCGAGAGCCAGATCGCCCGCGAGCTCGGCCAGATCGCCGTGCCCCGCAGCAGGTCCATCACCCTTACGGCGCGCAACGGCGAAGTGCCCGTCACCATTCTCAACAAGACCGACTACCCCGTCCGGCTCCAGGTACAGGTCGTGAGCGACAAGCTGGACTTCCCGGCCGGTGCCGTTCGCGACCTGGAACTCGCCCGGCGGAACACGACCGAGCGGTTCGTGGTCGAGGCCCGGGCCTCGGGAAGCTTCCCCCTCCGGGTGAACCTGGTGTCCCCCGACGGGTCGCTCGTGCTCGGACGCAGCCGGCTGACCGTCCGATCCACCGCCGCCTCCGGCGTGGGCATCTTCCTCTCCGCCGGTGCTGGGGGCTTCCTGCTGCTGTGGTGGGCCCGTCACCAGCTGCGGGGCCGCCGCACCCGGCGCAACCGGCGACTCGTTCCCGCCTGACGTCACCGGCCGCCTTGGAGGACGAAGCGCGGCACAGCCTGTCCCGCAACACCACGGTGATGGCTGTGGGCACTGCCTTGTCCCGCCTCACCGGCTTCGGGCGCCTCTTCGCCCTGGCTTACGCCCTCGGCTTCACCGACCTCACCGACACCTACAACCTGGCCAACAACACTCCGTTGATCGTCTACGAGCTTGTCCTCGGAGGCATGTTGTCCGCCACGCTGGTGCCCGTCTTCGTACGAAGGCTGGCCAAAGAGGAGCGCGAGGACGACTGGCGAGCCATCTCGGCGGTGGCGACCATGGCCGGCGCCGTGCTCCTGGCGGTGACGGTGCTCTTCTTCCTGGCGGCCCCATGGCTCATCGGGCTGTACACGCTGGGCCAGCACGGCGAGGCGGTGGACCAGCAGCGGGAGGTGGCTACCACCCTCCTCCGCATGTTCGCGCCCCAGGTGGCCCTCTACGGGGCGGTCACCATCGCCACCGCCCTGCTCCAGGCCCGCCGCCGCTTCGCCGTCCCCATGTTCGCCCCCGTCCTCAACAACCTGGTGGTCATAGGGGTGCTGCTTGCCCTCCCCGAGGTAACCAAGGACCTGTCCCTCGGCGCCATACGCGGTCGGCCGAGCGCCCTGATGCTGCTCGGTCTGGGCACCACAGCCGGTGTGGCCGCCATGACCGCCACTCTCCTCGTCGCGCTCCGCCGGGCTCGAGTCCCGCTCCGCCCTCATTGGGATCCCCGCCACCCGGCGGTGAGGACGGTGCTGCGCCTTTCGGGTTGGACCTTCGGCTTCACCGTCGCCAACCAACTGGCCCTGTGGGTGGTGCTCAGCCTCGCCAACCGAGGGCCGGAGGGCGACGTGGCCGCCTACCAGGCAGGGCAGGTGTTCTTCCTTCTTCCCCATGGGATCTTCGCCGTGTCGGTGATGAGCGCCCTGCTCCCCGACCTGTCCGAGCGATGGGACGCCGGTGACGTCAACGGCTATCGCGAGCGGCTGAGCGTGGGGCTTCGCACCATCGCCGTGATCATCGTCCCAGCCGCCGTCGGCTACGTGTGCCTGGCCCGTCCCATCGTCACCCTCGTGCTCGACCACGGGGCCCTCGCCGCCGGCTCGGCCAAGGTCACGGCGGAGGTCCTCGCCCTCCTCGCCCTGGGGCTTCCCGGCTTCTCGACCTACCTGCTGTTGATGCGCTCCTACCAGGCCATGCAGGACACCAGGACGGTCTTCTTCCTCTACGCCGCGGAGAACGGCCTCAACATCCTCTTGGCCCTTGCCCTCTACCCGCCGCTGGGCGTGAAGGGCCTGGCCCTGGCCTACGCCCTGGCCTACACGGTTGGAACCGCTGTGGCGTTGGTGCACATGCGCAGGCGTACCCGGGGGATCGGAGGGAGGCCCCTGGTCCGGTCGTGGCTGGCGGTGGCCGCTATCAGCGCAGTGATGGGCGCGCTCGTCTCCGGCCTGACCTCGTTGCTGGACGCGCCACTGGCCAAAGCCGGGGTCGGCGTGTTCACCGGTGTTACCGTCTACCTCGTCGGAGCCAAGGCTCTAGGTATCACGGAGCTGGCCACGCTCCTTCCCGTTCGGAGGCGTCGGCAACAACCATGATCAGCCGCTTCCTGGCCAAGGTCGTGATCACCATCGTGGTGCTGGGGTTCATCGCCGTGGAGCTGGGCTCGCCGCTCATCGTCCGCCTGCAACTGGACGGCATCGCCCACGACGTCGCCGACGAGGCCGCCCGAGCGCTCGGTCAGTCGCGGAACGCGGGCCAAGCTCGGGCAACGGCCGAGCAGATCGTCCTCGACCGTGACGCAACGCTGCGTTCCTTCGAGATCGACGCCGCCGAGACCGTCAACGTCACCGTTGCCCGCGACGCCCCATCGCTCCTCGCCAAGAGGTTGGACGCACTTGAGAGCTGGTATGACGTCTCCGTGGCGGCTACCGCTCCGAAGAGAGGATCCTGAGTGCCCGACGCACCAGCACCAGCACCAGCACCCATCCGCATCGTCACCGACAGCGCCTGTGACCTGCCCCCCGAGATGGTCGAGCGGCACGGGATCGAGGTCGTCCCGCTGACCGTGCGTTTCGGTGACGAAGAGCTGGTGGACCGGCGGGACCTGACACCCCGGCAGTTCTGGGACCGGCTGTCGCGCTCCGAAGTGCTGCCCGAGACGGCCGCGCCCGCCCCCGGGGCCTTCGAGGCCGCCTACCGCAAGGCCGCCGACGAAGGCTGCCAGGGCGTGGTCTGCGTCACCATCTCGGCCGGCCTGTCGGCCACCTATGAGGCCGCCCAGCTGGCGGCCCAGGCGGTGGCCGACTCCATACCGGTTCAGGTCGTCGACTCCCGAGCGGTCGCTTTGGCCCAAGGTCTTATGGCCGTCCGCGCCGCCGAGCGGGCGGCAGCGGGAGCCGGGATGGACGAAGTGGTGCAGGAGCTCAACGACCTGATCGGCCGGAGCCGCACCTTCGCCGCTCTCGACACCCTCGAGAACCTGAAGAAGGGAGGTCGCATTGGAGGGGCCCAGGCCTTCCTCGGTTCGATGCTGTCGATAAAGCCCGTCATCCAGGTGAGCGAGGGCAAGGTGGCTCCCGAGTCGCGCCAGCGCACCCGGGCCAAGGCCCTCAGGTACCTGGCCGAGAAGGTGCGCCAGCACGAGCCCGTGGAGACGCTGGCGGTGATGCATGGTGATGCTCCCGACCTCGACGAGATGCTCGACCTCCTCTCCCCGGCTCACCCGCGGGAGGACATCGTGGTGGGCGACGTGGGCGCGGTCATCGGCACCCATACCGGCCCCCGCGTCATGGGCGTCATCTTCTTCGTTCGCTGAGGGACAGCTTGCAGCCGGACGCGACGACCGCGTCACCTCGTCGGCGCCGGGCGGCGCTCGTGGGCGTGGTCGCCTGCGCCCTGCTGGTGCTCGCGCTGGTCGCCCTCCTCTTCCTCGACGGCGCTGACCAGGGCTCCGGTGCCGACCTCGGCGAGCAGTCGGACCCGAGCGCGGTAGGTGCCGCCGTGGACGCCGCCATCGGCCGCGGTGCCCGCGGGAACCTCTCCACGGAGTCGTCGGCCGGCTGCGGGGCGCAGACCAGGCAGAGCTACGGTCAGGGGCTCGGTTCCCTTGTGTATACCGCCAGCCTGCGGTGGCAGGGCGTTCCTGCGGTGGCCCTCGCCTACCGGGTGGCCGGCGATCAGACCTCGGGCCTCGACCACCGGGTTTTCGTCGTGTCCAGCGCGGAATGCCGGCTCCTCGTGGTCCAAGGCCTCTGAGCCATCCCAGCAACTCCTCGAAGACGGCCTGCTCCCGCCCCTGACTAGGGTTGCGGCATGACGCAACCCGGTCGACCTCCGGTGACGAGCGGCTCGGGGACGAGCGGCCCCGGTCCTTTGACCAGCGGCCCCGCGGGGCGCGAGGACGGTGACTGGGCCATCCAGGCGGCCGACACCATCGAGCGCTTGGTGGGCAAGGTTCGCGACAAGACGTCGGTCCCACTCGTCACCGTGGCACGGGCTCTGGTCTTCGGGCTCCTGGCCGCCGTGATGGCTCTGGTGATCGCCGTCCTCGGGTCGGTGATGCTGGTGCGGTTGGTCGACGTGCTCACGGGGAAAGGGAACGTGTGGATCGCTCACCTGGCCATCGGGGGACTTTTCACTGCGCTGGGTGCGTTCCTCCTTCGCAAGGCCATCACTACCCCGGCGAGGTAGCCACGTTGTCCGACGTCCGCGACGTCATCATCATCGGTTCCGGTCCGGCCGGGCTCACCGCGGCGGTGTACACCGCCAGAGCCAACCTGCGGCCCCTGGTCATCGAAGGGGAGCCCTCCTCGAGCAGTGACCAGCCCGGTGGGCAGCTCATGCTCACCACCGAGGTGGAGAACTATCCGGGTTTCGTGGACGGCATCATGGGCCCGGAGCTCATGGCCTCCTTCCGGGCTCAGGCGGCGCGCTTCGGCACCGAGTACCTGACGGCCAAGGTGAGCCGCGTCGACTTCTCGGATCGTCCCTTTCGTCTGTGGGTGGGCGACCTCGAGCACCAGGCCCGCACCGTCATCGTCGCCACCGGGGCCCGGGCCCTCACCCTCGGTCTGCCGAACGAGCAGCGACTGATGGGCCACGGTGTCTCCACTTGTGCCACCTGCGACGGCTTCTTCTTCCGAGGCGAGGAGATCGCAGTGGTCGGTGGCGGAGACTCGGCCCTCGAAGAGGCGATCTTCCTCACCAAGTTCGCCGACAAGGTGAGCGTGATCCATCGCCGCAAGGAGCTGCGGGCGTCGAAGATCATGCAGGACCGGGCTTTCAAGAACGACAAGATCGAGTTCGTCTGGGACTCCACGGTCACCGATGTGCACGGTGACGGCGCCGTATCCGGGCTGACGGTGCTCAACACGAGCACGGGTGAGGAGTCTCAGCTTCCGGTCGCGGGACTCTTCGTGGCCATCGGCCACGTTCCCAACACGGACGTCTTCAAGGGCACGTTGGAGATGGAGGAGAGCGGCTACCTGGTGACCGAGCCGGGTACCACCCGGACCAACGTGGAGGGCGTGTTCGCCTGCGGCGACGTCCAGGACCACGTCTACCGCCAGGCGGTGACAGCGGCCGGGTCCGGCTGCATGGCCGCCATCGACGCCGAACGTTGGTTGGAGTCCCACGAGGACGGGCCCGACCACCTGCCCGGGACCCCCCGCAACTGGTGAGGGAACGGCTGCCGACCTTGTCAACTGCTCTGACCACCCACTTCGCATCCAGGAGGTCGCACCGCTGTGGCTGCAACCATCACAACGCTGACCGATAGCACCTTCGACGAAGAGCTTGCCGCCGCCTCTTCGCCTGTCCTAGTGGACTTCTGGGCCGAGTGGTGCGGCCCGTGCCGAGCCGTGGCTCCGGTCCTCGAGGAGATCGCCAATGAGCAGGGCGACCGGCTTCAGGTCGTCAAGGTGAACGTTGACGACAGCGTGGGTCTGGCTCGGCGCTTCGAGGTCCTGAGCATCCCTACCATGATCCTCTTCTCGGGCGGCGAGCCCCAGGTGCGGCTGGTCGGCGCCCAGCCGAAGGGCAAGCTGCTCGCGGAGCTCCAAGCCTTCCTGTAGTTCCGCGTGGCTCCACTCAACGGCCTGCCGCTGCGCGCCGGTGACCGAGGCGAGGAGGTCCGCGACCTGCAGCAGCGGTTGGCGGGGTTGTCGCTCGACACGTCCGACGACCCAGCGGGTCACTTCGGGCGCCACACCGCCATTGCCGTCTGCACCTTCCAGGAGAAGCGCGGACTGCGGGTCGACGGCGTCTGCGGCGACCAGACGTGGGCGGCGGTGGTGGAGGCCGGGTACCGGCTGGGTGACCGGCTGGTCTATCTACGCCAACCCATGCTTCGCGGCGACGACGTGGCCTCTCTACAGCGCCGTCTCGGCGCCTTGGGCTTCGACGCCGGGCGCGTCGACGGCATCTTCGGTTCACAGACCCAGTCGGCGCTCACGGAGTTCCAACGCAACACGGGTCTGGTCGTCGACGGAGTTTGCGGACCGGCCACCATCCACGGGCTCGAACGCCTGGGAAAGGGCCAGGACGAGCGAGAACCGGTTGCCGTGGTCAGAGAGACCGAGGCCCTCCGCCACGCGCCTCCCACTCTTGATGCCAAGCACGTTGGGCTCGGGGGACAGGGCTTGCACGCCGTCCTCAGCGCCACCGCCAGAACCCTGGTAGAGGCCGGGGCCGAGGTCACGATGGTGCAGCACCCGGACCAGTCCGAGCAGGCCGCTGAGGCAAACGCCTGCGGGGTCGACGTGTATCTGGGGCTGTATCTCGTCGCCGGTCGGGAGGAGTGCTCGTCCGCCCACTACGCCGGGCACCGCTACCAGTCCACCGGTGGGCGGCGCCTGGCCGAGCTCGTACAGGGCGCCGTCCCGGGCGCCCTCGGGGTTCGCGACGCCGGTGTGCGGGGCATGTCTCTGCCCATACTCAAGGAGACCCGGATGCCAGCCGTGCTCTGCGAGATCGGTCCGCCGGAACGGGTGGTTGCCCGTGCCGCCGTGCTGGCCTCCGTCCTCACCCGTGCCCTGTCCGACTGGGCCGCCCAGCCCTGTGAGCGGACGGACCAGGGCTGAGGCCCAACTGACTCCAGTCCCGCTCCGCTCCGAACTGGCCCGTCGGGGTCTTGGAAAGAACTGGAAGTGCCGAGCGAGCTGCCTACCGCTCGGTGGAGCGGGCGCCCGGAGAGCCGGGCGCATCGGTCATGGCCCGGTAGATCCGCTCGAGGTCCTCGAGGCTGGCGAAGTCGATGATCACCCGGCCCTTCTTGGTCCCCATGTCCACCTTGACCGTGGTGTCCAGGTGCCGCGACAGGAGCTCCTCCAGCTCAAGCAGCCCGGGTGGGCGCAACCGCCGGCCGGGCTGACTGGCGGGCACGTGGTCGCTAGCCCGTGGCGAGGCCAGCTGCGAGCGGGCTCGCACGGCCTCCTCCACTGCACGCACCGACAAGCCGTCTGTCACTACGCGCCGTGCCAGTGCTTCCTGGAAGGCCCGGTCCGGCGTTCCGAGGAGGGCGCGGGCGTGGCCACCGGCCAGCTGGGACTCCGCCACCAGGCGCTGAACGGCAGGCGTCAGCTGGAAGAGACGCAAGGTGTTGGTGATGGCGGCCCGGCTCTTGCCCACCCGACTGGCGAGTTCCTCATGCGTGAGGTTGAAGTCCTCGATGAGCTGCTGGTACGCCGCCGCCTCTTCGAGGGGGTTGAGGTCTTCGCGCTGGAGGTTCTCCACCAGAGCCTGCTCCAGGCTGGTGTCGTCGCTCACCTCGCGGACGAGTGCGGGGATGGTTTGCAGGCCGGCCCGCTTGGCCGCCCGCCACCGACGCTCGCCGGCGATGAGCTCGTAGGTGTCCTGCTCGCCGGGCCGCACCAGCACCGGCTGGAGGACACCAAGCTCTCGAACGGACGACGTGAGGGCGACCAGGCTGTCCTCGTCGAAGTGCTTCCGCGGCTGGAAGCTGTTTGCCCGGATGCTGCTGATGGGAATTTCTACCAGTGTCGATACCCGATCGGCCATGACCTCGGTGGGGATCAGTGCCCCCAGGCCCTTACCCAGCCCGCTGCGCCGCGCCACCACTCACCTCCTTTGCGATCTCCCGGTAGGCGATGGCGCCCCGAGAGGTCGGATCGAACACCACGATCGGCTGACCGAAGGAGGGTGCTTCGGACAGCCGGACAGTGCGAGGGACGATGTTGCGGCAGACCTTGGACCCGAAGTGCTGCCGCACCTCACGGGCCACCTGGTCGGCCAGCTTGGTCCGAGCGTCGTACATGGTGAGGACGATCACGCTCACCTCCAAGCGGGGGTTGATGTGGCCCTGCACCAAGCTCACGTTGCGAAGAAGCTGGCCCAAGCCCTCCAAGGCGTAATACTCACACTGAATGGGAACCAGCACCTCCGATGCTGCACCCAGCCCGTTGACCGTGAGGAGTCCCAGGGAGGGTGGGCAGTCGATCATCACGTAGTCGAAGTCGTCCACCACCCCTTCCACCGCCCGGCGAAGCTTCAGCTCCCGGCTGAAGGCGGGCACCAGCTCGATCTCAGCGCCAGCAAGGTTGATGGTGGCAGGCGCCACGAACAGGTTTCGCAAGCTGGTTGGCTCGATGCAATCCTCCAGCGGCGCGTCGCGCATGATCACGTCATAGATCGAGGAGTCGAGGCTGCGGGGATTGACACCAAGGCCCGTGGTGGCGTTGCCCTGCGGGTCTAGGTCCACCACCAAGACTCGGTAGCCGAGTTCGGCCATAGCCGCCCCTACGTTCACCGCCGTGGTCGTCTTGCCAACGCCGCCCTTCTGGTTGGCTACGGCAATGACTCGGGGGAGCGGCCGGACGAAGGGGCTTTCCGATTCCATCCGTCGGGTGGCAACGGGCCCCTCTTTGGAAGGACTCAGCGCCGGTTCTCCGGCGTAAACGTCGGCCGCGGCATCAGCACCGTCATCGGCATCAGCCGAGACTGCCGGCATAGCTTGGAGCTCTTCGACCACGGCGGCCGAGGCGGCCGCCCGTCCTGTCGCAGGGGGGAGCGGGTGCTCGTCGTACGGGGGCTCAGGGGAATCCAGAGCGGCCGCCGGGCCCAGCTCGGAGCCGTGTGCGGCCCTCTGTGACGGGTTCCCCGACGGTGCACCCTCAACTTCGGCTATAGGCCCGTCCACTTCGGAGTGACCGGCATTGGCAACCGACCGCTCCCGCGTGCCGGGCGGGCTCGGGGCAACCGGAGCACGAGCGGCCTGCAGGGCCTGTAGTCGCTCCAAGATGGCCCAGCCCCGTTGGCGCAGGTCGTCGGCCGAGTCCCCCACGGACCCACTCTGGTGCCCCAACCCCCCAGCGTCAAGCATCGTTCCACGTGAAACGGCGAGCGGACTGCCCTGCCGGGCATGCTCCACGTGGAACGATGCTTGCCCCAGCGAGACACTGCCTCAGAACAACGGACGCTTGCGTGGCTGCCCTGACCGCCTTGGGAACCGGGCTGGACAGGGCTCCCGCTGTTCCAGCACCCTGTACCAAGCCCCCTCGTGTTGCTCCGGGGGGCGGGGGACCAGTCCAAGTTCGCTCAGCCCCGCCTGCGGCCAGCGGCCATCGCCGCCTCCAGGCGGTTCGGACACGATTAGGCGCCCACCTTGGGCCAGGAGGGCTGCGCCGCACTCGGCTACAACCGCTGGGGGCCCGAAGCCACGAGCCACAACGAGGTCGGCTGAACAGCGCCATTGGCCCTGGCGGCCCGCGTCCTCGGCCCTCTCCCGGACCACCTGCACCCTCGGCTCCGACAATCCAAGCCGCGCGCCCGCAGTCCTGAGGAAGCTCGCCCGGCGTTCGCCGGCCTCCAGCAGCATCACCGTGGATTGGGGCCAAGCCAGAGCCAGGATGAGCCCAGGCACTCCGCCGCCACTGCCCAGATCCACCACCACGTCGTGCTTGCCCTGGTTCCCGCCAAGTACGAACCCCTCGGAGTGTCGTATGTGGCTCTCGAGTCGGCCCGGACCCAGGAAGCCGAGTCGGCGAGCCTCGGCCAGCACGGCGGTCAATGTGGCCGGACCAGGCCCGTCAGCCTCCATGCCTCTGCACCGGCGCTCAATCAGGGTTGATGATGACCCGGCGCGTCGGTTCTTCGCCCTCGGACACCGTCGAGACGCCCTCCATCTGGTTCACCGTGTCATGGACGACCTTGCGATCAGGCGGGGACATGGGCTCCAACGCCGTGGGCCTGCCGCTCTCCTGAACCTGCGCTACCAGGCCTCGGGTGAAGCGCTCCAGAGCATGCTTCCGCTTCTGCCGGTAACCGGCAACGTCCACCATCAGCCGACCATTGCGGCCCCCGGTCTTGCGGTTCACCACCGTTCGGGTGACGTCCTGCAGGGCGGAGAGGGTTGCTCCCTTGGGGCCGATCAAGAAGCCCAACTCGGCCCCTTCCACCCTCAGCTCCACAGTGTCCTCGTCCAGCGTCTCCATAGCGACGGACGCCGGCAGCGACAGTTGGCCGACCAGACCCTCCAGGAACGCTCGGGCTACTTCGGCCTGCTCGCTCAACGGCACTTCTGCGTCGTTCCTCACCGCTTCATCACCTTGCCCTACCCGTTTCTTCTCGGGGAACCGCCCTTGGGCCGCTCGCGCGGGTTGTTCCTTCGATTCCCTCGGTTGGCCCGATTCTCTGGACTCCTTCGGGGCCTTGCCCGGGCGCTTTCTGCCGCGTTCGGCGCGCTCCACCTTGGGTCGGGGTCGTGTGGGGCGCACTCTGGCCCGGATCCTGGCCTCGGACCGAAGCCTGCCGAACAGGCCGGTCTTCGGCTCTTCGAGCACCTCGACCTCAGCATCGCGCTCGTCGATGCCCAGCTGGTCGAGGGCGGACTCGAGTGCCTCCTCGACGGTTCGCCCGGTCGTCTCCACCCACTCCATGTCCCCTATCGGCCCCTCTTTGCTCGCCGCTTCCGGCTGGCTTTCCTGGCGTTCTTGGCCCGCGACGGCGCCTGCGTCGGACCGTTCATCTGGTTCTTGCCCGACCGGCTCTTGGCTGTTGAGCCCGCACCGTTGGTCTTGGACTTCGCCGGGCCCTTCTGTCCATTCAACCGGGCCTGTCCATTGCTGCCCGCCTTCCTGCCCTTGGCCTCCCCCTTCGGGCCCTTGGCTTTGGCGTCGCCACCTTTGCCTTTGGCCCTGTTCCTCGGGTCGTTCTTGGGGCCCTTTGCCCTGGATCCCCCCGTCGGGCTCTTGGCGCTGGGTTCGCTCTTCGCCTCCATGGCTTTGGCTGCCAGCTCTCGAAGGCTCGGCCGCTTGGCCGGTACGTCCTTGGCCGTGGCCTCGACCTCCTGGGCACGGTCCCGGACGTGGGCCGCCAGGCTGGGGTCCCAGCGGTACATCGCTCCTTGCTGGGCCACCCGGAACAGCCCTGACACGAACCAGTAGACGTTCAGCGCGGCTGGAAAGGCGAAGGAGAACACGCCGAACATCACGGGCATGACACGCGTCATCATCTGGATCTGCGGGCTCTGGGAGCCCTGCGGATTGCGCCTGGTCATCTGTCGGCTCTGGTAGTACTGCACAAAGGCCACCAGTCCCGTCAGGAGAAGGAAGGGAATTGCACCCCAAACCGACACCTTCAGTGCCTGGCTGGCACTTTTCGCCAGGTCCATGCCGAAGGCGTTCATCTCTCGACCCGAAGCGCAGAGATCCTGGAACAGCTGGGTCCCCTTGTCGAGGTACTTCGGGTCGAAGCCCGGGCACTCTCCAGCGGAGCGCACCTGGGTGAGCCCTCGGATGACGTGGTACATCACGAAGAGCACCGGCAGCTGCACCACCATGGGCAGGCACCCGGACATGGGGTTCACCTGGTGCTCTTTGTAGAGCGCCATCATCTCCTGCTGCATTTGCTGGCGGTCCCCGCCCTTGTACTTCTGCTGGATCTTCTTGATCTCGGGCTGCAGCCGCTGCATGGCGAGCATGGACCGGGTGCTCTTGAGCGTCAGGGGTGACAGCACGAGCATCACGGTCAGGGTGAGCAGGGCGATGGCGATGGCGTAATTCGGCACGATGCCGTAGAAGAAAGCCAAAATACCTGCCAGGAGCTGGAACATGGGGAGCTCTACCTCACTCCGGAACCGGGTCCGGGCCCCAGCTGCCCCAGGGATGACACCGGGCGAGCCGGCGGACGATCAGCCCGGTGCCCCGCCACGCCCCATGGCGATCAAGAGCCTCCAAGGCGTATGACGAGCAGGTCGGCCAATACCGACACGCCGAAGGGCGTCCGCCGCGAGCTAGCTGGTACAAGCGGACCAACGCATACAGTGGTCGTGCGGTCACTGACAAGGGCGGTCGCCTCCCGTCCTCCTCGTCAGGAGTCTCTGGTCGTCCAAGGCTCGGGCCACGCACTCTCTCAGTTCCTCGAATGACAGCGATGTCGCCTCGGGTCCGGCGCCCACCATGTAGGACCCCGAGCGGAGGTTGTCGCCGTACTGTGACATCACTGCTCGTAACCGTCGCCGGAGGCGGTTGCGCCTGACAGCACCACCCACGCGCCGACCGACGGCATAGGCCACGCGGACGTTACCCGTTGAGGGTCCGGAGGCGTAGGTTACCGTGATCGGGCCCCTGCGCACTCGGCGGCGTGAGCGGCGGAGGGCAAGGAACGTTGCTCGATCGCCGATGGGCTCGACCAGGGCCGATCAGGCCGAGAGCTTGTGGCGGCCCTTTTGCCGCCGTGACTGCAGGATCGCCCGGCCCGCTCGCGTCGACATCCGGTGCCGGAAGCCATGCTTCCCCGCCCGTCGACGGTTCTTGGGTTGAAAGGTTCGCTTCACCAATGGCTCCTACATGCTCCGACCGACCTCCCGAGGGTAGGGGCGGCAGGCCCCGCTGACAACTCTGCTGTCACCGCTGGTCAACCTGATTTCCCCTTCCACCTCTCGCCAGCGGAGGGTGCCGGTGCTAGCTTCGCCGCCCCTACGGGACAGCGGCGCCGTTCTCGTGGCTTCCCTTCCCCAAAGCCCCGGTCTCGGCCCGTCCACAGCCTTTGTGGGGTGAGTGACGTGCAGAACCGAAGAGGGGGAGAGGGCGTCATGCGGGACGCCGAGCAGCTCTGGACACACGCTGCCGAGCTCCTGCGGTCCCAGATCCCAGACGCCGCGTGGCGCACCAGCTTCGAGGGGGTGGCGGCGGTGGTCGGAGAGGACGGATGCCTGCGCCTCTCCGTGCCCAGTGCCCTGGCCCGCAAGCGGATCGAGGAGCGCTACCTGCCCCTGGTGACGGACGTGGTGGCCAGCACAGTGGGCCTGCCCGTCCCCGTGGTGGTCGACGTCTCCATCGCCTCGGGCCCCGACCTCGTCGAAACCCCCGTCGCGCCGAGCCACGACACCTCCGGTGCCGTCGTGGTACTGCCCGGCTCCGACGACGCATCTGCCGAGACACGGACGCGCCGCAGCGACGGTGATGCGGCCCTTGCCGACGTGGGCCGGCTCGGGGCGCAGCCCACTGGGGTCAACCAAGAGGTGCCCCTCAACCCTCGATACACCTTCGAGGCTTTCGTCATCGGTGCCTCCAACCGGTTCGCTCATGCCGCTGCCCGCTCGGTGGCAGAGACCCCGGCGCGTTCCTACAACCCCTTGTTCATCCACGGCGACAGTGGGCTCGGCAAGACCCACCTGCTTCACGCCATCGGGAACTACGTATTGCAGCATTTCCGGGGCCGGCGGGTCCGCTACGTGCAGACGGAGACGTTCCTCAACGACTTCGTGGAGGCCATCCGCACCAACACGGGGACCGCCTTCAAGCGCCACTACCGCCAGTGCGACGTCCTCCTTGTGGACGACATCCAGTTCATGGAGGGAAAGGAGGGGCTGCAGGAGGAATTCTTCCACACCTTCTGCACCGTCTACGAGGCGTCCCACCAGATCGTCATCACGTCGGATCGCCCCCCCAAGGCCATCGCAACGCTCCAGGACCGCCTGAGCAGCCGGTTCCTGTCGGGACTGACAACCGACATCCAGCCACCCGAGCTTGAGACCCGTCTGGCCATCCTCCGCCAGAAAGCCGGCAGCCAGCAGGTGGAGGTACCGGACGACGTCCTCTCCCTCATCGCCACCAACGTCACCGACAACATCCGAGAGCTGGAGGGGGCCTTGATCCGGGTCTCGGCGTTCGCCAGTTTGAGTGGGGAGCCACTCACTCCCAAGTCGGCAGAGCGTGTGCTCTCCGACGTCCTCGCTGCCGGCCAACCCCGTCAGATAACCCCGGGCACCATCCTCGAAGCCACCTCCGAGCTGTTCGGCTTCACCGTCGAGGACCTCTGCAGCCACAGCCGCCGGCGGCCCCTGGTCATCGCCCGTCAGGTGGGCATGTATGTGTTTCGCGAGGTCACCGACTTCAGCTACCCGGCCATCGCCAAGGAGTTCGGAGGACGGGACCACACCACGGTGATCCACGCCGTGGAGAAGATCGCCAACCTCATGAAGCAACAACGTGCTGTTTACGATCAGGTCACCGAGCTGATCCATAGGGTTCGCACCGGAGCCTGATCCTGTGGATCACCTTGTGGGTTCTGGGGATGAAGGACGTCGCATCCCCTACGACGTCACACCCGTGTGGGAGCCTGGGGACGATGACTTGAGGATCGAAACCCCTTTTGACCT
The DNA here is from genome assembly GCA_030777325.1 of Actinomycetota bacterium. GTDB lineage: Bacteria > Actinomycetota > Acidimicrobiia > Acidimicrobiales > YB1-3. The sequence goes on along the minus strand of JALYGF010000003.1, from coordinate 6,126 downwards.
GGGTAAGCAGCCCTTCATCCACAATCCACACCCCTTATTACCCCTTCTACGAAACCCCTCTTAAGAAGAAGAACACAGACCATGAAGTTCAGCTGTGAACGAGACGTGCTCCTCGAAGCTTTGTCCGTGGCCAGTCGAGCGGTTACCGGCCGGGGTGGAAGCCTGCCCGTGCTGTCTGGTGTCCGTCTCGAGGTGTCGGAGAACCGCCTGTACGTCGCCGGTTCCGATCTGGACCTCACCATCCGGGTACAAACCGAGGTGAAAGGCAACGGCGATGGCGTCTGCGTCCTCCCGGCCCGCACAGTGACCGACATCACCCGGGCTTTGGAACCGGGCGCAGTGACCATCGAGAGCGACGAAGACGAAGCCCGCCTCTCCTCCGGCCGTTATCAATCCTCTTTGCGAGTTCTGCCCGCTGCCGACTTTCCTCGGGTCCCCGCTATCACAGAACGCAACGGAGGAGCGGACGAGGGAACAGTGAGCCTCGACGTCGGCGACATCGGTCAGGCCCTTCGCCAAGTGGTGCGGGCAGCTTCGTCAGACGATGCTCGGCCCATCCTCACCGGTGTGTTGATGGCCACCGAGGAGGGAGGGCTCCGCCTGGTCGCCACGGACTCCTACCGCCTCGCCATTCGTGACCTACCGGGACGGAACGTCCTGGCGGAGGGGCAGCAGGTACTCATCCCTTCCAAGGCACTGGCTGAGCTGCAGCGGTTGTTGCCATCGGTGTCGGAGGTCCAGCTGGCTTTCGGTGAGCACGACGCCACCTTCGACCTGGCCGGCGTGCGCCTCACGACCCGGCTAATCGAAGGTGAGTTCCCCAACTACCGCCAACTCATTCCTGCGTCGTACCCCAACCGCTTGGTCGTGGACAAGGACGAGATCCAGGGTGCGCTGCGGCGGGTGCGGCTTCTCGCTCGCGACGCCACCACCCCGATCCGCCTCGCGCTACGCCCCGAGACCGTGGAGTTGTCCGTGGTCACCAGCGACGTGGGACAGGCGTCCGAAGACGTGGATGCCAAGTACGACGGCTCGGAGATGACGGTGGCCTTCAACCCCGGCTACCTGGTCGATGGGATCGAGGCCACGAGCACCGACGAGGTCTCAATCGAGACCATCGACGCCCTACGCCCCGCCATCATTCGTGGAACGGGTTCGGAGGAATTCTTGTATCTCCTGATGCCCGTCCGGGTCTCGTGAGGCTGCTCAGGCTCTGGGTCGGGGACTACCGGAACTACGAGTCTGCGGAGCTGGAGCCCGCCCCTGAAGGGTTGACCGTCATCGAGGGTGCCAACGGCGACGGCAAGACCAATCTGATCGAGGCGGCGGCATACCTCGCCACCCTGTCTTCGTTCCGAGCGGCGCCCGTCGACGCTCTGATCCGCCACGGCGCCGAGCGGGCCGTCGTACGGGCCGAGGCCGAGCGAGAAGGCCGGACCGTCCTGCTCGAAGTCGAGCTTCACGCCGGCGGGCGCCAGCGGATGATGGTAAACCGACAGCCGGTGCGCCGGGCGCGGGACCTGCTGGGTGCGCTGCGCGTCACCGTCTTCAGCCCCGACGACCTCTCGCTGGTGAAGGGTGGCCCTTCCGATCGGCGGCGCTTCCTCGACGAGGTGCTGGTGGCTCTCCGCCCGGCGAACGAGGCGCTGCGGGCGGATGTGGACCGCATACTCCGGCAGCGCAACGCCCTGTTGAAGCAGGCGGGCTGGAAGAGGAGCACAGACCGGTTGAGCCCCGAAGTCGCCTCCACCCTCGACGTCTGGGACGCCAAGCTCTCCGAGGCCGGGGAGGCGTTGGCCACGGCAAGGGAGGACCTGGTGGGCGCCCTCGAGCCACAGGTCGCCAAGGCTTACGGGCAGCTGGCGGCGGGCCGGGGCGACGTCAGCCTCACCTACCAGCGGTCGTGGCACGGGCCGCTGTGCGCGGCGCTGGCCGCCGCTCGAGACGATGACCTTCGGCGGGCCACGACCACCATTGGCCCTCACCGAGACGAGTTGTCACAGGCCATAGTCGGAGGAGGTCGAGAGGTTCCGGTCCCACTGCCCGCTCGCACCCACGCCTCCCAAGGTGAGCAGCGCTCCCTGGCTTTGGCTCTGCGTCTGGGCGCTCACGCCCTGGTCACGGAGCGCACGGGCTCTACGCCGGTCCTACTGCTCGACGACGTGTTCTCGGAGCTCGACTCGGCTCGAGGCGCGGCGCTGTTGGCTTCACTGCCCGTGGGCCAGGCCCTGCTCACCACCGCCGGGCCGGCACCGCCAGGGTCATCCCCGGCCCGTACTGTGCGGGTCCAAGCAGGGCGGATCGAAGCAGGGCCAGTGCAGACGGGAGGGAACCATGACTGATCCCTCTCCCGACCCGCTCGACACAGGACCCCGCCCATTGGGAGCCGCTTTGGAACATGTCAGGCGTGGCCTCGGAATGCCGCCGGGCGGTGTGGTGGAGGCTGTGTTCTCGGGGTGGTCCGACTTGGTAGGCGCCACCGTCGCCGCTCACGCCTGGCCGGCCTCGCTACGCGGCGACCTGCTGGTGGTGAACGTGGACGACCCGGCCTGGGGCAGCGAGTTGCGCTACCGGAGCCAGGCCCTGCTGGCCCGCATCGCGCAGAGCGTCGGCCGTGGCTCGCCTACCCGGATGGAGGTTCGTGTCCGCCCCCGAGTGCCGAGGGAAAGGACCCCGCGGTGATAAACTCTGCCCATTGCAACTCGGCGCCCTGACCGTTCTGGCGGCGCTGCAGATGCCCTCGATCCGGTAGTCCTCGATCCGCAGTTCTGAGAGGCGCGCCTGTGGCGCAAGGAACCATGTCCGAGCCAACACCTCAATCCGACAGAGGGTCGTACGGCGCCGGTGACATCACCATCCTCGAGGGCCTCGAAGCGGTTCGGAAGCGTCCCGGCATGTACGTGGGCTCCACCGGCGCCGCGGGGTTGCACCACCTGATCTGGGAAGTGGTCGACAACTCCGTCGATGAGGCCATGGCCGGCCACTGCACCCGCATCGAGGTGGCGCTCATGGCCGACGGCGGCTGCCGGGTGAGTGACAACGGCCGGGGGATCCCGCCCGAGAACCACCCCCACCGCCAGCATCGCAACAAGTCCACCATCGAGGTGGTGCTCACGGTTCTGCATGCCGGGGGGAAGTTTGGCGGGAGTGGCTACAAGGTCTCGGGCGGCCTGCACGGTGTAGAACTCTCTGTTCTCAAAAACATTAAAAAAAACATCGTTGCCGAGGTCTACCGGGACGGCAACCACCACCGCATGGAGTTCGCCAAGGGGGGCAAGCCGCAGGGCAGGGTCGAGGTGGTGGGCAAGGCCCCCCGCGGCCGCACCGGCACCACCATCACCTTCTGGCCCGACGCCACCGTCTTCGACGACGTCGAGTTCCGGGCCCAGACGGTGCTCGAGCGCCTCCAGATGATGGCGTTCTTGAACAAGGGCCTCGAGATCCGATTCAAAGACGAGCGGCCCGGCCACGAGCAGGAGATGGCCTACCGCTATGGCGGAGGCATCGTGGACTTCGTCCGCCACCTCAACGCCTCCAAGGAGGCGCTGTTCAAGAAGGTGGCCTCCTTCGAGCAGTCGGAGGAGGACCAGGAGGTCGAGGTGGCCCTGCAGTGGAACACCGGCTTCAACGAGGGCCTGCACAGCTTCGCCAACGGCATCGCCACCGCCGAGGGAGGCATGCACGAGGAGGGCTTCAAGAAGGCCCTCACCAACGTGGTCAACCGCTACGCCCGGGCCAAGGGCCTGCTCAAGGAGAAGGACGACAACCTCTCGGGGGAGGACATCCGCGAGGGCCTCACCGCCATCATCACCGTCCGCCTGCAGGACCCGCAGTTCGAAGGCCAGACCAAGGCCAAGCTCGGCAACGTCTCCACACGATCGCTGGTTGAGCGCGCCACCAACGACAAGCTCGGCACCTGGCTCGAGGAGCATCCGAGCGAGGCTCGCCAGGTGGTGCAGAAGGCGCTGCAGGCGTCGCGCGCCCGTAGTGCGGCCCGCCAGGCCAGGGACCTCATCCGACGCAAGTCGGCCCTCGAGGGTGCAGGGATGCCCGGAAAGCTGCGCGACTGCCAGACGCGCAACGCCCGAGAAGCCGAGCTGTTCATCGTGGAGGGTGACTCCGCGGGGGGCTCCGCGGTCCAGGCCCGGGACCCCGCCTTCCAGGCCATCTTGCCCATCCGGGGCAAGATCCTGAACGTCGAGCGGGCCCGCATCGACCGGATGCTGAAGAACGCCGAGGTCCAGGCTCTCATCGCCGCCATCGGTGCCGGGGTGGGGGAGGAGTTCGACGTGTCGAAGATCCGATACCACAAGGTGTGCCTTCTCACCGATGCCGACGTGGACGGGAGCCACATCCGTACTCTGCTGCTCACGTTCTTCTACCGGCAGATGACCGATCTGGTGGAGCAGGGGCACGTCTTCGTGTGCCAGCCCCCGCTCTTCTCCACCCTGGTGGGCAAGGAGCGCGAGTACATCAAGGACGACGCGGCCAAGGCCCGCTTCCTGGCCGAGCACCCCAACCACAAGGCCGACTTCACCCGCTTCAAGGGCCTGGGCGAGATGGACTTCGACGAGCTGGGCGAGACCACCATGGACCGCACCAAGCGCACCCTTCTCCAGGTCTCCGGTGAGCAGGCTGCCATCGCCGACGAGGTGTTCTCCATCCTCATGGGCGAGGACGTGGAGTCCCGCAAGCACTTCATCACCACCAACGCCGCCGACGTGCGCTTTCTCGACATATGACCGACGCCGTCATCACGGGAGGCGACGGATACGGCTCCATCGAGCTGGTCGAGATCCAGGAGGAGATGGAGCGCTCCTTCCTCGACTACGCCATGTCGGTCATCGTCTCCCGCGCCCTGCCCGACGCCCGGGACGGCCTGAAGCCCGTGCACCGCCGCATCCTCTACGCCATGCACGACCTTGGGCTACGCCCCGACCGACCCAACATGAAGTGCGCCCGGGTGGTGGGCGACGTCACCGGCAAGTACCACCCCCACAGTCCCGAGGCCGTCTACGACGCGCTCGCTCGCATGGCCCAGGACTTCAGCCTCCGCCACCCGCTCGTCGACGGGCACGGCAACTTCGGCTCGCCCGACGACCCTCCGGCCGCCATGCGCTACACCGAGTGCCGGCTCAACCAGCTCGCCCTCCAGATGCTCGCCGGCATAGACGAGGACACAGTCGATTTCGCCGACAACTACTCGGGCGAGTTCACCGAACCGGTGGTGCTGCCGGCCCGCTTCCCCAACCTCCTCGTGAACGGCAGCCAGGGCATCGCGGTGGGCATGGCCACCAACATCCCGCCCCACAACCTGGGCGAGGTCATCGATGCCACCATCCACCTGATCGACAATCCGGAAGCCACTCCAGACGAACTCATGGCCCACGTGTTGGGCCCCGACTTCCCCACCGGCGGGTTCATCCTCGGGCGAAGCGGCATCCAGGAGGCGTACCGCACCGGCCGGGGCTCGGTGCGCATGCGGGCCCGCGCCGAGATCGACGAGACCAAGAAGGGCACGGTCATCGTCGTCACCGAGATCCCCTACCAGACGTCGGTGGGCGCCATCGCCACCAAGATCGACGATCTGGTCAAGACGCGCGAGCTGGAGGGCATCGCCGACGTCAACGACGACTCGGCGAAGGGGAAGACGCGGCTCGTGATCCGGCCCAAGCGCGACGCCAACGCCAGCGTGGTGCTCAACAACCTGTACAAGCACACGCCGCTGCAGGGCAGCTTCGGCGTGAACCTGGTCGCCCTGGTCGACGGCGTGCCCCGTACCCTGAACCTGGCCCAGGCTCTCTCAGCCTACGTGGACCACCAGGTCGAGGTGGTCACCCGCCGCAGCGAGTCCCGCCTCCGCAAGGCCAAGGATCGGGCCCACATTGTGGAGGGCCTGCTCAAGGCGCTGGACATGATCGACCTCATCATCGAGCTGATCCGAGGCTCCGCCGACCGAGCAGCGGCCCGTGTCGGGCTCATGGTGGCGCCCTTCGAGTTCACCGAGATCCAGGCCAACCACATCCTCGACATGACCCTGGGGCGCCTCACCCGGCTCGGCCGGGCCGAGCTCGAGGAGGAGATGGCCAAGCTGCGGGAGACCATCGCCGAGCTGGAGTCCATCCT
>JALYGF010000002.1 GCA_030777325.1 Actinomycetota bacterium | reverse complement strand
GGATGGTCCCCGACATAGATCTCCGCTCGGTGGGCGAGCAGCGCGTCGCCCTTGTCCGGGCCGAACCGCCACCCGAACACGGCGTCCGGCTCGAGGTCAACGGCGCGGAGGCCCTCCCAGGCGTGGGGCTCGTACTTGGCCGTGACAACGATGACCTTCCCGCCGGCTGCGTGGACGGCATCCACCGCGCCCGCCGCTCCCGGCATGGCTCGGGTCGTGGCCACTCCGACGGCGCCAAAGAGCTCCCGGTACCTCGACGCCGCACCCTCGATTCCGTCAGGGGCGACCCATCTGGCGAGGACCGTCTCGAGCCGCGGGCCGATGTTGTCGATCACCCACTGCACGTCGATGCCGGCGTCGATCTCCGCTTCCAGCGCCGCCATCGCCGAGGCGATCCCGACTCGCTGGTCGATCAAGGTCATGTCGAGGTCGAAACCCACCACCAGGGCATCACGGTTCAGCACCATGGGCATACTGCTCGGCGCTGGGGTACGGCGGCGAACTGCACCGCTGAGTCCTCTCTCATGGACGGGAGGCCACCTGGCCATGTAGACCTTCAGGTCCGTCGGGCAAACAGCGCCAGGGGGGTTCGCGGCTCGAGAGGGGGGTGGGTGTGGAGATCGGCTACGCGCTCACCCGGTATGTGTACCGACCTCTGTCGGTCCCCGCGGCGGCGGCCCTGGCCGGGACGCCGGTGAGTCCCAACCAGGTCACCTACGCCAGCGCCACGCTTTCCTTCGCCGGAGGTCTCGCCTTCGCCCGCCGGGCGTTCGTGGTCGGAGCGATCCTGACATTGCTCGGATCGCTCACCGACTGCATCGACGGCGATCTGGCCAGGGCCACCGGTCGTGCATCGAAGTCCGGCTCCTACCTCGACCACGTGTTCGACCGTTGGACGGATGCGGCGTTGGTCGTCGGACTGACGTTCTCGGACATCTCCTCTCTGGCACCGGTCGGGTTCGCTGCCCTGGTCGGAACGTTCATGACGAGCTACACCCGCACCAAGGCGCAGGCCGTGGGCACCGACTGCCAGGTGGGAATCGCCGGACGGGACACCCGCATGCTCATCCTCGTCGTCGCCGGATTGTTCGGAGCGGCGTTCATCGGCCTTGCCGTGGTCGCCGTGCTGGGGACGGTCACCGCCGTGCATCGCATGTACTGGACCATCAGGCACCTTGATGCACGGGGTTAGCGGGACAGCCGAACAACCGTCGGCTCCCAGCGCCTCGCCTTACCTCATCGACATCCCCGTCCTCCCTGCTGAGCCTCCGGGGACCATCTACGTCGTCACCCGTACCACGACGCCGCCCGAGATCACCATCTCGGCGTCGACCTACGACGAGGACGACGCCGCAGAAGAGCTTGCCGAGTGGTTACGGGCGAACAACGTGGAGCGACCCTTCCTCGTCGCCTCGGCGCACGGTGAAGCGCTCCGTCGACACATCTCCGGAGCGACCGGCATCGCCTTCCCCGGGCGACACGCCACCCGGGGCTGGGCCCGCTGCTGCAGCTGGGCGGCACGCGGCGCTGACGCGGTCGTCGCCATAGGTGGCGGGCGCTGCCTGGACGCAGCCAAGCTGGTGACTGTCGGAGCCGGCATCCCGTTCATCGCCGTCCCGACGCAGCTGTCGCACGACGGCATCTGTTCTCCTGTCTCGGTGCTTCCCGAGGCCGTTGGCGGGTTGACCGAGAGCCTCGAAGCGGTCGCTCCCTGCCTCGCCTTCTTCTCCCGGCCCACCTTGGTCAAGGCACCCATCGCCTCGCTGCGGGCCGGCATCGGCGACCTCCTCTCGAATCCCCTCGCTCTGTACGACTGGAAGCTGGCCTCCATCGCCGGAGTGGAGCAGATCAACCACGCTGCTTGGCACCTGTCGGCGGAGTCTTTCCTGTTGATCGAGCCCCTGTTGGGGGAGCCGCTCGAACCCGAGCGCGTCGACCCTGCGCTGGTCGGCCTCCTGGCCCAAGCCCTGGTCACCTCCGGCTTTGCCATGATGGCCGTCGGCACCTCGAGACCCGTCTCCGGTGCCGAACACAAGATCTCCCATGCCATCGACTTCCTCTTCGGGGGACGGGCTCACCACGGCGCCCAGGTGGCGTTCGCCTCGCTCGTGTCGGTGGCGCTCCACGGTTTGGACGTGGAGGGCTTCCGCCAGTGCTTGGTGAACCTCGGACTGCCGCATCACCCCAGGCACCTCGGGCTCTCGCACCAGGACGTTGTTGCCGCGTTGTTGCGAGCGCCGTCCACCCGGCCCGGTCGGTTCACCGTCCTCGAGAGCTCGGCGCTGGATGAGGCGGAGGCGACCGTTCTGGTCGACGCGCTGTGGGCTCAGAGCTGAGGAAAGCGCTCCCCCAGTCGCTCGGCGATCTCCAGGTCCTCGGCGTCGTCGATCTCGACCCAGTCGGACGAGGGGGTCGGCAACACGGTCAGGAACGGTGACGCCGTACTGATTTCCTGGAAGGCCTCCTCGTACCAGGCATCAGCCCTGGCCGCCTCGTCGGTGAACGTTCGAAGAGCGTCGTGGAGGAGCGCCCGCCCGGAGGGCGCCAGCGCCGACAAGCCCACGTACTCGCCCACCGGATCGCGCACTCCAACCTTGCCGATGGCGGTGCACCACCGCCGCCCGGCAGCGTCCTTCGGGCCGGCAGCGACCTTCATGGCCTCCTCGGTGATGGGACGGGCGACGTCGACGGCGAGGAACCCGGGGACGTCGTCGAGCTCGGCGGCGACGCGCAACAAAGCAGCGGTCCATGGCGGGAGGGCGAAGAGGTCGCTGTTCAACACGACGAGGACCTGATCGTCCTCGAGGCTCCCCTCGATCGCATCCAGCCCGATGAGGAGGCTGTACCAGTTGTTGCACTCGAGGTACTTGTCGTTGTGCACCAGACGCTGGCGCAGGGGACTGCGGGTCGCCCGTTCCCGGCAGAACCGCTCGACTCGATCGGCGGCATGACCGATCACGACGACGACCTCCGTGTCGGGACCGAGTCCTTGTTCGATCGCCGTCAGTTGGCGCTCGGCGATCGGTACCCCGCCGACGTCGGTGAGCCACTTCGGTCCCGGCCCTCCCGCCTGGGCCAGGCGCTTTCCATGCCCTGCCGCCAGCACGACCACGACGACGTCGTGCCGTCCCGACGCCGCTTCGCTCATGGCCCCCCAGTCTCACCTTGCTGAGCCCCAGCGACTCGGCGCCGGATCGTACCCACGGGGCCTCCAGCGGACCGCACCGGCGTCACCTCGTCGCCGATCCCGTTCACGCCCTCTACATTCCTGGGCTCGCGAGCTGCGGCTCGGACCTGGCCTCGGTGCCGGAGAAGGGAAGCGACGAGCGTGAGCCACATGGGCAAGCAGCCGAAGCCGGCGGTGCGGGTCAGCGTGGTGATGCCCACCTATGACCAGGAGGCGTTCCTGCCTGGGGCGGTGGCGTCGCTGTTGGTCCAGAGCGACCCGGACTGGGAGCTGATCGTGGTGGACGACGGCTCACCAGGTGACAGCCGTCAGGCGCTCGGCGGCGCGCTCGACGACCCGCGGGTTCGTCTGGAGGTCTTCGATCAGAACCGCGGTCTGGGTGCCGCCCTCAATCGCGGCCTGGATTGCGCAGGCGGGGACTACATCGCCTATCTGCCCTCGGACGACGTGTACTACGTCGACCACTTGAAGTCGCTCACCACCGCCCTCGAAGCTGCGCCGGAGGCCGTCCTTGCTGTGGCCGGCGTGCGTCATCACCAGGTCACGACCTCGGCGGGGCGAATCGAGGGTGAACCATTGCAGCTCGTTCAGGTCGCGCACCGCCGGACCGCCGAGCGGTGGATCGAACGCTCCGAGCTCACCACCGACGACCTCGACCGCATGCTTTGGACCCGACTGCTCTCGCTCGGGTCGGCGATCGAGACCGGTCGGGTCAGCTGTCAGTGGGGTTGCCATCCCCGGCAACGCCACAAGGCGCTGCGCGAGCCATGGGGTGGGCTCAACACCTACCGCTCCCGGTTCCAGGTGCAAGAACCGCTCCGCCTGCACTCCACCGTGGGCCATCTCCACGACGAGGTGGAGCACTACCGCCGCTTTCGGGAGCGGCCATCCACGCCCCGCGCGGCCGACGGACTGCGGGTGCTGCTGGTCGGTGAGTTGGCCCACAACCCCGAGCGGATCCTCTTGATCGAGGAGCGGGGGCACGAGCTGCACGGCCTGTGGACCGACAGCCCCGTGTGGTTCAACACCGTAGGGCCGTTGCCTTTCGGCCACGTCGCCGAGGTTCCCAGCGACGGCTGGCGCCAAGCGGTGAGGCGGCTGCGTCCCGATGTCATCTACGCCCTGCTCAATTGGCAGACCATCCGCTTCGCCCACGAGGTGCTGACCGCCGACCTCGGCGTCCCCTTCGTCTGGCACTTCAAGGAAGGCCCCTTCTTCGCTCAAGAGCACGGCCTGTGGCGCGAGCTCGTCGAGCTGCATACCCGCTCCGACGGGGTGATCTACTCCAGCCCTGAGCTGCGTGAATGGTTCGCGGCGACGGTGCCCGCCAGCCGGCACCGCCCGACCCTGGTGGTCGACGGAGACCTGCCGAAGGCTGAATGGCTGTCCGGCGAGCGGTCGCCGCTGCTTTCCGTCCGGGACGGCGCCCTGCACACGGTCATCCCAGGGCGTCCGATGGGCCCCACGCCGGAGGTGGTCGCCGCGCTCGCCGCTGCCGACATCCACGTACACCTCTACAGCGGTAAGGCTGCGGCACAGATGCGCTCATGGGTGACCGACGTGCAGCGCTTGGCCCCTGCTCATTTCCACCTGCATCCCCAGGTCGACCAGAGCGACTGGGTGGCCGAGTTCTCCCGCTACGACGCCGGGTGGCTCCATAGCTTCCGCAGCGACAACCTTGGCGACCCCTACGCGGCGAGCTGGGACGACCTCAACTACCCGGCACGGATGGGGACGCTGGCCGCGGCGGGAGTGCCAATGATCCAGCGTGACAACACCGGATCGATCGTGGCCACCCAGACGCTGGCACGCGAGGGTGATCTCGGTGTCTTCTGGCAGGACGCCGACGACCTGATCGCGCAATTGCGCGATCGTGACCGGATGGCGGTCTTGCGCGACAACGTCTGGTCGCGACGACGCGACTTCACCTTCGACGCCCACGTCGATCGTCTCGTCAGCTTCCTTCGCGACGTGATCGCTACCGGTCCGCGACCATCCGCCGGTCCGTAGGCCGGCCTCTCCGCCGCCGTCACCGCACGCCTTCGGAATGCTCACTCAGCTCGGAGCCCGGCCGCGGGGGGCTGATCCGACGAGGGCGGTCGATCAGGAGGATCCCTGCCTTCCTCTGGTCAAACCGATCCGCTTGGTACATGGTGGGAGGGACGAAGTGCCAGCCTGAACGGAGGTAACGAGATGCCACATCCCAACGCCGAGCTCCTGCGCAAGGGCTACGACGCCTTCAGCAGGGGTGACCTGGACACCATCAGGAACGAGGTGTTCTCCGCTGACATCGTCCTGCACGTGGCCGGCCGGAACCTCCTCTCCGGTGAGTACCGCGGCGTCGACGGGGTCTTCGGCTTCTTCGGGAAGCTCTTCGAGCTCAGCGGAGGAACCTTCCACCTGGACTTGCACGACATCGTCGCCGATGACCATCACGGGGTGGCGCTGAGCAGCATCTCGGCTCAGCGGGAGGGAAGAACCCTCGACGGAGCCAGGGGCGTGGAGGTGTACCACGTCCAGGACGGCCGGGTCACCGAGGCCTGGTTCATCAGCGAGGACGACTATCGCTTCGACGAGTTCTGGTCCTGAAAGCACAGCGCCGAGATCCGCTCAACCCGGTAGGCGCTCCGGCCGTACCCGGTTGCGCAGGAGCCTCACGGGGGCGCCACCAGGGCAAGGACGACCCGGGAGACCATTCGTCCCGGACGGCTGTCGACGGTGAGCGCACCGCCCGAGGTGTCGGTCACGATCCGCCGGGCGATGTCGAGAGTCGACCGGTGACGGTCATGGCGCTCTCACCCGAGACGCGAGATGAGGGTAGGTCTCGACGATGCCGTCGGGGTCGAAGGTGAGATCACCCACGAAGTCCCGATGGCGACCCTCGTAGCGCACCACGGCCAGGTCGTCGCCACGGCGCACATGCACGTAGCGCTGCTCCGAGGGGCGCACGGCGAGGTCGGGAACCGAGACCCATGCCATGAGGAAGTCCACCCGGCCGGGGCGCTCGTGCAAGTGGTGGCGACGAACGGGCATGAGGTTGGTGAGTGGCGAGCGCGCCAGGTCGCAGTCGAGCGCTCCACGCAGGGCCCCGACATCGCCTCCGGCGGCACCGAGCGGCGGCTCCCCCTGCTCCTCCGCCTCGCACGTCCAGGTGCCGTCGCCACGGTGGGCCAGGTGGATCCGTCTGGCCCAGCCGTCGCCCACCGCCTCGACGCTCAGGCGCTGGGTGACGAAGGCGGGACCGGTGCTCAGCCGGTAGTCGAGGCGATAGGGGAGTGGGTCGGCTCCGATCTGGGTGCCGGCGGCGTCGAGGCGGTCGACGCCGAGCTCCAAGCTGACGACCTCCGCCAGCCAGGATTCCAGACCGCGCCACAGGACCAGCCGTGGCCGCTTCATACGGCCGAAGGCGCTGCGTGGGTGCGGACGTGGTCCAAGAGGAGCCAGCTCAGCTCCTCGACGCGCGTCTCGGGGATCCGGTCACTGGCCCCCTCCAGCACCTCGAAGCGGTACGGCGCGTGGACCTCTCTCCCGGTGGCCCGGGCCCCGACGGCGCCGAGAGGGCGATGTCGTTCGTACTCCACACGAGCAGCGCAGGCACGGTGATCCGCCCCATCGCTCCCGGTTGCACCATGGTGTCGGCATAGGCGTCCGCGTCGGCGTCGGGCAGCCCCGAGGAGCGCAGCACCCGACGCAGCAGCGCGGCGTCGCGGGTGGTCAGGAGTCGTTCGGGGACCTGCGGGATCTGGAAGAGCGCCACGTACCACGAACGCGCCAGCTGGAGGCTTCGCCACATGGACCACGACGACGCGCGTGGATGCGGAACCGACACCGAGGTCAGGCCGTGGAGCCGTTCGGGGTACGACGACGCCAGTGCCCACCCGACGATGCCTCCCCAGTCGTGGCCGACGAGATGGAAGCGGTCGACGCCAAGGCCGTCGGCGATGCCCAGAACGTCGGCGACGAGGTGATCGACGGAGTACTGGTCCACCGCGGTGGGCCGGGCCGTCGCCGCGTAACCTCGCTGGTCGGGTGCGATGGCGCGAAGGCGGGCAGATGACAGGCGGGCGAGGTACGGCGACCAGGTCGCGGACGCCTGCGGAAAACCGTGGAGGAGGATGACCGGCTCGCCGCCGTCGGGCCCTGCGGTGCGCACGGGGAAGGTCAGGGCGCCGCTGCGCACCTGCAAGCGGCACTCACCCATGCGGAGTCCCTACCCAGCGCTCCGGCTCGGGTGTCCATCGGTGGGCCGGCCACCGGGCCCTGGTCGTCCACTGACCGCCGGCCGGCGGAGGTAGGGGAGCGATGGCCGGGGCACTGCCGGAACAGCCGGTGCGATGGCCGGCGGTGGCCCAGTCCTGGCGCCACGTCACCTTCCTCCACTGGCCCTTCCCCCCCGAGGTGGTGGCGTCCCGGCTTCCCGCCGGGTTGGAGCCCGACCTCTGGGAGGGCCAGGCATGGGTGAGCATCACCCCGTTCCTGGTGGAGGGGTTCCGCTTTCCTCCCCTGCCTGCCCTGCCCTCGCTCTCCCGGTTCCCCGAGACCAACCTCCGCACCTACGTACGCGGCCCCGGAGGCGTCGACGGTCTCTGGTTCTTCTCGCTCGACGCGGACAGTGCCGTGACCGTGGTGACGGCATGGGCGGGAACCGGCGTGCCGTACCGATGGTCGGCGATGGCCGTGAAGACGGGGGAGACGATCACCTACACCGCCCGGCGGCGTCGACCGTGTCGCCCGGCGGGGCACCGGATCGTCGTGCGGCCGGGGCCACCGCTGTCCGTCGCCGAGGCCTCCGAGCGCGACCATTTCCTCACCGGGCGCTGGCGGGCGTACACGACCCTCGCCGGAGCGCTGGCGACCGTGCCCGTCGAGCACCAGCCCTGGCGACTGCACCATGCCGAGGTGGTCGCCCTGGAAGAGGACCTGTTCGCCGCCGCCGGGCTCCCGGCGCCGTCTGGTCTCCCGCTGGTCGGCTACTCGCCCGGTGTGGACGCGCGTCTCGGCCCGGTTCGCCTGGTCCATCACCAAGCGGACGAGCGAGACCGGTGAGGAGACGCTCGGCGCCTGGGTTCAGCTGCGAGTTGCGGGGCACCATTGCCAGCGCAGGCTTCAGCTCGGGACACCGCTTCGTCGTGGGCCACTGGGAGGAGTCGCCCATCGGGCCGATGGACGACGTGATGTGGGCCTCCCCGGACGGGCGGCGGGCGCTGTTGGTCGATCGCCCCGAGGCGGCCGAGCTCATCACCGCCGTCTACCGCTTCGACACCGTGGACGTCGTGCCCCTGAAGTGCTGCCTGGACGATGCCCTGCTGTCCGTCACCGCCGGTGAGCTGCGGATCACCATGCGCGGCGGCAAGCGGTGGCGGATCCCTCTCGTCGCAGTACGGAGCCGGACGCAGGTCCGTCAGCTCGAGCGGCTGCTCGCCGGCGTGCTGCTCGGGGTGCGGACCTGGGGTGTGAGCCCCACCGGCGTGCAGGAGTGGTACCGCGCCGACACGTACCGCCGGGTGGTGGCCGCCGAAGCGTCCCTGGACGGCCGGGACCTCGGCCGGGTCGGTACCTTCCACCAGCCGGCGGGGTTCGGCTTCAGCGAACCGCCCCGGCGCCCGGCGATGGTCGAGGTGCGGCCGTGGTTGCACGACCCGACCGGTCGCCTCGCCAAGGTCGTGGCCGCTTCGGGCACCCAGCGGGACGGTTGAGTCGCCTCGGGTTGGGACACAACAGTGCGATGGGAGGGTTCGTTGGCGTTGGTCGACCGCTGGTGACGCACTCGTTCGCCCGGCTGACCACATGGTCGAGGGGGCAGTGATGCGAGCGATGGTGTACCGCGGCCCGTACAAGGTCCGGGTGGAGGAGAAGGACGTCCCTCCCATCGAGCACCCCAACGACGCCATCGTGCGGGTGACGCTGGCGGCGATCTGCGGCTCAGACCTCCACCTGTACCACGGGATGGTCCCGGACACGCGCGTCGGCACCACCTTCGGGCACGAGTTCATCGGCGTGGTCGAAGAGGTGGGCCCGTCGGTCCGAAACCTCAAGCGCGGCGATCGGGTCATGGTGCCGTTCAACGTCTTCTGCGGGTCGTGCTTCTTCTGCGCCCGCGGCCTGCACTCGAACTGCCACAACGTCAACGCCAACGCCACCGCCGTGGGCGGCATCTACGGCTACTCACACACCGCCGGTGGCTACGACGGGGGCCAATCCGAGTTCGTGCGGGTTCCCTTCGCCGACGTCGGGCCCAGCCTCATCCCCGACTGGATGGACGACGAGGACGCCGTGCTGCTCACCGACGCGCTCGCCACCGGCTACTTCGGGGCGCAGCTGGGCGACATCGTCGAAGGCGACGTGGTGGTGGTGTTCGGCGCCGGCCCGGTGGGACTGTTCGCGGCGAAG
>JALYGF010000001.1 GCA_030777325.1 Actinomycetota bacterium | reverse complement strand
CAGTGGCCGGATCCACGCCGGCACGACGAACCTGGCGGGAGTAGGCGTGCATGCGGGCCAGCAGGCGCCTGGCCACCCACTCCACATCCTCGGCATCATCGGCGCCGGGTGAGTAGCGGCCCTGGATGGCCAGACCCTCCTGTTGGAGCACGGCCATGGCCGACGCCACCCGACCGGTGGGCAGCCCCGTGCCTGCCGCCAGTCGATCGACGGTGGTGATCCCGGCCAGCTCGAGGTGACCCCGCACTGCGGCGAGGACGGCGGTGTCGTCGCCCTCCAGGGCAAGGCGGGCGTCCTCGGCGCCCTCGGTGGCGCACCAGAGCGGGCGGCCACCGTCGAGGACGGTGAGAGCCCTTCCTCGGTCCACGAGCTCCTGCCACAGCCCGGCCCACTCCTCTCGGGGGGGCAGCATCACCAGCGAGGAGAGGAGATCGTGCAGGTCGTCACTCGTCTCGGGCCGGGGGACGATCTCGTCGTGGACCCGGGCGATGGCATCGGGGTCGAGCCGGCCGATCGACGTAAGGTCCACCGGGAGCCCCCGTCGGAGAACGACGGCGTTGGTACGGCGGTTCTGCAGCTCCTCGTCGTCCAGGAAGGCGTAGGGCCGAGCGGTGAGGATCTCGTGGGCGAACACCGACGCCTCGGTGGTGTCGACAGTGTGCACCGCCACCTCGCCAGCCTCCATCTTCTCCAGGAGCGTGCGCAGGCCGTCGACGTCGAGCGCCTCGTGCAGCGTGTCGTAGACGGTCTGGCGCACGATGAGGTGATCGGGGATCTCCACGGGGCCCACCCGGTTGTCCTGGCACGCCGCAGCCTGGGGGAACAGGGCGGCCATGAGGTCGTCGGACTCCATGCGCTGGATGGGCGGCGGGTTGCGGCGTCCCCCCCGGAACCGCAGCACCAGCAGGGCCCGGTTCAGGTTCCAGCGCCAACGGGAGATGAACATGGGCGCATCGAGGAAGGCCTGCTGCAGCGTCTCCTCGACGGTCCCGCTCTTCACGTAGTGGCAGACGTCGTCGAGGGGGAAGCTGTGGTGGGGGCCGAGGGACAGGACGATGGCGTTGTCGTTGGCGGCCGCCTGCAACTCGAAGTCGAACGTGCGGCAGAACTTCTTGCGCAGTGCCAGCCCGAAGGCACGGTTGATCCGGCCCCCGTAGGTCGAGTGGATGACGAGCTGCATCCCACCGGTCTCGTCGAAGAACCGTTCCACCACCAAGGTGTCGAAGGTGGGAGTAGCACCCAGAGCGGCCCGACCTGCGGCGCAGTAGTCGACCAGCATGGTCGCCGCCCCCTTCTCGATCCCAGTGGCCCGTACCAGCCAGGTGCGGGCGCCGTCAGGGTCGCCCTCGGCCAGGAACCGGTCGACGCGCCGGCGCAGGTTCGACACCTCCTCGGAGAGCTCGATGGTGCGCGCCGGCGCCTCGCCCTGCCAGAAGGGCACGGTGGGCGGGGTGTCGCCGGCGTCGCGCACCCGTACCACTCCGTCTTCGACCCGGCGGATCTGCCACGAGTGCGTGCCCAGCAGGAAGATGTCGCCTGCCATCGACTCCACCGCCCAGTCCTCGTTGACGGTGCCGACGAAGGTGTCGTCCGGCTCGGCCACCACCCGGTAGTCACCGATCTCGGGGATGGCTCCACCCGAGGTGAGGGCGGCCAGCCGAGCGCCCTTCCGGGCCCGCAGCTCGCCGTTCACGGTGTCGTGGTGCACGTAACGACCACGGGGGCCCCGCGCTGTCTCCGCCCCCCGAGCAACGAGATCCACCACCTCGTCGAAGTGCTCGCGGCTCAGGCCAGCGTAGGGAGCGGCCCGGCGCACCAGGTCGTACAGGTCCGTCGTGCGCCACTCCTGGCCGGCGACCTCGGCCACTATGTGCTGGGCCAGGATGTCGAGGGGCGAGCGGGGAACCTCGATAGCGTCCAGGCGCCCGGCTCGCACCGCGGCCAGCAGGGCGGCGCACTCCATCAGCTCATCCCGGGTCAAGGGGTAGACCCGGCCGGTTGGCACGCCTGCTCGGGAGTGGTTGGACCGGCCCACTCGCTGCAGGAAGGTGGCGATGCTCCGTGGCGAGCCGATCTGGCAGACCAGCTCCACAGGGCCGATGTCGATGCCGAGCTCGAGCGACGCCGTGGCCACCAACGCCTTCAACTCCCCGGCGCGGAGGCGGGTCTCCACCCGGTGGCGACGTTCCTTGGAGAGGCTGCCGTGATGGGCGGACACGGCGTCCTGGCCGAGCCGCTCTCCGAGCTGATGGGCGAAGCGCTCGGCCAGGCGGCGCGTGTTGACGAAGACGAGCGTGGTCCTGTGCTGCCTCACGAGGGTGGCGATGCGGTCGAGCACGTCGGACGTCTGCTCGGCGCTGGTGACTGCCTCCAGCTCGCCTTCGGGCAGCTCGACGGCGAGGTCGAGGCGGCGCTGGTGACCGGTGTCCACCACGGCGGGAAGCGGCCGGTCTCCAACCAGCAGGCGAGCCACCGACTCGATGGGCCGCTGCGTGGCCGACAAACCCACCCGGTTCGGGCGTGCATCGCACAGGGCCTCAAGGCGCTCCAGGGTGAGGGCGAGATGTGAGCCCCTCTTGTCCCTTGCCACGGCGTGGATCTCGTCGACGATCACCGTCTCCAGGGTGCGCAGGGCGCGGCGACCGCGCTGGCTGGTGACAAGCAGGTAGAGCGACTCGGGCGTCGTGATCACGAAACTGGGCGGCTTGCGCACCATGCGGGACCGCTCCGCGCTCGTACTGTCACCGGTGCGCACGCCGAAGGTGATCTCGGGGGCTTGGAGGTCGAGCTCGGCGGCGACCTCGGCGATCTCGGTGATCGGCCGCTGGAGGTTCTCGGCAATGTCGACGGCCAGCGCCTTCAGCGGCGAGACGTACGCCACCCGGGCCACACCGTCGATGGGCTCACCGGCCTCGTGGGCGCGGTACAGGCGGTCGATGCAAACCAGGAACGCCGCCAGCGTCTTGCCCGACCCGGTGGGCGCGGCGATCAGGGTGTCCTCGCCGGCAGCGATGTGCGGCCAGCCCTCTCGCTGCGGATCGGTAGGACCTTCGGGGAAGCGCCGTTTGAACCATGTGGATACCGCGGGGTGAAAGCGGTCGTCCCAGCCGCGGGCGGGGGGTACTGGATCGGTCGGGCGGGAGACGACCGCGCTCACGGCGGCGAGCCTATCCGTCCGGAGCAGGCGTCGAACCCGCGTTCGCTGTTAGGTCGAACGAGTTCGAGAGCGGCGCCCGTCTGCCCCTGGGCATGGATCACCTCGAGGTGGGTGGTCAACGTGCTCGCCGAGAAGCCCATGGAGGTGGACTGGCGGTTCTTCTCCCTGCGCATCGCGAACGAGGACAGGGACTACGACACAGAGTTTCCCGCCGACTACATGCGAGGGCACACTCGGGGCCTCGAGCTATTGCGAGTTGCCGCCGCTGCCCGTGCACAACTTGGCCACGACTGCGTGCTTCCTCTGTACTCGGCACTCGGTACGACGATTCACAACAAGGGAGACGCCGTCGCCTTCGACGAGCCGAGCGGAGTGGAGCGGGTTCTGGCTGAGCTGGACTATCCCCTTGCGCTGGCTGGGGCTGCGGCGTCGACCGAGTACGACGACGTCATCAGAGCCGAGACCAAGGAAGCCCTCGACCGATGCGGCGGCAACATCGGCACGCCGGTGCTGAGCTTCTCACCACCGGACGGACCGAGCTTCTTCGGACCGGTGATCAGTCGGGCTCCCACGGGTCGGGAAGCCGTCGACCTCTGGGACGCTGTCCTCACCCTGGGTCCAACCCCCATTTCAGCGAGCTGAAGCGGTCCACCCGAGGCCAGCCTCAGTTCGACGACTGAGGCCCTCTCCACGCCGGTCGTTGGGTTGTAGACGAGCGCTGCGGGCACATCGCTCGGCTGAGCTCGCTGAGTGCTGTTGCCGCCTCACCTTCGGGCGCTGGGCGCAAGAGCCCGTTCAACCCAATCTAGGAGCGCGTCACTCGGCAGGGCGCCGGTCTGTCGGGCAACCACCCTTCCGCCGTCCACGATGAGCAATGTGGGGATGCTCTGCACGCCGAAGCGGGCTGAGACGCCGGGGGCTTCGTCGACGTTGACCTTCACTGCCTTCAAACGCCCGGCGAACACTCGAGCGGCCTGCTCCACGGCGGGACCCACAAACCGGCAAGGGCCGCACCACGGCGCCCACAGGTCGACCAACGCAGGTATGGGAGCCTGCGAGACGACGACATCGAAGTCGTCGTCGCCGGCGGTGGCCAACCACGGAAGGGGCGCCCGGCACGCTCCGCACCGAGGCGATCCCCCAGCGTCAGCGGGGACACGGTTCTTCTTGGCGCACGCTGGACAAGCGACGACCTCGCTCATACCGGCTCCGCCGCCTGCACGATGCCGGCCACTTCATCGTCTCCGGTCATCGCCGTATGACCAGGTTCAGGACAATGGTGGCGATCAGCGACAGGACCAGGCAGGTGGCCAGCGGGACGTAGACCCGCATTCCGCCGCTGCCGAAACTCAGGTCACCGGGAAGGCGGCCAAGCCCGACACGGGCGGCGAGCAGGAGCACGCCGCCGAGCACCGCCAGCACGGCGGCCAAGCCAACGAGCAGCCGGCCGATGTCTCCAAGTGACATTCCTACCTCCTTAGACTCTTCTCTCGGCAGAATCGCCGACGACCACCGCTCATCCCAGATGGCCGGCCCGTGCGCCGCGTCCACCTGTCAACCTCTGCAGATGTTCGAACATTTCCGGGCGTCGGGCACGGGCCAGCCTGGCCGGGACCCCTCCTACAGCTCCGTCCCGGGCATCAGGTGGATGGGCCTCTCTGCGTCGTTCCTGGCCTCGTAGAACGCTCGGAGGGTCGGGTTGCGGGGATCGACCATGGACAGGATGAGCACCCACATACCTGAGTCGGCGGCCAACCTCGTGTCGACCGCCGTGCAGCCGTCCCGCCGGGGGTCGTGCTCCCAGGCCACCCGGTGCATGTGGTAGCTGCCGAACAAGGCGGCTCCGGTCTCGTCACAGGCCCGCTGGGCGGCCAGCACCTCGGCCGGGTCGGCCACCCAGCCCCGCTTGTGTAGCGGGGTCTCTGAGGGAAAGGCCGTCTCCTCCATGAGCTGGTCGAGGTGGGCCTTGACGTCCGGCCGGTAGCGGAGGTTGCGGGTCAGCGGGAAGATGCTGGTTAACTCCGCCCTGCCGCCTGACAGCCGGGCGCCCAGCAGCCCATAGGCCTTGGGCTCGCGCTCCTCCCCGGGGAAGTAGCGACGTGTGAGCTTCCGCCGGGCGTGGGCGACGAGCCGGCCGTAGAGGTCGCGGGGAAGGAGGATCTCCTCGACCTCGCCCAGGGTCGGCTCAGGTGGCGTGAGCGTCTCCTCGGGCCGGGCCTCGGACTTGGGCTCGGACCTGGTGTCGTCGCGTGCCGGGTCGCCGGTCCCCAACCCACGCCTCGGCCAAGGCGATGGTCCGGTCGACCATGGTGCCCGCCGATCCGAGGTGGCGGAGCGGATCGAAGGCGGCTTCGATCTGGCCGGGCTCGAGGCTGGCGGTGACCTCGGCGCTGTCATCCAGCACCTCTCGCAATGGCCGCTTCTGGCTCTGGGCCTGCTGAGAGAGGTCGTAGACGAGGGCGTGGGCGCTCTGCTTGCCCACATGGGGCGCCAGAGCCAGCATCAAGGCCTCCGAGCAGATGACCTCAGCGGCGGCGTGGGCGTGCTCGGCCATCCGGTCGTCGTGGACCTTCAGGCTGTTCAGCATCTGGCTCAGCAACGCCAGCGCAGCCAGGGTGTGGTGGGAGGTGTCGGCCACCGCCACCCACTCCAGACGAAGCCCCCGCGAGTCACGCTCGTGCTCCTGGACCATGCCCTCCATCCCGAGGGCGGCGTTGGCCCGGGCCAGGCGGGCGAGGACCACGACCTGCTCGCAGTCCTCGGGGTTGCGCTTGTGGGGCATGGTGCTGCTCCCGACCAGCCCGTACTCCCATCCCTCCTCGAGCTCGTCGAACTCGGGGCGGGAGAGGGTGCGCACCTCGTCGGCGATCCGCCCCAGAGTGGCCGTCAACATGGCGAGGATGGTCAGGTACTCGGCGACACGGTCCCGTGCCACGTGCCAGGGCATCACCGGCACGCCGAGCGACAGACGGCCGGCGAAGCGCTCGAGCAGCTCGGGCCCGACCCCGCCGAAGCCGGCCATGGTGCCCACCCCTCCGAACAGCTGAGCGACCAGCACACGGGGCCGGCTGGCTTGCAGCCGCTCGGCTTGGCGGAGCAGCTCGTCCATCCAGCCCGCCACTTTGTGCCCGAAGGTGGTGGGCAGCGCCGGTTGGGCGTGCGTGCGCCCGACCATGAGGCTGTCGCGATGCTCCCGGGCAAGGTCCACCAGCCGGACCAGGATGTCCTCGACGTGGCGGTCGATCTCTCCCATGACCTCCGCCATCTCCAAGGCCTGGGCCGTGTCCTGGATGTCCTGGGTGGTGGCTCCATAGTGCACGTACTCACCGGCCTCGCCCTCGCACGCCTGCTGCAGCGCGGTGAGGATGGCCACGAGCGAGTGGCCCGTCTGCCGGATCCCTTCACGCAGCCCAACCAGGTCCACGCCTTCGACGCAGGCCGCCGCCGATATGGCGTCCGCCGCCTCGGCGGGGATGAGGCCGACGCTGGCTTGGCTCTGGGCCAGTGCGGCCTCCACGTCCAGCCATCGCTGGACGCGGCAGACGTCGCAGAAGATGCGTCGGCTGGCCGGCGTGGCGTATCGGTCGCCGTGGAACCTCGAGTCGACGATGCTGCCGCGCTCGTGGGTGCATCCGTCGCCGAGGCGCCGGGTCCCCTCGGCGGCCGTCACGGCCGTCCATCCGCCGCGCTGGCCTGAGCAGCGGGGGCAGTAAGCCAGCGCCCATACGGCTTGGCTCCGGGTTGCTCCGGCATCGCATCGCAAAGCGCCATCGCTGCCTGGCGGGGAGTCGACCCCCGCTCTGCCGCCAGCTCGCAGACCTGACGCACCAGAGACCACATTCTGGCTGCCACGTGCGCCAGCACCTCGGACACAGTCGGGCACGAGGGCGGTCCGAACAGCGCGTCCATGGAGGCCGAGCCGCCGCAGCCTCCGACGAAGTCCGGGACCACCAGGACCCCGAGGCGGTGGAGGGCCTCCTCGACTTCGACGGCCAGGCCCAGGTTGGCACCCACAGCCACGACCCGAGCCTGCAGCGCGCAAGCCCGCTCGAGCGTCATGGCGTCCTCGCAGGCCGCCAGCACCACCACGTCGGCAGCTACGTCGAACAGGGCGTGCGGCGGTGCCGCCACCGCTCCCTCCGAGGCGTGGGCCGTCACGGAGGTGCCGGGCGGCGTGGCCAGCAACTTCTCGGTGTGGAGACCGGCGTCTGACATCACACATCCGTTCTCGTCAGCCACGGCCGTCACCTCGGCCCCTGCGCGGACCAGCGAGAGAACCGCACCCCGGCCGAGCGTGCCGAACCCCTGGACGGCCACACGGGCGCCGGCGCCGGGTCCGCCTGCCAGGTCGTTGGCCGCCAGGGCGGCGTGGGCCAGGGCATGGCCGGCGCGCCGCTGTCCGAGGTTGGTCCCGTCCGTGGCGGCGTCGAGGAGCCGCAGCCGCCGCCAGAACTCCGCATCCTCGAGCTCCTGGGCCCGGGCGATGGCGATCTTGACCGAGGGGATGGCCTGGGCCCGAGCCACGCGCTCGATCTCGTCCCAGGCGGTGCCGAGGTCAGGGCCGAGCGAGAGCCGCTCGAGCAAGAAGGGGCGCAGGAACCCGAGGAACCGCCCCATGACCTCCGCTTTGGCCGGGTCGCCAGGGTGGCAGGCCAGACCGGCTTTGGCCCCGTCGACGGCCAGGCCCAGCAACCGCTCCTTTCGGGTCATTGCCTGTGCCAGCTTGGCCATCGTGTCGCGGTCGAGGCGGGGCTGGACCCTGAGGCCACCGGCCGCCAGGCGGTGGCCCGTGCCGTCGACGGCCAAGAAGCCGTGGAATCCCTCTACGTCCACATAGCGATGCACCTCTGTGGCCGAAGGAAGCACGGAGCGCTCCGTCTCTGGCGCTCCGTGCTCCCTGGGCCATGGCGTCAAGAGGTCAGACCGTGGGGTCCTTGTAGCGGCCCTGCATCGTGTACTGCGCGTCGCGGTACTCACCGATGCTGGGTGAGGCGCAGCCTTCGGCGGCGAAGCAGAACAGGTAGCCGCTCATCTGACCGTTGCCCTTGAGGTCCTCGTAGACTCCGGTACCGCCGGTGATGCGGAAGGTGCCGGTGAAGCTCACCTCCTCGGGCGAGGTCCGCTGGTACTGGGCCTGCCAGGAGAAGAAGATCTTCTCCTTGTCGCCGTCCGGGATCGGGTCGGAAGGATCCGTGGGGCCGCCGGTCCGCTTGCAGACCGTGAGCACGATGGTGCCCTCAAGCTTGGATCCCTTGACCGTGAACTCGATGGGGTGGTTCCGGGTGGACGCCGGTGAGCGGCTTCCCGGCAACCGGGAGTTGTACGTGGTGAGGTTCGTGGCGATGTTGTTCACCGGCGCGTTGCCCGTGCAGGGAATGCCGGCGTAGCGGAAAGGTCCGCCCTGCTCCATCCCGTCCCAGGGATTCGGATTCTCGATACCCAGGTCGACGTCCTGGTACTGCCGCGTGTGGACCATCTGCATGAGGGTGAAGTCACCGCTGAGACCGGGGTTCTTCCGAGCGCCGGCAGCCGGCTGGCCGGCGAGCAGCAGTAGTGCCAGCACTGCGAAGACGACGACAGACACGCGTGATCTCATGGGTTCTCCTCCAATGCTCCGGCCTGTATGTGCGTCGGCAAGATAGTTAACGACCAAACCATCTCGCAAACGATCAGCCCACCGGTCGGTTGGCGGCTCATGGGTGATCCCTCGCGGGAAGACTCGCCGTCAGCGTTGGTTGCCCGACGTGTTGCCTAGGCCGCCCAGAGCCTCGGCAGGAGGCTTGCCAGGACCCGAGAGCCTGGCAGAGGGCTCGTCTTTGTGTAGGCAGGTCCCCTCCGGTTTCAGCGTCCCATCGACACAGGCAATCGGATCGTCTTCCTTCTTCGGCTCCACACGAAGCGCCATGAACTGGACCGCCGGGGCATCGGCTCTCACTTCTCGATAGAGCGGAGCGTAAGGGTCACCGGATCCGACCCTGCGAGGTGCCGCCGGCAAGGCAGGCGGGAGCGACGAGGGCAGGGCGGGATGGGCCATGTCGTGCCCGGCACCGCCGGCAGCGGGCGCTCTGGGCGCCAGGGACGTGTCTGGATCGCTCTTTCCTGACGGTGACTGAGCAGCCGGCACCAGTGTTCCCGGCGGGGAAGGCGGGGCATCCGGGCGCGGCAGGAGTACGACTCCCAAGACGGTCAACACCGCTGCCACGGGCAGCGCCGCCGCCGACAAGCCAGCGCCATTGGACCCGCCCCGTGCCAGTCGCCGGCCGCCCCAGAGCCCCCCGAGCACGCCGACTAGGCCTTTGAGCAACTGCTTCAAGCGGGCGCGTGCACGGTGGCGTTGAACCGCGAGGCGAACATCATCCCGGCGGTTGCCGGCGCTCGGACCGCTCAACTGGGAGAGGACGGCTGCGCGCTCATGGGCGGCGAAGCGGCCCAGCTCTTCACGGACTGCGGCGAGGGCGATGCGATGCTCGACCAGCGACGCCAGCTCAACCGTGGCGGGACGCTCCTCAGGCGGCTCTTCGATGAACCGGCGCTGCGCTCGGGCGTGGTCAACGGCGAGGTTACGGGCCACAGTGGCCGCCCACCGAGAGAGATCGGCGGCATCGTCGAAGCGAACCCCGTGCACCAGAGCCCGGGTTGCCACCTCCTGGACGATGTCCTCACTTGTCTCGCGATCGACGCCACGTCGGCGCAGCAGCGCTACCAGGCGCCCGGCTACCTCTGGCCACACCTCCGCCAGGGCAGGACTTCGCGGAATCTCTGTAATCACGCCCGCTTGCCGACGTGTACCTAGGTGCTGGTGTTCCCGCATCGTCGCTCCACAGGAGGGTTCTCATGGTCAAGCTACTTCGTGGCCTGCTCGTAGCCGCTGCGTCTCTGCTCCTCGTCTCCTACCCCGGCGTGGCCCACGCTGATCTCGGGGGGGCCGAAGTCACGAGCGGTTTCTGCGTCGACTACACCATCGGATGGCCTTATACCCACATCAGGATCTGTACCCCCTGAAAGGGCACGAGGACCACCCCACGTGAGCTCCGGAGACGTCGCCTTCGAGCACGCCGTCGTTCCCATGGCCTTGGTGGCTCCGGAGGGACGTTTCCTGGCCGTGAACCAGGCGCTCTGTGACCTACTGGACCGGCCACGGGATCATCTCGTGGCGTCCGGGCTTCAAGACATCACCATCACCGAAGACGCCGAGCGGTCGGTAACGGTGCGGCGGCGCAGGCTCATCCGCTCGGACGGTGGCGTCGTAGCGGCGCTCATCACGAGCACTTTGATCGAAGCCACGCCGCACAGCCTCGAGCACTACCTCGTCCAAGTGCAGGCCCTCTCGGCGCGCGCTGAGGTCAGGTCGGGCGACCAAGAGCTGCACGATCCTGTTACCGGCCTGCCCAACCGAGCGCTCTTCGTCGACGAGCTCCGATCGGCGTTGGCACGCGCCTCTCGGCGGGGGATGGGGCTGGCCGTCTTCGTATTGGACCTCGACCACTTCGCGCTGGTCAACGAGCGTCTGGGGAGTGAAGTGGGTGATCGAGTGCTGGCTCATGTGTCTACCCGCCTGCAAACGCACCTGCGCCTCTCGGACACAGTGGGGCGGCTCGGCGCCGGCGGCTGGCTACCGGGGGATGAGTTCGCCGTCGTCTGTGAGGATCTCGACGACGAGCGCCACGCCGTCGTCCTCGCTGAGCGGTTTGGTTCCGTGATCGGCGGTCCGTTGGTCGTCGACGACCACGAGCTCTCGGTGACCGCCAGCATCGGGGTTGCGGTGGCGATGACCCGGGAAACCTCTCCGGAAGCCGTCCTTCGTAGCGCCGAGGCGGCGATGTGGAGGGCGAAGCAACGAGGTGGAGCCGGCTACGAGCTGTTCGACGAAGCCGCCCGTGATCGAGCGGTCAGCCGGCTCGCAACCGAAGATGCCTTGAGCCGGGCAATCGAGAGGGACGAGCTGCGGGTGCACTACCAGCCCATCCTCCGGCTCGACAGAAGCTCCGTCATGGGCGTCGAGGCGCTGCTCCGCTGGGAGCGCCCCGAGTCCGGACTGATGGCACCCGCTGAGTTCATCCCACTCGCCGAGGACAGCAGCCTGATCGTGTCCATCGGCGCTTGGGTGATGAGAGAGGCCGTGAGGCAGACTCACGAGTGGCGCCAGCGCTTCCCTCAGTTGGGGCTCACCGTGTCAGTGAACCTGTCCGGCCGTCAGCTCGGGGACCCCGATCTCCACGAGGTGGTATCCGGCGTCCTTCGGGACAGTGAGATCGAGCCATCCGCGCTCTCGCTCGAGATCACTGAGACAGTGCTGATCGAGGACGGAGACAGGGCTTGGGCGGCGCTCCAGCCCTTGAAGGAGCTGGGCGTGCGCCTCGAGGTCGACGATTTCGGCATCGGGTACTCCTCACTCAGCTATCTCCGCCTCTTCCCCCTCGACGGTCTGAAGCTGGACAGATCCTTCGTCGCAGATCTCGGGAGCGACGACAAAGTGGAGGCGATCGTCAGCGCGGTCATCGGCTTGGCTCACGCCTTGGCTCTCACCGTGGTGGCCGAAGGGGTGGAGACCCCCGTCGAGCTCGGGATCCTCGAGCAGTTCGGCTGTGACTTTGCCCAGGGCTATCACTGGAGCCGTCCGCTCCCGCCCCCACAATTCGAACAGTGGTTACTGGACCACGTGCCGGGCCGCGCCCCATGAATGAAGTTGGCCCGGATCATGTCGTTGGTCGGGCGTCAATCGACGCGTCTGCGCAACGGGTGGTCGGCGGGGACCTGCACGAGTCGTAGCTCGTTTCCCTGCGGATCGCGCACCCAGAGCTCGACCAGACCCCACGACATCGACGTCGGTGGCTGGATGATCTCAACGCCAAGGGCTTCCAGGTGAGAGGCCTCGGCGCCGACGTCGGGCACCTGCAGCCAGAGGGTGAGCGGCGGCGAGGATATGGTCGCCTCCGCAACCTCTAGGAATCCACCTCCGAGGAAGTACACGACCCCGCTGACACGACCGTTCCGGCCGTACTCACGGTAGATCCGTAGCCCCAGAGTGCCCTCGTAGAAGTGGCGTAGGCCGGCCAGGGTCTCGGTGTGACAGATGACCCGGCTGGAGAGGACTTCGGTCACGAGGGGGCATGTCCGGCCGGCGATGAGGTCACCTTGGCCACCAGGTGTTCCAGTCACGGTCGCGCCGCGCCCTGCGCTCGTAGCCGTCCTGCACGTGGCGGGCGATCACCTCGATGTGAGCGCCAGCGATGGGCATGGCCAGGAGCCTCTCACGCCGCCGACCGGCGGTCTGGCAGACCGGCATTCTCGAAATCGGGCATGATCCGACGTGATGCTCACTCGAGCTAGGTGGTTCGGTACGTCGGGCTCGAACACGCTCGATGGCCTGCCCATCCGATCGGCCGGTCCGGCCTGGCGGTCGTGAATCTCGACGATCTCTCCCGCTGGGGGCGCAGCGATGGCTTGCAGATCGTGCTGCTTGCCATCGGCGCGGTCCTCGCCGCCCGCTTCGTGCACTGGCTGGCCGGGCGGTTCGCTACCGGGGCCAGTGCCGCCGGCGCAGCGGCTTTCGATGCCGGTGTGCCCATCGACGAGCGGGACAAGCGCCGGCGAGCAGTGATGCAAGCACTCGAGCGCGCCGTTGTGGGGATCCTGTGGTTCGTCACCGTGTTCATGATCCTGCTCCGCCTGCGGGTGCCGGTGACGAGCCTGGTGGCACCGGCAACGGTGGCAGGCGTAGCCATTGGTTTCGGAGCCCAGCGCGTGGTCGGCGATCTGCTCTCCGGTTTCTTCCTGCTCTCCGAGGACCAGTACGGCGTTGGGGACGTTGTTCAGATAGCGCAGCCCAACCAGTTGACCGCCACCGGAACGGTCGAAGCTGTCAGCCTGCGCACGACGCGGTTGCGCACGAGCACCGGCGAGTTGGTGGTCATTCCCAACGGCGCCATCCTCCAGGTCGTGAACCGCTCACGGGACTGGGCCCGGGTCACGGTCGACGTCCCCGTGGAGCTCGAAGCCGACATCGACCGAGCCGCCGAGGCGCTACGTGAGGTGGGCGCGGAGATGGCCGCCGACGAGGAGTGGTCCGGGCTGCTCCTCGAAGCGCCAACCGTCACCGGCGTGGAGTCGATCGAGGTGGGTTACGCCAACCTGCGGGTCGTGGCCCGCACCCTTCCGGCCAAGGCCCCGGAGGTCAGCCGCGAGCTGCGGCGGCGGGCGATCGGCGCTTTCCGCACTGCCGGCTTCGCATCGCCCGCTCCCCGCTCATGATCGGCCCGGTCCGGACTCGCCCGTCCACCGTTGCCCTGTCGGTGGCCTTCATCGCCGTGCTCTTCCTCTACCTGGCAGTACGCCCGGCGCCGGTCCCTCGCCCCGTCTACGTGCCGGCAACGCCTGCTCCGGCTCCGGCCCCCGCTCAAGTGCCGACGACGGTACCCCGTACGACGCCGAGCACCACCGCTGAACCGACTCCGTCGACGCCCGGACCCGAACCCACGACGACCGCCCCTCGCCCCCAGCCGACCATGCAACAGCCGACGTCCACCACGAGCCCGAGCCCTTCATCAACCTCGACAACCCCGCCGGCAACGCCGACGACCAGCACCTCGCTGCCATAGGCGGACGGCCGAGGGACCCTCCTGGGTCAGGAGCTCCTCCCGGAGGCCACTGCCTCCTCGAGCGCCCGCCCTGCCCGCTCGACCTGCCGCCTCACCTCCGCCAGCAAGGTTCCCGCTCGGTCCAACTCGCCGTTGGCAGCCAGGGCCTCCATGCGCCCGCACACGGTCATGGCATCTGTGGCGCCCAGGCCGCCGGCTGTCCCCTTGAGGGTATGGGCCACCTGACCCAGGGTGGAAGCGTCGCCCTCGGCCAGCGCCCGCTCCAGGGCGGCCAGCTGAGACGGGGTGTCGCGGGCGAACAGCTCGGTGAGCTCGGGCAGGAGGTCCTGGCCGGAGTACTCGGCCATGGCCCTGAGGCTGGAGAGATGGTCGGGGTCGAGAACCGGGGCCTGCGCCGGAGCCGACGGAGATCTTCGAGACTCCGAAAGTGCGGCGGCCCCGGGCAGCCAGCGCGACAGCACCGCAGCGAGGTCGGTGTCGCGAAGGGGCTTGGACAGGTAATCGTCCATGCCCCCGGCCAGGCAGCGCTCCCGATCGCCGACCATGGCCGAGGCGGTGAGGGCGATGACCGGCGTGTGCCGCGTGCCGGCTTCGAGACGGCGGATCTCGGCCGTGGCCTCGAACCCGTCCATCTCGGGCATCTGGCAGTCCATGAGCACGGCGGCATAGGAGCCCTCGGCCACGGCTCTCACCGCGGCCGCGCCGGTGCCGGCGACATCGACCGAGCAGCCCATCTTCTCCAGCATCCGCACGGCGACCTTCTGGTTGACCGGGTTGTCCTCGGCCAGCAGGACCTGGCTCGCCGATGCCCGCGCCGGGGCCGCGGGGGCGGGAGTCTCGCCGGCCGGCGAAGCCTTGTCCATCACCGTGGCCAGCGAGTCGTATAACTGGGATTGGCGCACCGGCTTGGTGAGATGGGCGGCGATACGCACGTCCGGCTCGTGACGGACCTGCACCCGGTCGGCCGACGAGGAGAGGAGCAGTATGTGCATCTCGGCGATGGCGGGGTCACCGGCGATGGCACGGGCCACCTCGAGCCCGTTGGCATCAGGCATGTGGTAGTCGAGCAGGACGAAGGAATAGGGGTCCCCCCGCATGGCTGCCTCCCGCAGCATCGCCAGACCGCTCAGGCCACCGTCGGCGCTGCTCACCCGCAGTCCCCACGAGCGCACCATCTGTTCCAAGATCGTGCGGTTGGTGGCGTTATCGTCGACCACCAGCGTCGAGTGGCCATTCAGCGACGGCGGGCCGCTCGCCGCGTCGACGAGCTCGCCGGTCGCTCTGCCGAGCCGGGCGGTGAACCAGAAGATGCTACCCCGGCCCGGCTCGCTCTTCACTCCCATTTGGCCTCCCATCAGCTCCACCAGACGCTTGCAGATGGCGAGGCCGAGGCCGGTACCGCCGTACCGCCTGGTGGTGGAGGCGTCGGCCTGGGAGAAGCTGGCGAACATCCCGGACTGGTGCTCGGGGGCGATGCCGATACCGGTGTCGCTCACCTCGAAGCGCACCACCATGCCGTCCTCTTCGTCCTCGACCAACAGGGTGCTGACTACCACTTCCCCGCTGTCGGTGAACTTGACGGCGTTGCTGACCAGGTTCACCAGTACCTGGCGGAGCCGCCCCGGGTCACCGCACACCGCCGTGGGCACGGCGGGGTGGATGACGGAGGCCAGCTCCAAACCCTTGTCGTGGGACCGCTCGGCCAGCAGATCGACCGCCTCCTCGACCACCCGGCGCAAGTTGAAGTCGATGACCTCCAGATCCATCTTCCCTGCTTCGACCTTGGAGAAGTCGAGGATGTCGTTGATCACGGTGAGCAGGGCCTCGGCCGAGGTTCGGACGGTCTCGGCATACTCCCGCTGCTCTTCCGACAGCCCGGTGTCGAGCAGCAGGCTCGTCATGCCGATCACCCCGTTCATCGGCGTGCGGATCTCGTGGCTCATGTTGGCCAGGAACTCGCTCTTGGCCTCGCTCGCCGCCTCCGCGTCCCGCTTGGCCGCAGCCAGAGCCTGCTCTGCCTCCTTGCGCTTGGTCACGTCGTTGTTGATCTCGAGAATGGCGTCGGGATTACCGTCCTCGTCGAGGCGGAGCGACCAGCGGCTGAAGGCCACTACGCGCCTTTGGTCCTTGGCGGTGTGGGTGAGCTCGCCCTCCCAGCGGTAGCGCCGAAGGACATCAGCTATGACCTGCTCTCGGCCGTTCGGGAACTCGGTTGCGAGCAGCTCACGAGCCTTCCGACCCACGGCTTCGTCGCTCGTGAAGCCGTACGTGCGCTCGGCGCCCTTGTTCCAGAGGCGGATCGTTCCTTCCATGTCCAGCATCATGATGCTGTCATGGGTCAGATCGAGCAGGTCGGCCTGCTCCCTGAGCGCCGCGGCCTGGCGGCGCATGACGTCGTCGGCCCGCTTACGCTCGCTGACGTCCCGAGCGATGGTCGAGGTCCCCACGATCCGACCCGCGCCATCGTGGATGGGGGACATGGTCAGGGACACGTCGATGCGCCTGCGGTCCTTGCACACTCGTACCGTCTCGAATCGCTCCACCCGCTCCCCGCGCAGGATGCGCTCGAAGAGCTTCCCGATCTCATCCTCGTGTCCGGGGGGCAGGATCATTGTGAGGTCCCCACCTATGGCCTCCCCGGCCGAGTAGCCGTAGAGCTTCTCGGCTGCAGAGTTCCAGGTCACCACCGTGCCGTCCAAGGCTCTCCCCACGATGGCCTCGTCGGCGGAGTCGACGACGGCCGCGAGGTGAGCCACCCGCTCGCTTGCGCTCGAGCGCTCCAGGGCCAAGTCGGCCATGGCCACCAGTGCAGCCACGAGGATCTGCTCCTCACTGCCGAAGAAGGGGGTGTAGGGGCTCGACCAGACGCGCAGTGACCCGGCGGCCAGGGGGAAGGTGAGGCTCTCCCTTCCAAGGGCGTCCATGCCCTGCTCAAGACGGGCCGATCCGGGAATGGCCGCGCTGTCCGCCTCTTCTATGCAAGCCACGTGCCGGGCCAACTCTCGGCCCTCGGCGTCGACTATGGCCGTCGCACCGGCGCCCAGCATGGCTGCGACGTGCTGGAGAAGGTGGCGGTGGACCTCTTCGATACTGGTGGCTGCTATCAGAGAGCCCAGGCCCTGGCGCACGGCCTCCTCCTCGGAGCGTCGCCATACCGCCTTCACGAGGGAAGGCGGACGAAGGCCCACGGCGAAGAGGACCACGCCGAAGGTGGCGGGGAGCTGGATCGCGAGCTCGACGGCGGCGGAGCCCCTCTTTGCCTGTGCGGCCAGGACGAGCACCAGGCTGATCACCACACAGGCGATGGCCAGCGTGCGCATGCGGTATCGGGCGACGGCGGGCTGGAGGCGCCCGGCCCGCCACAGCCTCAGGGCGACCCACAGCGAGAGGGCCAGCCAATAGACGAGCAGCGCGGTGACGTAGATCGTGAACCACCCGGGACGGGGCTCGCCTTCGGAGGGGATGCGCGGCAGCAGCAGGGTCCACGCCACGAGCAGACCGGCGAGCCCGCTTCCCAACCTCTCAGCCAGTCGAGGAGTGCGCCCGAAGGAGGCCGCGAATCGGTAGAGCAGGAAGGGAAAGGCCAGGAGGGCGACGATGGTGAGCTTGCGCAGCCAGACGAGGGCCAGTCCCTGGCCACCCTCCGGGATGACCTGGCCGAGCAACATGACGAAGCCGAGGACGCCGAAGGCCAAGCCCGCCCAGCGTGTGGGCTCGTCCCGGTTGCGCTGCCACCGAGCGAAGCACCAGACCGCGAGCGCGGAGACGACGACTGCATTCACTAGTCGGAGGAGCTCCACCGCCTGGGTCATGTCGTTCCTCAGGAAGCCGGCTGCCGGGCTCGGCTCGTCGAGCGCTGCTCGTAGAGCCGTTGGTCGGCCACCTCGATGAGTTGCTCGCCGTCGGCAGCGTCTTCGAAGTAGGAGGCTGCGCCCCAGCTGAACGAGGGGGCACCGATCTCCCTTGCTCGGGCCATGATGGTCCTCACGACGGCCTTGCCTGTGTCGGGAAGCAGGATGACGAACTCGTCTCCTCCCACCCTGTAGGCACGATCGGTCGACCGAATCGAGGCGCAGAGTGCCCGGCCAAGCAAGCGCAGCCGGCCGTCGCCGGCGGCGTGGCCCTCCTTGTCGTTCACGGCCTTGAGACCGTCCAGATCGATGGCAACGACACTCAGGGCGTGCCGGTAGCGGTCGGCTCGAGAGACCTCGATCTCGAGGTCTCGGTCGAAGGCCCTCCGGTTGAGGAGCCCGGTGAGTGGATCCGTCAGCGCCTGATGGCGAAGGCTCTCGGCTGCCGAAGCGGCAGCCACGCCGATGGCCCAGTCGATGACGACGTCGAGGCGGGAGATCGCCTCGACCAGTTGGCGCCGCCTGGTGTGACCGAGGACGTGAAGTATGTGGCCCCGCAGCGCCTCTCGCAGGCACATCAGCTGGGACACCACCGTCTCAACGGGGATCGGCGCCCCCGCCAATGCGTTGATGGCGTCCTCGAGCTCGGGGTCCGGGTCCCACCGAAGGAGATGAGCTCGCTCGACGGCCCGGGCCACTGTGGCCACCACTTGGGTCACCACCTCTCGATCGACCCCCGGAGGAGTGATGGAGCGCTGCCGGCACAGCTGCGACCACTCCTCGGTCACCGACGCGGCGTCGGTCCCGAGGAGGGCGGAGTCGATGGCTCGGCGAGGAACCGTCGGCATCGGGGCCAGCCCGAGGCCGCGCACTATCCCACCCATGTCCTTCCTGGGCACACGCAGGAGCGAAGCCGGTTCTCGCTTGTCGTCGAGGCCGGAGCAGACGACGACCTTGATGCCGGGATGGTCGTCCTCCAGACGAGCCAGGAGCTCGAGGCCGTCGCCGTCGGCGAGCTCACGATCGAGGACCGCACCGTCGAGGCTCTGCTCGAGGTGTGCCCGGGCGCCGGCCAGGGAAGCGGCCTCGAGGACGTGGGCGCCTTCGAGCTCGAGGCTGAGGCGCATGAGGCGACGGGTTGTGGGATCGTCCTCGACCAAGAGGATGCGCGCGGCCCGCCCGGCCGGTTGGACGGACTCGGCCGGGGCCCGGCGGGCGTTGGGCACCTCGAGCCGGTCGACCGGCACCGGGTGCCCCAACAGGAAGCCCTGGCCGAGCTCGACGCCCAGCGCCTGGAGCATCCGAAGCTCCGAGTCGGACTCGATCCCCTCGGCGATGAGGCGGCAGCCGGAGGTATGGGCGAAGTGCCCGAGGCCGGCCACCAGGGACTGGCGGGCGGGGTCCGAGTCGATGCCGGCCACCCAGGACCGGTCGAGTTTCACGAAGTCCGGTTCCAGGGCCAGGACGTGGCGCAGGCTGGAGAAGCCGGACCCGGCGTCATCCACGCAGATCCATGGCTCCGGCAGAGGGTCCAGCGCCTCCCGCAACGCCTGGTAGTCGTCCACAGGGTCGTGCTCGGACAGCTCGATGACCAGCGGGCGATCACAGGTGCCAAGAAGCTCGCGCAGGTCGGCACCCGCCATGGCCAGCGCCGGCGAGACGTTGACGCTGAGGAAGCTGCCCGCAGGCAGCGCACCCGCATCCTCCAGGGCAGCCCTCAGCGTGGCCAGCTCGAGGGCCACTCCGAGGTCCACCGCAGCCGCCTCGGCAAAGCGCAAATCCGGGCGGGTGCCGTCACTGAACCGGGTGAGGGCCTCGTAGCCCACTTCCTCCCCGTCGCTCAGGCGCACGATGGCTTGGAAGACAGGCCTGAACTTGCAGGCTCGGAGGACGTGCTCGACGGTGGCCCTATGGTCGTCGACTTCCCTATTCCGCAGCGCCAACCCCAGCAAGCCCCCCGCCACGTCGGCGAAGGCAATGGCCTCCGACAGGACCCGGGAGACGTCGTCGGCTGTGGCTCGACCCCCGGGAGGATCCGCGCCCAGGATCAGCAGAGCGACCACCTGGCCTTGCACGTGGACCGGTGCGCAGGCCAGCGTTCCGGTGCCGGACGAAAGACCGCGGTCCGGGCCGGTGGCCGAGTCCTCGGCCGAGTGCTCGATCCATGGTCCGTGGGTGGTCTTGGCCGTGAGATAGGACGCCAGGGACTTGGCCAGCGGCTTGCCCACCTCGAGGTTCCAGCGGCTGAACTCACGGGCAGCGAGGGGCGTAACCGCACCGTCGGCCGACGAGGTGAGCAGGGCCACGCCGGAGAGGTGGCCCAGAGCCTGCAGTTCGTGGCATATGAGGTCCGCAGTCGCTTCCGGACTGGCACCGGGCGCCATTCGGGACATGGCGTTGGTGATGGCCGCCCGCTCCCGGAGGTGAGAGTCGACCACGACCTTCCATGCTTGCTGGACCCGTAGCTGGGCCGACACCCGAGCAACCAGCTCGTCGGGCTTGAAGGGCTTGACGATGTAGTCGTTGGCACCGGCCTCCAGCCCGCGGACACGATCGCCTATCTCGTCCTCGGCGGTGACCAGGATCACGGGCAGCGTGAGACCTTCGCCTCTGTCCCGAATCGCCTCGAGCACGTCCAGACCGCTCATGCCGGGCATGCGAACGTCGAGCAGCACAGCCGCGAAATGGCTCGTTGCGATGAGCTCGAGGGCTCGCTGGCCGTTGCCGGCCTCCACCGTCTTGAACCCGGCCCCGGTCAGGCTCGCCGTTATCAGTCGCCGGCTGCTACGGGAGTCGTCTACGACGAGGACGGGCGCGAGGTCGGCGGTCTTGGAATCGCCGTTCTCGCTCATCGCTGCCCTGCCCCTCTGGTGCCTAGGACTAGTCCCTGAGCCGCGTTCTCGGCCTGGCACGGGCAGTGCTTGAGCGATTGTCTGCCACCACGGCCCTGGCTCACTCGGACGAAGACATCACGCGGTTCCGCCCGCTGGCCTTGGCGCGGTAGAGGGCCTCGTCGGCCTCCTTCAGCACCTGGTCGGAGTCGGTGGGTAGGCACGTGCGGGCGCGTGGCCGCTCTACAGAGATCGTCACCGGGGAGGGTGACCTTGAGGGGATGGGCGACGTCCTTGGGTTGCGGCACCGCGCTTCGCCCGGCGTCGATCGGGGAAGGGAGAGGGGATGAAGGACACTGCCGCGGGCGGCACCTACGTCGATCCCACCGGTGACTTCGCCCGGGACACCAACTACATCACGACACGCATCACCGCCGACGGGCGCGACGGCTACCCAGTGGAGCCGGGCAGGTACCGCCTCGTGGTGAGCCGGGCCTGCCCGTGGGCCAGCCGAGCCATCACCGTGCGCCGCCTGCTGGGCCTCGAACCGGTCCTTTCCATGGCGGTGGCCGGTCCCACCCATGACCAGCGGAGCTGGACCTTCGACCTGGACCCGGGCGGGCGGGACCCGGTGCTCGGTATCGAGCGCCTCCAAGAGGCCTACTTCGCCAGGATCCCCGGCTACCAGCGGGGCATCACCGTGCCCGCCATCGTGGACGTGCCCACCGGCAAGGTGGTCACCAACGACTACCCACAGATCACGCTGGACCTTTCCACCGAGTGGAAGGCTCATCACCGGGCCGGGGCGCCGGACCTCTACCCCGAGGACCGGCGGGAGGAGATCGACGAGGTCGACCAGCTGGTGTACGCCGACGTGAACAACGGGGTCTACCGCTGCGGCTTCGCCGGACGACAGGACGCCTACGAGAAGGCCTACCGCCGCCTGTTCGACCGCCTCGACTGGCTGTCGGAGCGACTCGAGCGGCAGCGGTACATGGTCGGCGACACCATCACCGAGGTAGACGTGCGGCTGTTCACCACGCTGGTCCGCTTCGACCCCGTCTACCACGGACACTTCAAGTGCAACCGGCACAAGCTCTCGGAGCTCCCGGTCCTGTGGGGCTACGCCCGTGACCTGTTCCAGACGCCCGGGTTCGGCGACACCGTCGACTTCGACCACATCAAGCGGCACTACTACGTGGTCCACACCGACATCAACCCCACCCGCGTGGTCCCGGCGGGGCCCGACCTGAGCGGCTGGCTCACCGCTCACGGCCGGGAGGCGCTCGGCGGGCGGCCCTTCGGCGACGGCACGCCGCCCGGTCCTCCCCCGCCCGACGAGGCGGTCCCTCCCGACCACACCCCTCGGGCCGCTGAGCGAGGGTGACGGCAGCGAAGCCCCGGACGTTCACAGGAGACCCACGGGAACCTCCCAGGGTCCATTGAGTCGAGCAACCGATACTGGACTCATGCGCTCGGACGACGAAGCCCATTCGACTCCGGGACGGAGGTGGGCATGACCAGGTACGAGATCGACAGGCGGCAAGCGCTGCGGCTGCTGGGCGCCGCCGGTGTGAGCTCGGTGGCGCTCGGTGCATGCCGGGGTTCCGAAGGCACCGGAGGTACCAAGCCGGCAGCCACCGGCGGCGAACCGGGGACAACGGGGGCGCCGGCGGCCTCCGGTCCGATCACCGCGGACACGTTCAAGGGCGCCGCGGCTTGCTCGCTCACGCCGGAGCAGACCGAGGGCCCGTACTACATCGACGTGGACAAGATCCGCGCCGACATCCGTGAGGACCGCCAGGGAACCCCGCTCCGCCTGGCGGCGCGGGTCATGGACGTGGACGGCTGCACCCCTGTCAAGGACGCCGTCTTCGAGGTCTGGCACTGTGACGCCGGCGGCCTGTACTCGGGTTTCGAGGAGGCCTCCCGGGGAACCGGGGGACCGCCGGGCCGAGGCTCCGCGGGCGCGGACCAGACCCGCTACCTGCGGGGAGCGCAGGTGACCAACGCCGACGGCATCGCGGTGCTCAGCACCATCTACCCGGGCTGGTACCAGGGGAGGACGGTGCACATCCACGCCAAGGTCCAGCTGACCAACAGCAAGGCCCTCACCACCCAGCTCTACTTCGACGACAAGGTGAGCGACGTGGTCTACGCCAAGCTTCCCTACAGCGACCGCCAGGGCCGCAGGACCCTCAACGGCGACGACGACATCTACCGGAGGGAGACCACACTCACCGTCTCCGAGGAGGGTGACGGCTACCTCGGGCTCATAACCCTCGGCGTCTCCCGGTGACCACACCCGACCGGGCGGGCAGAGTGCTGGTGGTCGACGACGAGGACAACATCACCTTCCTCCTCGACTCCGCCCTCCGCCACTTCGGCTTCGCCGTCCGGGTCGCCGCCACAGGCCGCGCCGCCTTGCACGACGTGGAAGCGTTCAGCCCCGACGTGGTTCTCCTGGACGTGATGCTTCCTGATCTCGACGGGTTCGAGATCGTGCGCCGTATGCGGATGCACGGCACCAAGGTCCCCGTCCTGTTCCTGACCGCCCGCGACACCGTGGACGACAAGGTCCGTGGCCTAACCCTCGGGGGTGACGACTACGTGACCAAGCCGTTCAGCCTGGAGGAGGTCGTGGCCCGCATCCAGGTCATCCTCCGCCGCCAGGGCCTGTCGGCGGGCTCCTCCAAGTTCGAGCTGGCCGACCTGGAGATGGACGACGATGCCCACCTCGTGCGCCGCGCCGGCCAGGTGATCGACCTCTCCCCGACCGAGTACAAGTCCTGCGCTTCCTCCTGGTCAACGCCGGCCGGGTGCTGTCGCGCAACCAGATCCTCGACCATGTCTGGGAGTACGACTTCGGCGGCCATGCCACCGTGGTCGAGACCTACATCAGCTACCTCCGCAAGAAGGTCGACCAGCTCGGCCCCCCTCTCATACAGACCGTCCGAGGCATCGGGTACACGCTGCGAGTGCCCTGATGTCGCTGCGCCGGCGGGTGCTGGTGGGCTTCGTGGCCGTCGCCGCCGTACTGGTCGTCACCAACCTGGTCCTGTCCAGCACCTTCCAGTCCTTCCTGGTCGATCGCGTCGACCGCCAGCTGACCGACGTGGCCTCGCGCCCGGTCTTTGCCGGTGAACGGGGGCGGGGCCCCGGGCCTCCTCCCGGGGAGGGCCAGACCCTCACCGAGTACTTCATCGCCGTCGGCGACCGCAACGCCATGGGCTTTTCCCGGCGAAGCTCGGCGTTCGCCGACCAGGATCAGCCGCCGCCGCGCCTGGAGCAAGGCGAGGTGCTGCGCCACGCCGCCAGGCGAGGCTCGCGTCCCCGGCCCTTCACGGCAGGGGCGGAGAGGGGCGGGGGCTCCTGGCGCCTCGTCGCAGTGTCGAGCCCGCGCGGGGACCAGGTGACGGTCGTGGGAACGAGACTGGACGAGGTGGACGCCACCCTGGGGCGCATCCGCCTCGTGCAGCTGGCGGCCACGGCCGCCGTCCTGGTCGCCCTCGGCGTCGTCTCATGGTGGATGCTCCGCCTCGGCGTCCACCCGCTGGAGGACATGGCCAGAACCGCCGACGCCATCGCCGGTGGCGACCTGTCGCGCCGGGTGGAACACCCCGGCGAGAAGACCGAGACGGGGCGCCTCGGCAAGGCCCTCAACTCGATGCTCGGACGCATCGAGGAAGCGTTCCGGGCCCGGGAGGCATCCGAGGCCCGGGTGCGGCGCTTCGCCGCCGACGCCTCCCACGAGCTGCGCACACCACTGACGTCGATCCAGGGCTACACCGAGCTGTGGCGGGCAGGAGGCCTGCAGAGCGAGGAGAAGCTGTCCGAGGCCATGCGCCGCATGGAGCAGGAGGCCCGCCGCATGGCCGCTCTGGTCGAGGACCTCCTGCTGCTCGCTCGCCTCGACCAGAACCGGCCGCTCGATCGCACCGGCGTCCGGTTGGACGAGCTCGCCGCCGACGGTGTCCGTGACGCCCGAGCGGTTGACCGCGAGCGCCCGATCGACGCGTGGCTGGAACCTGTGGTGGTCGACGGTGACGGAATGCAGCTGCGCCAGGTGGTGGCCAACCTCATCACCAACGCCCGTGTCCACACACCCACCGGAGCTGCGGTGCGGGTGTCGGTCGCCGCGAAGGAAGGCCGTGCCCGCCTCGAGGTAGCCGACGACGGCCCGGGCATGGACGCCGCCACACTGGCCAGGGTGTTCGACCGCTTCTTCCGAGCCGATCCCTCGCGGGGGCGAGCCGCCGGTGGCACCGGCCTCGGACTGGCCATCGTGGCCGCCGTCGCCGAGGCCCACGGCGGCCGGGCCTTCGCCCACTCGGTGCTCGGCCGGGGAAGCACGTTCGTCGTGGAGCTCCCGTTGGCCGCCCGCGGTGACCAAACCTGCCCTCCAGCGCCGTCTCGTACATAGGGTTGCCGACATGACGGCGACCGCTGAGCTCTGCTGGACTCAAGCCGGGGCGGCGGTGCCGGAGGTTGCCGCACGGGTCTCCGGGCTCCTGCGAGGTGCCCGGCGTACCTCGGTGCCTGCCCTCGGCACGTGGGATTTGACCGACGTGGCCATCCACCTCTCTCATGCCCTCGACGCCATCGTCGCCATGGCCGAGGGAGGGGGCGGCCTGCTGGAGGACATCTGGACTCTCTCCGGCCTCACCGAGCGGCTGGTGGAGGGAGAGTACGAGCGGGACCTCGGCGCGCTGGCCGACCGCATCCAGGCGAGCGCGGACCGGTTGGTCTCGCTGACGGGCGGCGGTGGCCGGAGTCGGGAGGTGGCTTGGCTCGTCCAGGGCATCGAGCTTCCTCTGCCGCTTCTCAACTGCCACGCCCTCAGCGAGCTGCTCCTGCACGGGAGGGACATCGCCATGGCCGAGGGCGTGCGGTGGCCCATCCCAAGGCCGCAGGCGGTGCTCGTGGTGTGCGGCTTCCTCTTCCCCGTGTTGGCAAGGCTGGGCGGGACAATGGTGGACCAGGAGGCCGCCGCGGGCGTGCGGGCCACCTACGACGTGCGCGTGCGCGGTGGTTGCCGGGTGAGGGTGCGACTCAACGACGGTGACATGACCCTCACGCAGGGAGCTCCCGGCGGTCCGGCCGACTGCCACCTCTGGGTCGACCCCGCCGCCTTCCTCCTCGTGGCCTGGGGCCGTATCGGCCAGTGGCGGCCAATCGCCCGCGGTCAGCTCCTCGCTTGGGGCCGCCGGCCATGGCTGGGAGCGACGTTCAGAACCATGCTAAAGAACCCCTGAGCGATCGCCCGTCCGCGCCCTAGCTGGGCGGATTCCTCTAGCTCTTGGCGACGACTACGGACCGGTGGGCGAAGGGTCTCGGCGTCAACGCCTCCGAAGTGGCACACCTGACGCCGCTGCCCGAGCAGCAGCTGACCGAGGAGGACCAGCGCGTCTGGCCAACCCGGCCGACAACCCGCGCGGGAGCTGAGCGGAGCGCTCCCTGCCTTGTGGTTCCCGAAACGGCATCCTTGGGAGGCCGGGATGCCGTTCGGCTACCAGAAGCGCAGTCATGACCGAAGGAGGGTCATGACCGAAGGAGGGTCATGACCGAGGGAACAGAACGCCAGCTCGTACTCCGGGCCCGGGAGCTGACCGCGGCCGGCCCGGACGGCCTACAGCCATTGCCTGACGCCGACGAGCTGGCCGGCGAGGACGAGCACCACCGCCACGAGGTGCTCCAGGGCCTGCGGCTCGAGCTGCACGCCATCTCGTCCGTCCTGGCCGACGCGGCGCTGGAGCGAGCACGCGGTGAGCGCCCCTCATATCCCCCTTACGGCCTTGTGCGGTCCATGCATACCGAGACCCGGATGCTGGTCTCGGATCCGGAACCCTTCGCAGAGGGCTCGATACACGGCTTCCTCGAGCTGGGCAAGGCGCTGGTGGACACCAACATCTTCCATCTCGACCGGGAGTTCCACGAGTACCGCCACTCGGACACGGCCTGGATGATCCAGCGCCTGGAGGACCTGCTGACGCTGTTCCGCGTCGATGCCGGCCCGCTCACCAAGTCGAGGATGCGCGACGGCTTGAGCTTCATCTACGGAGGCCTCCACTTCGGCACCGGTGTCTGCGTCCAGCTGGCCGAGGTGATGTCCCGGCTGCTGTCCGCCTTCCCGGAGGCGACCGTTGACGAGCGAGCCGCGGTCATGGGCCGCAGCATCCGCCCCGCCTACCGGCTGGCGGCGCTCAACATCGACCATGTGATCTTCGCCTACAAGAACCTTCAGACACCGGGCTCCGGGCCGACCACGTGGATGAAGGACGAAGCCTTCGTCGTGCACACGTCGGAGGACCGGCCGTGGCGCATCGACCTCGGGGATCACGACCTTCTGGGGCCGCGGCCGATATCAGTGACCTACCAGACCTTGGGCTGCCCCGCCCGCGTCTCCCCGAGCGGCGGAGCCTCGGCCATCGCCGATCTCTGGGCCTGGACCGTGGAGCTGGCCCACGAGCTGGGGTTGATCGTCCCCCGATAAGCCCCTATAGGGTGGCCCCCTCATGGCGGGGCACTCGGGAAGGAAGGCGATCGTCGCCGCCCTGCTGGCCAATGCGGGTATCGCCGTGGCCAAGTTCGTGGCCTTCCTCGCCACCGGGGCGGCCTCCATGCTGGCCGAGTCGATCCATTCCGTGGCCGACTCCTCCAATCAGGGCCTGCTCCTGCTGGGCCAGAGTCGGGCACGGCGCCGGCCCTCGTCCGAGCACCCCTTCGGCTATGCCCGCGAGCGCTACTTCTGGGCCTTCGTCGTGGCCATCGTCCTCTTCACCCTCGGAGGCGTGTTCTCCATGTTCGAGGGCTACGAAAAGCTCAAGCACCCCGAGGAGCTGGGATCGGCCTGGTGGGCCGTCGGGGTCCTCGTCTTCGCCATCGTCGTGGAGTCCTTCTCGCTTCGCACCGCCGTGAAGGAGTCGGCCCTGGCCAAGGGCAGACAGTCGTGGTGGTCGTTCGTCCGCACGGCCAAGACCCCCGAGCTGCCGGTCGTGCTTCTCGAGGACCTTGGTGCGCTCCTCGGCCTGGTCTTCGCGCTCTTGGGGGTGGGTTTGGCCGAGATCACCGGCAACAGCCGCTTCGACGCCCTGGGCAGCATCATCATCGGTGTGCTCCTGGCGGGGATCGGCATCCTCCTGGCCGTCGAGATGAAGGGCCTGCTCATCGGGGAGTCGGCGTCGGCGCCAGACATGGACGCCATCAGGGAGACGCTCGGGAGCAGCCCCCACGTGCGCCGAGTCCTCGACGTCAAGAGCCAGCACCTCGGACCGGAGGAGCTGCTGGTGGCCGCCAAAGTGGAGCTGGACGCCGAGCTGAGCTTCGGGGAGGTGTCCCGAGTCATCGACGACGCCGAAAGCCGCATCCGGGAGCGGATTCCCTCGGCCGTCCACCTCTACGTGGAGCCCGACCTCCCCGGCCACCGGCAGACAGGAGACGACGGGGCCGGTGTCAGCGAACCCTCCTCGGACGCTTCTTCTTCGCCCCCGTCACCTTCTCCTTGATCAGGGTTGCTCCCGACTTCGTCTTCTCGCCTGCGCTGACCGCCATCTTCTTGCTCTTCTGAAGGGCCACGGCGGCCCAGGCATACTCCGTGGCCAGGATGGCGAAACCGGCCGGAATGACCACCACGGCCGGACCGGGGAACACCAGCATGGCCAACCCCGCCAGCACGACGACCCCACCCACGATCGTCACCGCGACCCGCTTGGCGTTGCGGCCTATGAAACCGAAGACCTCGCTGGGCTTGGGGAAGGACATCGAGGCTCTCCTAGGCGGGCAGGTCGTAGCCCTGCTCGATGATGGTGTCCTTGATGGCGTCGACGTCCACGAGGTACTCGTCGTAGTCGACGTCCACTGTCCGGTCGGGCACCGACACCCGGGCCGAGCGCACACCCTCGAGCTCAGCGAGGGCACCCTCGATGGATGTCTGGCATTGCTCGCAATGGATCCCGGGGATGCTCAGCGTCGCCTCGCTCACACCGCCAAGGCTACGCCACGAGGTCCCGGCCCAGGTGGCCGGTGCGGAGGAAGATCCGCCTGCGCTCCGGCTCGTTCATGCGGAAGCGCCGCCACCACCAGGCCATGGCCGCCACACCGACGGCCTCCTGGGCCATGAGGACGAACAGAGGCCGGTGGAAGCTGAGGGGGGCGTCGCCGGGCAGCTGTGCCCCGAGCGCCGGCCACCAGAACAGCCCGGCGTCGCTCCAGGCGCCGTCGAGCACCAGGTGGAGAAGCGTTCCCACCGGCAGGGCCAGGAGCCGGCGCCGCAACCTCCGGCGCCCACGGGTGGCCGCCATCACGGCGCTGAGCAGGACGGCGCTCGACGCCACGGTGTGGAAGACGCCCGCACCGCCTGCGAGGACGTCCAGAACGTCGGGAGCCAGGGCGCCGGCCATGATGAGGCGGTAGTCGATGGCAGTGTCCTGGAAGACCTTCCATACGACCACCACGGCCACGCCGGCGAACCAGAAAAGCACCGAGCCCTCAGCTTCGAACGAGGATCCGCCCGCACTGGTCGCAGAAGATCAGCGCGTCGGGCGGCTCCCGCTTGACCCGCACCACCTCGGCCGACGGCAGCACCAGATGGCAGCCCGAGCACGAAGACCCCACGAGCCGGGCGGCGCCGATGCCGTCCAGCCTGGCCCGGAGGCCCTCGTAGGTACGCATCAGCTCCTCGGGCACCGACCGGGCGATGCTCGCCCTGGCCGCTGACTCCGCCTCGATCTCGGCGTCGATGACCACCTCGGCCTCCACCAGTGCCGATCGGACGCCCTCCGACTCTGC
This sequence comes from Actinomycetota bacterium, assembly GCA_030777325.1. GTDB lineage: Bacteria > Actinomycetota > Acidimicrobiia > Acidimicrobiales > YB1-3. Next base: position 42,740 of record JALYGF010000001.1, on the reverse strand, counting down.
GTCCAGCGCGTCCCGCTCCGCCGCCAGCGCCTCGAGCTGGTGGCCCAGGGGCTCGCCCTCCTCCATGGCCACCAGCACCTCGTCCTCCAACGAGGACCTTCGCCTCTTCACCGAAGTCACCTCCGCCGACATGGCCTGCAGGTCCCTCGAAGTCGCCACCGTTCCCGAGTACAGCCGCCTCTCGATGTCCTTCACCCGAGCGTCGAGGGTCCCCACCTCCTCCTCAAGCCGTGACTGTCGGGCGGCCACCGCGTCGCGCCGGGCAACGGTCTCGGTGATCCGAGCTTCGAGGTCCGCCGATCGCTGCTCAAGGGCGGACAGCGCCGAGCGCTCGGGCAGGGTGGCCCGGCGATGGCGGAGGCGGTCGATGGCGGTGTCCTTATCCTGTATCTGGAGCAGTGTCTCCAGGTCGCTCACGGGACCGCATCCGGGTCCGGGTCCGGCTCCAGAAACGTGTCCGGTTCCTCCGGCGTGACCGGCACGGGACCCGGTTCCCGGGCCGGCGCCGACGGGCGAGTGCGCCGCCGATCGGACGGGCGTCGGGCCCGGCGATCATCGCCGCCTCCGCCACTATCGCGCTCGTAGGTCTCCCGGTCGTCGTAGGAGCCGCCATCACCTTCCTGGTACCTCGACGAACGGCCGCTGCCGACGACCCTGCCGATGCCCACCGGGTCGGGCAGCGCGAAGGCGAGGGCCGGCTGGCCGCTCAGGGCGTCAACCATGAACGCGCTCCAAATCCGGGCCGGGTACGAACCCCCGGTGACGCGGATGCCACCAACGTTGGTCATGGGTACGTTGCCTTCGGTCGAGCCCATCCAGACCGCAGTGGAAAGCTGAGGCGTGAAACCGACGAACCAGGCGTTCTCGTACTCCTGCGAGGTGCCCGTCTTGCCCGCGACCTGCCGTCCCGGGACACGGGCGCGCGTACCCGTCCCTCTCTCAACCACGGTCTGCAGCACGGAGGTGGCCACCCGGGCGGTCTGCACGGACACGACCCTTCGGCCCTTGTCGGGCCCCTCGAACACGACCTTGCCGTTGCGGTCGACAACCCTCTCGACGAAGCGCGGCTCCCGGTAGTAGCCGTCGTTTGCCATGGTGGCGTAGGCCGACGCCATCTCCAGAGGAGTGGCCTCCTCGGCACCGAGGGAGATGGACGGGTATGGCTCGAGGCGCTTCTTCGGCAGCCCAAGCCCCACGGCCATGTCCACGACCTTTTCGAGCCCCACGTCGACGCCGAGGCGGGCGTAGGCACAGTTCACGGAGCGGGCGGTGGCGTCGGTGATGGACATCCTCCCCCCCGCGGACCCCTCGTAGTTCCCGGGCGTGTACGGCTTGAAGCCGGGAACCTTGATGGTGCACGGCGAGCTTCCGTCCACGATGTCATTGGGGCTGTAACCGGCCTCGAGCGCGGCCAGCAGCACATAGGGCTTGAACGAGGACCCCGGTTGGCGCGTGCCCTGAGTGGCCAGGTTGTACTTGGCGGTACCGAAGTCGTCGCCCGCCACCATGGCGCGCACGTATCCCGTCGAAGGCTCCACCGACACCAGGGAACTGGTGAAGCGGCCCTTGGTCAGCGTGGACGGAAGGACCTCGTTGCGGCGCTGCTCGGCTTGGAGCTGCTGCTTCGGGTCGAGCGTGGTGTGGATCTGCAGGCCCCCCTTGAACACGGCGTTGTAGCGCTCCTGGCCCGTCTCTCCCAGGCGCTCGTCGGCGAGGAGCCGCTGCTTGACCTCCTCGACGAAGTAGTCATCCGGGGGCGGGAGCGGCGTGAACACCCTGACCGGAACGGGTGAGGTCTTGAGCCGCACGGCCGTCTCGGGGCGGAGGTGACCGTTGGCAACCATCCGGTCCAGCACCAGGTCGCGCCGGGCGCTGGCCTGTACGGGGTTCCTCACCGGGTCGTAACCGACGGGATTGCGTATGACCCCCGCCAGCAGCGCCGCCTGCCCCTCGTCCAGCTTCTCGACCTGGGTGTTGAAGTACGTCTCGGCCGCGGCCTGGACGCCGTAGGCGCCATTGCCGAAGTACACCACGTTGAGGTACCGCTCCAGGATCTCCTCCTTGGAGATCTCCTTCTCCAGCCTCACGGCCAGCACCGCCTCACGCACCTTGCGGTCGACCCGCTGCTCCGGCGTGAGGAGTGAGTTCTTGACGAGCTGCTGAGTGATCGTGGAGCCTCCCTGGCGCACCTCTCCGGACTGCACGTTGGTCACGAGGGCTCGGAGGGTGGAGCGCAGGTTCAGGCCCTGGTGGGCCCAGAATTCGTCGTCCTCCACGTCGAGCACGGCGTCGACCAACGCCTTCGGGACGCGATCGAGGCTCACGGGCGAACGGTTCTCCTCGGCATGGAGCACGGCGATGAGGCTCCCGTCCCGGGCGTACACCGCGGAGTTCTGGGCGACCTCCGCCAGCACGTTCACGTTCGCCGCCTTGCCGGGCCGTCCCGCCCTTGCAAGGGCGCGGACCTCCGGCACGAGCAGGGCCACTCCCAGCGCCAGCGTCGCTCCGGCCAGCACCAAGGTGACCGCGAAACGAATGAGGGGACGCACCGTCGCCCAACGTACCGGAGAGCAGCCTCGGCTCCTCGCCGGCGGGCTTCGGCAGGGGGCCTAGTCTCGGTTACATGAGCTCCGCGAACGAGGACAGGTCCGAGCGAATCGACCGGCTGCATGCGCGCCAGGAGGGTGAGACGGGCGAGCCCGGGGGCGAGACGATGCAGGTCCCCGTGAACGTGTACGAGGCCGGAGAGGCGCTGGTGGTCGTCGCCCCCCTGCCCGGCGTGCGCCCCGAGGACGTGGACGTGTCGTTCGACGGTGCTCGGCTTCGCATAGCCGCCGCCATGCGCTCGCCGGCGGCCAAGGACTATCTCGTCCACGAGTGGCACTACGGGCCCTACGAGCGCGAGGTCGCCCTGCCCGACGGGTTCGGTGGAGGGGGCACGGCCACCTTCGGCAACGGGCAGCTGGCCATCCGCCTCACCAGAGGAGACGGGAGCAGCGGCCGGATCGAGGTGAAGCCGGCCTAGGTCTGGTCCTGAGGCGAGCTACGCCCTGACGTCGCCGTGCCCTTCATCTTGTCGGGGGTGGATGGTGCAGGTGTAGCTGACCGTTGCCGCCAGGCACGCCAAGGCCAACAGATGGACGAGCGCCGTGTCAGGCGCGCCAACCTGGCGAGCAAGCCCGGAGGAGCCCAACGCCGCCCGATGCGCCTACGGACCTCATGGGCTAACGTCGGTCCCGAGCTGAACCCTTACCGGAACGACCTGTCGCTTTGGGTGCACCGACCAGCCCGAAGACGACGCAGAAGAGGATGGAGGAGCAACCAATGGGCGCAAATGATCTGCGATCCACTGCCCTGGCCATGGTGGCCGACGGCAAGGGAATCCTGGCCGCCGACGAGTCCACGGGCACGGCCGGGAAGCGGCTCGAGGCCGTGAGCATCGAGTCCACCGACGAGTCTCGGCGGGACTATCGGGAGCTGCTGTTCACCACTCCGGGCCTGGGCGACTACATCTCGGGAGCCATCCTCTACGAGGAGACCATTCGCTCGAAGACGTCCGACGGCAGGCCCATGACCAAGGCCCTGGAGGACAACGGGGTCATGCCTGGCATCAAGGTGGACACTGGGGCCAAGCCTCTGGCGTTGTCCGAGGGCGAGAAGGTCACCGAGGGCCTGGACGGGCTCCGCGACCGGCTGGCCGAGTTCGTCGAGATGGGAGCCCGCTTCACCAAGTGGCGGGGCGTGATCAACATCAAGGGCGCCGAGCTGCCGTCGGACTACTGCATCGCGGTGAACGCCCATGCGCTGGGGCGCTACGCGGCGCTGGCCCAGGAAGCGGGCCTCGTGCCCATCGTCGAGCCCGAGGTGGAGATCACGGGTGACCACACCCTCGAGCGCTGCTACCAGGTCACCGAGAAGACCCTTCGAGAGGTGTTCGCCCAGCTCGCCCTCCAGCGGGTGGACCTCGAGGGCATCATCCTCAAGCCGAACATGGTGATCTCCGGCAAGGACGCCGAGAAGCAGTCGTCGGTGGAGGAGGTCGCCGAGGCCACCATCGACTGCCTGAAGAAGATGGTGCCGGCTGCCGTGCCCGGAATCTGCTTCCTCTCCGGCGGGCAGACACCCGAGCAGGCCACCGCCCACCTCGACGCCATGAACCGGATGGGCCCCCATCCCTGGATCCTCAGCTTCTCCTACGCCCGGGCCCTGCAGGACCCGGTGCTCAAGACCTGGAAGGGCGAGAAGTCCAACTGGGATGCTGCCCAGGAGGCCCTGGCTCATCGGGCCAAGCTCAACGCGGCCGCCGCCGAGGGTGCGTACTCCACCGACATGGAGCAGAGCTGACCCACCATGGCTGACCAGTCGGTTCTGGTGGTGCCGTCGGTGCTGCCCGCCGACTATTCCCGCCTGGGTGAAGAGGTCAAGGCCCTGGAGGACGCGGGCGTGGACCGCATCCAGTGGGACGTGATGGACGGCCACTTCGTGCCCAACCTCACGTTCGGGCCCGACATCATCGGCGCCTGCCGCGACCACACCTCGGTCCCGTTCGAGGCCCACCTCATGGTCACCGACCCCGACGCCATGTTGTCGCAGTACGTCGACGCGGGGTGCGAGTGGGTGATCGTCCATGCCGAGGCGCCCATCCACCTCCACCGCAGCCTCGAGCTCGTCAACAAGGCTGGAGCCAAGGCGGCGGTGGCCCTCAACCCGGCGACCCCGGCGTCGGCCGTCACGCACGTCCTCGACCTGGTTGACATGGTGCTGGTCATGACGGTGAACCCAGGTTTCGGCGGGCAGGACTACCTGTCCTCCATGGAGCCCAAGGTGACCGAGATACGGGACATGATCGACCGCTCCGGCCGCGACATCGACCTCGAGGTGGACGGTGGCGTCGGTCCGAAGAACGCTGCCGCCGTGGTAGCGGCCGGGGCCCGGGTTCTGGTAGCGGGAAGCGCTCTGTACAAGCACGAAGGCGGCCTCGAGGCGGCGGTGGACGCCATCCGCTCGGCCGGTGAGCAGGCGCTGGCCGGCGAAGACGCCTGAACCAGACGCCTGAACCAGAGGACCAACCCCTGACCACAGCGAGGAACCATGCCTGAACAGCAGCTGAACGTCGAGCAGACGGTGAGCCCCAACGGCGAGTCGCCCAGGAGCCCCATCATGCTCGCCATCTGCGGTGACTCGGCCACGGGCAAGACCACCATCTCGGAGGGGTTGGTGTCGGCGCTCGGCCCCGAGCGCATCACCGCGGCGTGCGTGGACGACTATCACCGCTACGACCGCCAAGAGCGCAAGGCGCTGCCCTTCACCCCACTGAACCCGCAGTGCAACTACATGGACATCATGGCTCAGCACCTGAAGCTGTTGTCCCTGGGCGAGCCCATCCTGAAGCCCGTCTACTCCCACAGCGACGGCTCGCTGGGCCGGCCCGAGCTCGTGGAGCCCCGGGACTTCGTGATCATCGACGGCCTGCTCCCCCTCTACAACAAGATGCTCCGCAGCTGCTTCGACGTCACCGTCTTCCTCGATCCGCCCGAGGAGATCCGCTACCAGTGGAAGTACCAGCGCGACACCTCCAAGCGGGGCTACACCAAGGAGGAGGTGGCAGAGGACCTCAAGAAGCGCGAGCCGGAGTCCAAGAAGTTCATCCACCCACAGCGGGCGCAGGCCGACATCGTGGTGCGCTTCGCGCCCATCGAGGAGCGGGGTGAGACGGCCGAGGACCCCCTCTCGGCAACGCTCCTCCTGCGTCCCACGATCTCCCATCCCGACCTGAGCGGCATCGTCACTGAAGACGTGCACGAGGCCATGCACCTGAAGCTCACCCGCGACGACGACGGCAAGCCGGTGGACGCCCTCCACATCCACTCCTACGCATCGCGGGACTTGACCCGAAAGGTAGAAGAGGCGATCTGGGCCGAGCTGGGCGTGGACGAGCCGTTGCCCGAGTCGCTGGGAATGATCAACGGCGAGCGAGACGAGCCCCTGGCCATCACCCAGCTGATCCTCTTGTATCACCTGATCCAGGCCAAGAACGGGAGCTGACGGGCAGCACTTGACGAGCCGTCGGACAGCGGCGGCGTCGAGCGGTGGCGAGCGGTTCAGGCGCCTCCCTCCCCTGCTGCTGGTCGTCCCCCTGGTGGTGATCTTCGGCACAGCCGCCCTTGGAAACGCCCTGTTCCCGGCGCTGGTCAACGAGCACCCGCTCGTGCTGCTCGCCCTCAACTCCACCACCCGGCACCTGGTCGCCACGTCGACGTCGGTGGACGTCCTCCCCTACGTCGTGGTCGCGCTCGGCCGGCGCCTCGTGGAGGACCCCTTCCTGTACCTGCTCGGACGCCGCTACGGCGACGGTGCCGTCGAGTGGATGAGCCGCAAGCTCGGGGCCGGCCGCCTGCTCCGAGCGGCCCGGCGCAACTTCCGGCTCTGGGGCGGTGTCCTCGTGTTCTTCTTCCCGGGAGGCGTCGTGTGCGTGCTCGCCGGTGCGTCGGGGATGACCATGTGGCTCTTCCTCATTCTGAACGTAGGCGGCACCGTGGTGACCATCCTCCTGCTCCGCTCAGCCGGCGAAGAGGTGTCCGGGCCGCTCACCTGGGTGCTGGATCTAGTGGGAGAGAACGTGGTCCCGCTCACCGCCCTGTCGCTGGTGCTCACCATCGCCGTGCTCGTCCGCCGGTACCGGCGCACGGGCGCTTCGGACCGCGAGGAGCTGGCCCGCCTGGAAGCTCGACGCCAGGAGCCTCCGGCCGGAGCCAGCCGCCCCGGGAAGCCGGACAGCTAGCCGCCCGTCTCGGTGTGCGGATGGTCGACCGGCTTCGACTCCGGCGAGCCCTTCTGGCGCAGGAACACCGACAGGACCACCAATGAGCCCACGGCCAGGAACTCGCTCTGCCAGTTCTGCATGGACTCGGACCAGAAGCGAGCGGTGGTCATGTACGCGAGCGTGCTCACCCGGCGCTCGCCGTGTGCCTCCTGCTCCTCGCCGTACTCCTCGGCGCCACCGACCGCGTGCATGAGCATGGAAGCCACGAACAGCAGCAGAAGGACCAGAGAGAGAGCGAGTTCTGGTAGAGCTTGAGGGCCACGCCACCCCGCCGGACAGGCCAGGGTGCGCCTGGACGGCCAGGGTCGGGCTCGGCGTCGACCCCTTCCTCTTCGTCGAGCTTCTTCGATTCCGGGGAGCCCTTCTGGCGGAAGAAGACGGTGAGCAGCACGTAGGCCCCCATCTGGAGGAACTCGCTCTCCCAGTTCTCGAACACGGACTCTTTGAAGTGACCGGTGCCGAGGTACTCGACGTAGCCGACCTCGGCCTCGTCGTGCTCCCGCTCGTCCTCGTTGTACTCGCGATTGCCGGTGAGGCTCTGGATCGCCAGGAACAGCACGAAGAGACCTAACGTGACCAGGGCCAGACCGTTCCTACGGAGCAGGTGGCGCACGCAGGCCTCTCAGGGTCGATGACGGACCAGGCGATTGTGGCGCCTAGGCGCGGCAAAGCGGTGGATCGCACCGCACCGATTCGAGAAAGCGGCGCTACTTCCAGGTGCCGGTCAGCACCACCAGCTCGGCCACCTCGCGCAGCTTCACGTTCTTGGCCTGCGACACCTTGCGCAGCATGTCGAAGGCCTGATCGGCCGTGACGCGCTCGCGCTCCATGATGATCCCCTTGGCCTGACCGATCAGGTCGCGGGACTTGAGCGCCTCCTCCAGGTGGCGGCTGAGGTCGCGAGCCTGGTGGTAGGCATCGGCGTTGGCCACCGCCACGGCGGCGTGGGCGGCAAAGGCCTCCGAGACCTCCTCGTCGTCGGCGCCGAAGGTTCTGCTCAAGCTGTAGAGGTTGAGGGCACCCACGGTGCGCTCCGCTGCTTCGAGCGGCACCGAGTAGCTCCCCACCACGCCTTCCGCGGCTGCCAGAGTCACGAAGCTGCGCCAGCGGGTTTCTTCGTCAAAGTGCACGCTTCGTATTGAGGCGCCTGTCTCTATGGCCTCCAGGCAGGGGCCATGCCCTTCTCGGTACTGGTGCCGGTCCACCCGCTCCGCCAGCTCGTCGCTGGACGCCCTGGTGCGCACCTTTCCGTCGGTGAGCACCGACACGCTGCATGTGTCGCAGGCGGGGATCAGCGCCACGCTGAGCCTGGCGGTTCGGGCGAGGAACCCGTCGATGCGCTCGTCGCTCAGCAGCGTCTGGGACAGCTCGCCGATGCGGCTGCTGAACTGTTCGGACTCGCTCACGGGGACTCCCCTTTTTTGGGACACCCCGCCCACTCAGGACAGCGAAGGTCGAGCATCCGGGCCAAAAATGGCATTCCCTGCGCTCTGACCTGTGGATACCCTATCCCGCCCCGAGGGGCTGCCCTGACCGATCCCAGGTCAACCACTCAAGGTAACGGCCGTGGCCCGCCGAAACACTCTCCGTGATCGAAGCGGCGAAGGGAGGCGGCCCGGGCGAGCGATGGCAGCGCCGCCCCGTCCTGGGGATGGTGGTCCGGCTCCTGGCCCTGGCCATTCCGATCGCCACCTCCGTTGCGTCGGCGGTGGCGCTCAGCCGGCTGATTCCCAAGCCCTCCGGCTTCCTCCCGCTGGTGGGCTGGTGGGTGATCATCGTCGCCACTTCCACCGCAGCACTGGTGGCGGTGGACCGAGCCGCCCGGCGCCTGCTGCCGCTGGTCGCGCTGTTGCGCCTCTCGATGGTCTTCCCGGACCGGGCGCCGTCCCGCTTCGGCATCGCCTTCCGGGCCGGCACCACCCGCAACCTCAAGGACCAGCTGGCTGACGCCCGCCAGCGCGGCATCGACGACGAGCCGGCGCGCAGCGCCGAGCGCATCCTCACGCTGGTAGCAGCCCTCAACCGCCACGACCGCGCCACTCATGGGCACTCGGAACGGGTCCGGGCCCTCAACGACCTCATCGCCGAGGAGCTTCGCCTGCCGCAGGCCGACCGGGACCGGCTGCGCTGGGCCGCCCTCCTGCACGACGTGGGCAAGGTCGAGGTTCCGGCCGGAGTCCTCAACAAGCCGAGCGTGCCCAGCCCCGACGAATGGGAGACGTTGCGGCTTCACCCCGAGGCCGGAGCCCGCATCGCCGCTCCCCTTCGCACGTGGCTCGGGCCCTGCTCCCTCGCCATCCAAGAGCATCACGAACGCTGGGACGGCGCGGGCTATCCCCGGGGGCTGAGGGGCCAGGAGATCAGCCTCGCCGGCCGCATCGTCGCCGTCGCCGACGTGCTCGACGTCCTGACCACTCACCGGCCCTACCAACGCCCGGTGAGCGCGCAGGCAGCCCGGACCGAGCTCGCCCGACACGCCGGCAGCCAGTTCGACCCCGAGGTGGTGCGGGCCCTGCTGAACGTGTCGCTCGGCAAGCTCCGCGCCGCCATGGGACCCGTCTCGTGGCTGGCGCAGCTCCCCTTCCTGAGCGGCGTGCCCCGCCTGGAGGGAGCTGTTGCCGCCGCCGGCCGGTCGGCCATGACCGCGGCCGGTACGGCCACTGGCGTGGGTGCCCTGGCCGTGATGGGAGTGATGGGTCCGAGCTCCACCAACGGCAACGCATCGCCGCCCGGCGCCTCACGCTCCCCCGCCGGCCCGAGCACCGTCACCCCGGGCGCTGTGAATCCGGCCTCGGCCAACGCCAACTCGGCCGGCCTCGGGCCGGGGCCGCAGGCGGATGCAGGCAAGCCGAAGGCGGCGGTCGAGGCCTTGCTCGCGACGAGCAAGTCCGGCCGCGGCGGAGGAACCTCCCCTACTGCCGGTACGCCCAAGCAGTCTGAGACGCCGCCAGGCGGACGGGACGGCGAGGACCCCGACCCGCCACCCATCGGGTCACCGACCCCTCTGGCCGTCCACGTCGAACTGGGCGACGAGCTCCGCGCCGACGCCACCCTGGACCGGGAAGCAAAGGTGAGCCTCCGGGTCGGGGACCAGTCAGCTTCGGTACGGACCGGCTCGTCACAACCCTCCGGATAGCGCCGGAGCGCCGGTGCCGGCGCGCTCAATCGCGCAGTGCTTGGGCCACCGACCTCGATTTGTCCCGGCCACGTTTCTCCGAGGAGGCTTTGGGGGCAGGACAGATAGGAGCCGCCCGGGAACCCTGCTCCTCCCCGTGACCACGTCGCCCGGCGTCAGGTCCGTGACATCCGAGGAACGCCGACGACAGATGGATGATGAGGTGCACCCGACGGAAGTGCCGGGCTTGGTGCGGCGTGCTCGCGAGGGCGACGCCGGCGCCTGGGAGGCCCTGTACCGCCGCGCCTACCCCCGCTTGCTGGCGTACGCCCGACGGCGCCTGGCGGGTGGTGAGCAGGCGCAGGATGCCGTGAGCGAGACCATGGTCCGCGCCGTCAAGGGGATCGACCGGTTCCGCTCGGAGGGCGCCGGCTTCGATGCCTGGCTCTACGGGATCCTCCGCCACGTCGTCCTCGACGCCCAGGGTGGCCAGCGCCGGCAGAGCTCGGACCCGGTGCCCGAGACCGTGGACGGCGCCGCCCTACCCCTCGACCGGATGCTCCACCAGGAGGAGGCCGGCGCGCTCCGGACCGCCTTCGCCCGGCTTCGCGCCGAGGACCAGGAGGTGCTCGAGCTGCGGGTGGTCGCCGGTCTGGCGGCCGAGGACACGGCACGGGTGCTGGGCCGCCGGGCTGGTGCGGTCCGGATGGCACAGTCCCGCGCCCTGGCGCGGCTGCGCACCCTGTTGGAGGAGGAGACCGCCAGTGCCGACTGAGGACGAGGACCTCCTCGGTCGGCTCGAGCACGCCCTCCGGCCACCGGACGTCGAGCCGAGCGACGAGGAGATCGCCGCGTTGCACCGGGCCGTGGCCGGCGGTGTACCCGCGCCTGCGGTGCGGCGGGTCTGGCCCCGCCGGGCGCTCGCCGGCGTTGCCGCTGCCGTCGTGCTACTCGTGATGGTCAGCGGTGTGCCGGTGCCACGGCCTGTCCGAGCCGCCGCCCACGCCCTCGGGCTACCCGTCGACAGTGTGGAGGTGGCCGACGCCAAGTCGGCGGTGAAGGAGCTGCAACGGGCCTTGGACGACGGTGACCAGGAGCGGGCGGCCAGAGCCTCGGCTCGACTGCGCCAACGTCTCGGTGCCTTGAGCGAGCGTGACCGCCAGCGGATCGGCCGCCGGGCCGGTCCTCTCCTGGAGCGAGCGGGCGGTTCCTCAGGCTCGCCACCGGCGCCGGGGTCACCGCCTCCGGACGGCCAGGCGCCTTCGAGGCCATCGACGAGGACGCCGTCCACGAGCGGGACGTCCAGCACCACCACCTCCTCCTCGACGTCGTCGACGACCACGACGGCTCCGGGCCAGACGACAAGAGCGACCACCTCGACGACGGCACCCAGATGACGTCTGCCTAGATCGGATCAAGCCCGGAGCGAAAAAGATCCTCCCCGGCCGTGACAGGCCGGGCCGTGCATCGACAAGCCAGTGACCGGAAACGCTTGGGGAAGCGCGGGGGAGTCATGAGAGCAGTGCTCGAGCGTCGCCAGCAACCAAGCTTCCTGGGCTCGGGCTGACCGTGCTGTTACTCGCCTGCTTCCTGGCCGCGTCCCTGGCGATGGCTGCCATCGCCGCCGCCACGCTGTGGTGGATGCTCCACGCCTGGCGGACCCCTTCGGCGTTGGAGGCCACCGGCTTCCCCGTCCGGGGTGAGGAGCCGCGACTCTCCTTCTCGCTGATCGTCCCAGCCCGCCATGAGGAGGCGGTGCTGGCCGCCACCCTCGAGCGGATGATGCGCATCGACCACCCCGACTACGAAGTGCTGGTCGTGGTGGGCCACGACGACCCGGGCACACATGAGGTGGCCGTGCGCAGTGCCGAGTCCTGGCCCGGCCGCCTCCGGGTCGTGGTGGACCACAGCGTCCCCAAGAACAAGCCCAAGGCCCTGAACACGGCCCTCCCTCACTGCCGAGGGGAGGTGGTCGGCGTCTTCGACGCCGAAGACGAGGTGGACTGGCGGCTCCTACGCCAGGTCGACGCGGCGTTCCGCCGCTCCGGCGCCCAGGTGGTCCAGGGCGGCGTCCAGCTCATGAACTTCTCCTCGAGCTGGTACTCGCTGCGGAACTGCCTCGAGTACTTCTTCTGGTTTCGTAGCCGGCTCCACCTCCACGCCATCCATCGCTTCATCCCCCTCGGGGGGAACACCGTGTTCGTGCTCAGCGACATCCTGCGAGCGGTCGGCGGCTGGGACCCGGAATGCCTGGCCGAGGACTGTGAGCTGGGCGTCCGCCTGAGCGCCCTGGGAGCGGTGGTCGAGGTGGCCTACGACCCCGACCTGGCCACTCGGGAGGAGACACCCGGCAGCCTGGGGGCGCTGTTCAAGCAGCGCACCCGCTGGAACCAGGGCTTCTTCCAGGTCTGGCGCAAGGGGGTCTGGCGCCGCCTCCCCCGCCGCCGGCAGCGCTGGCTGGCTCGGTACACGCTGGCCATGCCCTTCCTGCAGGCCTTCACCGGCCTGGCCATCCCGGCATCGGTGGTGTCGATGATCGCCTTCGACGCTCCCCTGGTGCTCGCACTCGTGTCGTTCCTTCCGGCCGTGCCGACCCTGGCCACCCTCGCCTTCGAGGTAGCAGGGCTGCGCGAGTTCTGCCGGCTGTACTACCTGCGGCCCCGGCCACGGGACTACGTGCGCCTGATCGTCGGAACGTTCCCGTACCAGGTGATCCTGGCGGGTGCCGCCGTGCGGGCCCTGCTCCGCGAGCTCGTCGGATCCCGTGGGTGGGAGAAGACGGCGCACGTGGGAGCTCATCGCGGCCCGGTGGTCGTCGGTGCCGAGGTCACCGGAACTGCGCCCGTGCGGGGCGCAGCGTGATCAGCGACCTCGAGCTGCCGCGCCTAGGACCCCGCCCGGCCGGTACCGGCGACGATCTCCCGGACCTGGCCACCGTCGAGGCGGCGCCACCGCCTCGGCCGGCGCTGCGCAGCCGGGCCGGCACGTGGGCCCGGTCCCACCGTGTGAGCCTGCTGCTGATGGCAGGTCTATTGGTGGTGGTCGGCGTCGTCCACGCCTGGGGCATGGCCTGGTCCCCGGGGCCGTCCGACGACGAGGGCACCTACATGGCCCAGGCCTGGGCCGTGCAGCGGACCGGCCAGCTGGCTCACTACACCTACTGGTACGACCATCCACCTCTGGGATGGCTGACGATCGCCGGCTGGACGTGGATCACCGGCGCCTTCGACCGCAGCGTCGGCGCGGTGGCTGCGGGGCGTGAGCTGATGCTCCTCGTCCAGCTCGCCAGCTGTGCCCTCCTCTACGTGCTCGGGCGCCGCATCGGCCTGAACCGGGTGGCGGCGGCGGCCGCCGTGGTGCTCTTCGCCCTCAGCCCCCTCGGGCTCAGCTACCACCGCATGGTGCTGCTCGACAACCTGGCCGTGCCATGGGTCCTGGCCGCACTGGTACTGGTGTCCTCCCCCGCCTCCAGGCTCTGGGCCCATGCCGGGGCCGGTGCCTGCTTCGCGGCGGCCCTCATGACCAAGGAGACCACCCTGCTGCTGCTTCCCGCCGTGGTGGCGCAGCTGTGGTCGCGGTGTGACCGCCGAACCCGGCGCTTCTGCCTGACCGCCTTCGCCAGCTGCCTGGTGCTCACCGCCGTGGCCTACCCACTGGCCGCTCTCCTCAAAGGGGAGTTGCTGCCCGGTGGTGACCACGTGAGCCTGCTCGAGGCCATCCGCTTCCAGCTCTTCACCCGCCCGTCCAGCGGCAGCGTGCTCGACGCCACCCAGCCCGCGCACCGGACCGTGTCGGGATGGCTCGAACTCGATCCCTGGCTGCTCGGGGCCGGACTGGTCGCCCTCGTACCGTCCCTGTGGTCCCCCAAGCTGCGCCCTCTGGCGCTCGCCCTCGGGATTCCCGTCCTCATGGTGATGCGCGACGGCTACCTGCCGGGTCCGTTGGTCATCGGGCTGCTTCCCTTCGCGGCCCTCCTCGTGGCCGGACTGGCCAGTGCGGTGTGGCTCCGGCCTCCCCGCACGCCGCGACGAGAACAACCCGCCCTCGAGGCAAGGCGCCGGGCGGTGCTGAGCCTGCCGTCGTCACCGGCCGAGCACCATCCGCCGCGCCGTCTCCACCTCGTCGACCTGACCCTGCGTCGCGCCGCCGTGGTCGCCGCCGTGCTCGCCGCCGGCGTCTCCGTGGCCCCTCAGTGGGCCCGGGGCGATCACGCCCTCATGACCGCGGCGCCCGGGGCGCCGGTGCAGCAGGCGGTCCGATGGATCGACGGCAACGTTGCGCACACGAGCCGGCTGCTCATTGACGACACGATCTGGGTGGACCTGGTGGAGCGCGGCTTCAGCAGGGATCTGGGAGTGGTGTGGTTCCACAAGCTCGACTTCTCCGCCAACCTCGACCCGTCCGTGGCGGAGCGGCTCCCCGACGGCTGGCGCCACTTCGACTACGTCGTGTCCACCCCGGTGATGCAGGCCGCCCTGGCCGACCTTCCCGAAGGCCTCGGCGAGGTGCGCAAGGCGCTCCGGAGCTCCGAGACCGTCGCCGCCTTCGGGAGCGGGAAAGACCGTGTCGAGGTGCGTAGGGTGATCCGGCCCGCCACGTCGGGGCCCGATGCAACGGGGACCACTCCGACATGAGTCGCCGGGAGCCCGGTGCCGCCATGCACGGTGCTCGCTCGGGCGCCGACGCCCGCCGCCCCGGCGTCGCCGGCATCGCGGTCATCGCCGTCCTCGTGAGCTCAACAGCGGTGGTGGCCCTCGGCGGCTCGGCTCTCGTCGGTCCACGGTCGGACCCAGATGACACCAGGCGCGTCGGCAGCGAGGGGCGCGCCGCCGCCAAGCGCTTCCTGGACCAGTACCTCGACGCCGACGGCAGAGTCGTGAGGCGGGACCAGGGCGGGGACAGCGTGAGCGAGGGACAGGCCTACGCCATGCTCCTGGCCCAGGCCGTAGGGGACCGACGCCGTTTCGACCTGGCTTGGCAGTGGGCCCGGCGCAACCTCCAGCGCGCCGATTCCCTCTTGGCTTGGCGCTGGGCGGACGGGAAGGTGGTCGATCCCATGCCCGCCGCCGATGCCGACCTGGACGCGGCGTGGGCGCTCGTCCTGGCCGCTGCCCAGTTCGACGACGACAGCCTCCGCCACGAGGGCCTCCGCATGGCTGGCGCCGTCCTGGACCATGAGACCGTTGGTCTGGGCGGTGCAGTGACCGAGGACCTCTTGCTGGTGGCCGGGCCATGGGCCCGTGAGTCCAGGATGGTCAACCCGAGCTACCTGTCTCCGGGCGCTCTCGTCGCCATGGCCGGGGAGACGGACGACCCCCGCTGGCCCGCGTTGGCCGTCACCGGCCGGCGGCTGCTCAGCCGACTGGTCGGCCCGGACCGGCCCCTCCCTCCGGACTGGTCGCGCCTGAGTGCCACCGGTGCCCTCGAGCCCGTCCCGGCTCCGGGCACGGAGGCTGAGGGCCCCCGCTACGGTCTGGATGCGGCGCGCCTGCTGCCCCGCCTGGCTCCGTGCGCCGGTGCGTGGCAGAGCGTGGCGGCGACCAGTTGGCCCGTGCTCGCTAAGGCAGCCGGCACGGCCTCGGCGATGGCGACGGACCTGACGGGAAGTCCGGTCCATAGCGGGCCGCACCCCGCCAAGTCCGTCGGGGCGGCGGCCGCGGCACACGCCGCCGGCGATCACCGAGCTCGGGACAGGCTTCTGTCGGAGGCCGAGGGCCTCCAGCGCAGCTCGCCCACCTACTACGGGGCGGCTTGGGTGGCGATGGGGCGGCTCCTTCTCGAGTCGTCCCTTGGGGGTCCATGTGCCTGAACGAGAAGCTCGACCGCAAGCCCAATGAGGACACGAGCATGAACACACGAGGGAGTGACCGATGACCGAGGAAGGATCGCTGCCGGAGTTCGCCACGGCCATGCGGGGCTACGACCGGCTGCAGGTGGACGACTACATCGTAAAGCAAGCTGTGTGGCTGAACGAGGCCCAGGTCCGGGTCGAGGCGGCAGAGAGCGAGCTTGCGTCGCTCGAGAAGGAGCGAGATTCCCTGCTGGAACAGGTGACGAGCCTTCAGGAGCAGGCGTTCAAGACCGCGCCTCCGTCCTTCGACGAGCTGGGCGAGCGGGTCGGGCGAGTTCTGCAGGAGGCGTGGGCGGCGGCCACCGACATGCGCCAGGACGCCGAGAAGGCCGCCGCCGCGATGGCCTCGAAGGTCCGCGACGAGGCGGCCGGCGATATGGCCGCCATGGTGGAGGATGCCAAGCGCCAGAGCGCAGAGCTGATCGCGGGGTCCCGGGCCGAGGCCGATCGGCTGACGGGTGAGGCCACACGGCGACGTGGCGAGCTCCATGCCGAGATAAGGGTCCTCACCGACCAGCGGGACTCCGCGCTCGCCGAACTGGCCCGGCTGAGGTCGGGGCTCGAGGCGTTGTTCTCGGCGACGTCACCCAACGAGGAAGGGTCTGGGCAGACGATCGACCTTCGCGCCATCGAGAGCGAGGCGAGCAAAGACACGGACATGGCGGCGCTCTCCGAGCCCGCCGACGAGGCTGCGAGCTGAGCTCCGAAGAGCACCGGCGAATGGGGATGGACACCGTCGCCGGACCTCGGTCGGTGACCTGGCGGGCCCGGGGCATCCTCCTTGCCGGACTGCTGGCCACGGCGATCCCGGCGGCGGTCGCCTTCACCCCCGCCGGAGCTCAGGACCCGGGTACTCCGGCCTCCTCGGCGTCTTCGTCGTCGACCTCCAGCTCCACTTCCACGTCCTCCACCACCACATCCACCACCGCCCCGACGACCACTTCCTCCATTCGCCCCGGGCCCATTACGACCACCACCCGAGCGCCTGGCGGCGCCACGACCTCCACGACCTGCCCCGACGTCGCCGGCAGCTCGGCGCCACGACCGGAGGGGCCCAGCAGCACCACGCCTCCGAGCGGTGACCGGAAGGAGGCAACGGCCGGATGCCAGGGCGGCGAACAACAGGGGGCCCCGCCTCAGGCCGGTCCGAACCCACCCCCGACCGACTTGGCACCAGCGGACGCCGCCAAGGCGGCACCGGGCGCACGCACGCCCCGCTCGCGCCCGGGCGTGCGCTCCCGAAGAACCGCCCCTCGACGCGGTCCGTTCGCCCGGTCCTTCTCGGGACCTCTGGTCCGCGTGCTCCACAGCTCCGTCTCCCATGGAGAGGTGGCGTCCGTGGGCGCCGGTGCCCTCGGACCCGTCATCACCGGTCCGGTGCCGCTCGACCAGGACGAGGAGTACGTGGGCGCGTCACTGCGGTTGCTGGCACCCCTGCTGCTGGCAGCTGCCTTCGTCGTCTTCGGGGCCGCCTTTTGGTGGGAACGCAGGAAGGACCGCCGCGTGGCCGAGGCTCGACGGGTGCTCGGCTCCCGACTCGAACGACTCCATCGAACATCGGAGAAGACCACATGACCGAGAACAAGAACACGGAGACGCGGCGCGTCGAGGCACGGAGCGCTGAGTCGGGCAGCAGCGAGATGGAGGTCACCGTGAGGACGAGCACCGACACGAAGAGGGAGCCGTCGCATGCTCCCGACGACCGGTGCATGGAGGGGCGGGGCTACACGGTGGGCGGGTTCATCATGGCCGTGCTGGCCGTCCTCGTGATCCCGCCGATCCACGGGCTGATCGGCGGCGTCCTCGGATACATCGGGCATCGAAAGGGCGACTCCCTCGGCAGAACGGCCATGGTCTGCTCGCTGGCGGCGATGGTGGTCGGCAGCATGGTGGCCGCCCTCGCCTTCCGCTCCGTCGCCTGAGATCAGCCGCCCATCTCGAAGGGACGCTCGACGAGCTTGGCCTGGAGCTCTCCTCGCTCAGGTCGGAACCATGGAGCCTCCTCGGGCCCCTCGGTGCAAAGCTCCCAGTGACGACTCACCCTGTCGACCCCGATGGGGAACACGGTGAGCTTCCCGTCGCGTCCGATGTGCAGACGCACGAAGTGCTTGAAGTCCTTGATTCGCAGCGGTGCGTACGCCTCGTTGGCGTGAAAGCCCAGGCAGTTCGTGACCCAGAGATAGGCGGCGAAGCCGAGGGCTCCGCCCAGACCGCCCAACACGCCGAGGATGCCCAGGAATGCGACCACAGAGATGATCCCGTGCAGGCCCAGGGCGGAGGTGATGCTGGAGGAAGCGATCATCAGGCCGGCCAGTGAAGCCAGCTGGAGGGCCGAATGCGCGGCTCCGAGCAGTATGCGGGTCGTGCCCGGTGCGTCGTGGGCGAAGCGCACCATGGCCCCGAGGCTGGTGACCATGAACAGGAGGAGCAGGACCGCCGTCGGACTCGTCCAGAGCGCCTCCCACAGGCCCCGGATGCCCAGCGATTCGTTGGCTCGGTCCCGGTGGAGGCCAAGCATCAGGGCCAGGAAGACCTGCACGGAGCCGAGGAACGCGGCGAACGCCGGGTTGCGCAGGGGCAGCAGCCACAGCCTCTTGCGGAGACGGCGAGAAGTAGCCCTGGAGGGGTAGGTGGCCACCCGTTCGTAATCGACGGGCGGCCCCTCGGCAGATTCGAGCCCGAGGTGATCCGGCAGGTCGTGGGTGGGGTGGAGGAAGGCGCCGCCACCTCCGGCGTTGACGTGATGATGGGGGCCGTCGACCTCGCGGTAATGGGCGTAGTGGTGGCGGCCACTCGTCATCTGGAGCATCACCTCGGCGCCTGACGGGGCGACGATCTCACGCTGGAAGTACTGCAGGTTGCGCTCGGCGTAGAGGTGTGGCTGGCCCCCGCCGGTGCCGGGCGCCCTCGCCGTGCACAAGATGATGCGGTCGCCCTTGGCAACGCGCTTCTCGGCTACCTCGGAGAAGTAGCGGACCTGGGCTTCGTCTATGTAGTCCCCGAACTGGATGTCCACGCCCCAAAGCCACCATCCGTGGGGCAGCTCGAGGGCGAAGTGGCTCCTGTTCTGCCGCGTCTTCCACCCGCCGATCCAGTAGCTCCGGCAGAACACGCTGGTGAAGTTGACCAGGCCGTCGTACCAGTCGTGAGTCCCGGGGATGGCGAAGAGCTCGGGGTGGCGGTGATGGGTGCAGGGTAGGGCGGCCCGGTACGGTCCCAACATGCGGTTTTCGTAGTCGGCACGCTTTGGTACCGGGTAGACGGCGTCTCCGCCCATGACCAGGATCTGGCCCCGCTCCGTCTGGTATGACCTCTGGTCGGAGCCGACCGCCAGTGTCTCCGCGGCGAGCAGGGTGGCCACGCTGTAGGTCGGGTCCCAGCCGTCGCCGAGGTCGGCCACGTAGTCGAGCCACAGCTCTTCGCTGTCCGACCGGTCGTAGATGTCGGCCGGCATCAGCGCCTGCAGCTCCCGCTTGTCGGAGTAGGTGCCGAATATGCCCGACAGCACCACCCGCGCCGACGTGTCGAGGAGCTGGCGGGGATCCAGCCAGCGCACCATGGGCTTGCAGACGAAGCCGAGCTCCTCGAGGGTCCTGTTCTTCGGGCGCTCGGGACAGTCCCTGGCGGGGCCGACCTCGTCTTCGCTCATGGCTCGACTCTACGAGTGGCGGCAGCCCGAAATGCGCACGTGCCCCGCCGAGCGATGAACAGCCGGTGAAGACCGTCTCAGGGTGTCGAGAGCCCGGACGAACGGCTTGTAGAATATTGTGAACAGAATCACAAGAGCCCCCAGGACTCTTTGAGCCGAAGAAGGAGGTGCCCATGAATGAGCTCACCACCGTCCCCTTCAGCGTCGTCGACGAAGCTGTCCACCTCCTCGAGACCGAAGCTTCGCCCTGGAGCATCCAACTGGAGGTACGCGTCTCAGGCACGCTCGACGAGGCGCGCCTGCGGGCGGCGCTTCACCAGGCGCTGAGCGCCCACCCGATGGCTCTGGCCCGCAAGCGGGCGTCCCGGCCGGTCCTGCACCGGAACATGTGGGAGATCACGCCGGGGGCCGAGGTCGACCCCCTCCGCGTCGTGGACTGCCCAGATGACACCGCGCTGGCGCGGGCCAGGGCGATGCTGCAGAGCCTGGCCGTACCGCTGGCGGAGTCCCCCCCTCTCCGAGTCCGCTTGGCCCACCATCCGGACGGCGACGTCCTCATGGTCAACGCCAACCACGCCGCCATGGACGCCTTCGGCGCGCTGCGGCTCCTCCACTCCATCGCCGCCGCCTACACCGGTCAAGACGACCCGGCCCCCGAAGCGGACTCGCTGGGGGCCCGCCAGCTCTTGGCCGCCCTCGCCTCTGCCGACCTTCCCACTCGGGTCCGGCGTCGCCTGGCCGTGGCCGAGAAGCTGCGAGACCTCGTCGTGCCACCGGCGCGCCTCGCCCCGGACGGCGCCACCGCTGCGCCCGGTTACGGCTTCCATCATGTGTCGCTCACTGCCTCGGGCACGAAGGCCCTCACGGGGCTGGACCACTCCGGCACCGTGAACGACGTCCTCCTGGTGGCGCTGCACCTGGCCATCGCCGGGTGGAACCAGGACCATGGCCGGCGGTGCCGTCGCATCGGCGTGCTGGTGCCGGCCAACCTGCGTCCCGACGAGTGGCGGCACGACGTGGTGGGCAACTTCTCACTCCCGGCCCGCGTGTCGACAGGCCGGTCCTCACGACGGAGCCCCAGCGCCGCGCTGCGGACTCTCAGCGCCCAGACGGAGCGGCTGAAGAAGGCCGGCATGGGTACGGCCCTGGTGGGCGTGCTGGACCGGTCCGGGCGCCTGCCACTGTGGGCCAAGCGGGCCATGGTCACGCTGATGACGGTCACAGGCAGCCGCCTCGTCGACACGGCCATGCTCTCCAACATGGGCCAGCTCGGTGAGCCGCCCTCGTTCGGACCGGAGGCGGGCAGCACCGTCGAGGTCTGGTTCTCCCCACCCGGTCGCATGCCGCTCGGCCTGACGGTCGGCGCCCTCACCGTGGGCGGACGGCTTCATCTCAGCTTCCGCTACCGGCACCGGCTCTTCAGTGCCGATGCCGTACGGCTCTTCGCCGATCGCTATCTGGCGGAGCTCGAGGGCCTCGTGGCGAACGCACGGCCCGAGAAGCTGGCCTCCTAACTCCGACCGTTCTCCAAGGAGCCCGCCACGGCGGTGACGGCATCGGCCATCGCCGCCGCGAAGTCCTTGGCCCTCACCAGGGGGGCGTCATGATCACCGTCGACGGGGAACTCCTGGGCGCCGATGGCCATGGTCAGGGCGCGCTGCTTGTCCGGGGGCACGAGGCGATCCGACGTGGTCACCACCGTGGCGCACGGTACGTCGATTGACGGGGCGAACGGCCGGGCGTCGAAATCGGCCAACGCCCGCCCGGCGGCGGCCAGGTCCCGGAAGTAGCCCCGCTTCAGCTCCCCCCCCACCCATGCTCGGAGCTCGCCCACGTCGGGCGAGTCCGCCATGGCCTCACGGAGGTATCGCTGCACCAGGCCGTCCCCGCCGCCGGAACGCAGGACCACGTCGAGCAGGACGAGCGAGCGCCAGAGCACACGCTCCCGCGGCCTGGAGCGCCACTCGAGAGCCGTCCCCGCCAGGACGAGACCCCCTACCAGGTCGGGACGGCGCTGCCACATGAGCATGGCCACGGCACCACCCATCGAATAGCCGGCCACGATGACCCGCTCGATCCCGAGCAGGTCGAGCAGGGCGGTGGCGTCGTCGGCGCATTCTTCGAGGGAGAAGGGCGTCTCGGCCCGCAAGCCCCGGCCGTGGCCTCGATGGTCGACGGCGAAGACCGTGCGCTCCGGAGCCAGGGTCGGGTACACGGGAAACCAGGTGGTGTCGGCGGTGGCGGTCCAGCCGTGGAGCAGCAGCACGGGAAGCGACCCCTCCGGCCCGTGCTCCTCCCGGAGGAACATCTCACCTCGACCGGGGACGTACACGACCCGGCCCACCGGTAGGTCCGGCGGAGGTACCGGAATCTCCGGTTCATGCGAGAGGGCGGAGCAAATACGGCGAGCGCGCCGCAGGGTCTCTCTCACGGCTGCGGCGACGGGGAAGCGGAGCCCAAGGGGCCGCCAATGGTACCCGCCGCCTCCTGACTCTACGGCCGTCAGGTCGTGCCGTGTATTTTGATGTCATCCAGTTCTCGGTCCAAACCGGCAGGTGGGAGCGCGCATGAGAGTGGTGGTGGAGATGAGTGGGTACCCCGGCTCGGAGGCCGAGGTCCGAGTCAACCGGCCCGATGCCACCGTCGGGGATCTGGCCTCGGCCCTCGACCCGAACCTGCCACCGAGCACGCTCTGGTGATCGACGGGAGGCTGGTGGGCCCCGAGGTCGGACTGGCCGAGTCCGGGCTGGTGCACGGGGCGGTGGTGGGCCTACACGGCGGTATCGACGAGGCACCGCCGCACCCGGCTGCGGTCGAGCTCCGGGTGCTCTCCGGCATCGACGCCGGCCGCCGGGAGCCACTGCCACCCGGTCACTTCGTGATAGGCCGCCACCCCCGTGCCGACGTTGTGCTCGCCGACCGGTCCATCTCCCGGCGGGGGCACTGCCGGATCACGGTGTCGTCCCTCGGCGACTGCGGGGTAGCCGACCTCGGATCCACGAACGGCACCGCGGTCGGGAAGACCCCCATCAGCGGGACGACCAGTCTGGGCCCCGGCGAGACCCTCTGGATGGGCTCGGTCGCCTGCGCCGTGGGACCACCCAGCGCCGAGGACCGCCAGCCCGGGATCGACCCGTTGCGCCACGGACGCCAGACGGGGACCATCCCGTTCAACCGACCACCCAGAGCAGCGCCGCCCCCTCCGCTGGAAGGCGAGCTGTCGGCGCCCGGGTTGCCGGAGGCCCGCACCACACCACCGTTCAATGCCGTGGCGCTGATAGCTCCCCTCGTGCTTGGGCTGGTCATGGTCGTCGCCCTCCGCAGCGTCACCTACGCGCTCTTCATGCTGCTCAGCCCGGTGATGGTCCTCGGCAACTGGATCGACGGAAGGTTCCGCGCCCGCCGGGAGAGGCGGACTCGTTCCCAGGCCTACGACCGGGATCTCGAGTCGTTCCGGACTGCGGTTGATGCCGCTCGCCATGCGGAATGCGACCGACTTCGACAACTGGTCCCAGACCCCGGCGAGGTGGTCCGCCGGGCGCTGACCCCGAGTGCGCGAGTGTGGGAACGCCGCCCGGGAGACGCCGACTTCCTCCTTCTCGGCGTGGGCGTGGGCGACCTTCCCTGGCGGGCCCCGTTGCGGCGCGGCCTTCACGCCCCTCCCGGGGAGGTCGTGGAGTTGATTCAGAGCCGGTCCGCGCTACTCGACGTGCCGATCGCCGTGAGCCTCTCCGAGGGGGGTGTGGTGGGCGTCGTCGGGAACCGGCCCGATGCCCTGGCGGTG
This sequence comes from Actinomycetota bacterium, assembly GCA_030777325.1. Taxonomy (GTDB): domain Bacteria; phylum Actinomycetota; class Acidimicrobiia; order Acidimicrobiales; genus YB1-3. The sequence continues at coordinate 19,518 of JALYGF010000001.1, read as the reverse complement.
GCCCGGAGCCTCGTCTGCCAGGCGCTCGTGCATCACGGACCGGCCGACCTGCCGGTGGTGGCCTTGCTCTCCGCCGGCGCGCTGAGGGATTGGGAATGGCTCAAGTGGACACCCCACCTGCGGGACAGCGAGCGGGTGGGGGCCCACCTCGTGGGCACCGATGCCGAAGGGTCGCGGGCCTTGTTGGAAGAGCTCCTTGCTGAGGCGCGCCCACGGGCGGCCGGGGCGGCGAGGACACGGCCCGGGCCGGCCGTGCCGAGCGCAGGGTCGGCAGGCGGCGGATCTGAGAGGCCGGTGCGCCTGGTGCTGGTCGACGACGAGTCGCTGGTGGCCGGGCGCGCCTCGCTCGCGCGGTCGATGCTCCGGGGTGCCGCAGGCCCCGTGGCGGGGATCGTCCTGGCCGGAGATGAGCGCCACCTCCCGGCGATGTGCACCACGGTGCTGCGCATCGGAGACGAAGGACGCGACACGGAGGTGCACCACCCGGCGCAGCGCCAGGCCCTGAAGGAGGTGTCGGCCGCAGGCCTAACCGAGGCGCTGGCCCGCCAGGTCGCTCGCAGCCTGGCTCGCCTCGAAGACCCCGAGGTGCCCGCGGCCGACGCCGGCCTACCTCCCGCCGTCGCACTACTCCCCCTGCTCGGCATGGGACGCCCCAGCTCCGACGAGGTGCTGCGCCGCTGGGACGCCGGCGGAGCCCGGCCCAGGCCGGCCACCCCACTCGGGGTCGGCGAGGGAGGCCCGTTCGAGGTCGACCTAGGACTGGACGGGCCTCATGTCCTGGTGGCCGGGACCACCGGCTCGGGAAAGAGTGAGCTTCTCCGCAGCATGGTGGTGGGGCTGGCGTCGTCGGTCAGCCCGGAGCAGCTGACCTTCGTACTCGTGGACTTCAAGGGCGGGAGTGCCTTCGAAGCCTGCTCGCGCCTGCCCCACACCGTCGGCTTCGTCACCGACCTGGACGAACAGCTGGGTGAGCGGGCCCTGCGCTGCCTGGAGGCCGAGCTGCGACACCGCGAGCGCGTCCTCCGCGCGGCTCAGGCCAGCGACCTCTCCGACTACGCGAGCCGCGCCTTTCACCACCACCAGCAGCATACAACGAGCGCCGGGGCCGGCATGGCACCCCTGCCCCGCTTGGTGGTGGTCATCGACGAGTTCGCCACCCTCGCCGCCGAGCTGCCGGACTTCCTCGACGCTCTGGTCGACGTAGCCCAGCGAGGCCGGAGCCTCGGCGTCCACCTCGTGCTCGCCACGCAGCGCCCATCGGGCGCGGTGAGCCCGAGCATCAAGGCCAACACCAATGCGCGGGTCTCGCTGCGCGTCCAGGACGCCACCGACTCGGTGGACGTCATCGGCGTGCCCGATGCCGCCGCCATCTCCCGAGGCCTGCCCGGTCGGGCCTTGGTGCGTCTCGGCGCCGGCGAGGTCCTGGCCGTCCAGGCCGCACTGGTCACCGGCGACAGCACAGAGGAGGAACGGCCCGCCGTCGAGATCGAGCCGTTCGAGCTGCACGGGCGGGACTTGTGCCCACCTGCGACCGACGTGGTTACGGCCGAGGACTCCCGGATCAGCGATCTCACCCGCCTGGTCGATGCCGTGAGGCGGGCGGCTGCCCACAGGCACCTCGCCCCGCAGCGAAGACCCTGGCCCGATCCTCTCGCTCCCTTGATCGACCTGGCCGAGCTGACGGGGCTCCGGCGCCAGGGTCGCCCCGCGGTAGTCCGCTTCGCCATGGCCGACGACCCCGACGCCCAGACGCAGTACCCGACCGGCTGGGACCTGGGTGGCAACCTCGCTCTCTTCGGCATCCCTGGGAGCGGCACCACCAGCGCTCTGGCCGCCATCGCCCTGGCCGCGGCCAGCTCCACAACTCCTGACGCTTGCCACGTCCACGTCCTCGACCTGGGAGCGGGTGACCTGGGGCCCCTGGTGGGACTCCCTCACGTGGGGAGCGTGGTGACGGCCTCGCAACGCGAACGCCAGATCCGGCTGGTCCGCCACCTCCGCGCAGAACTCAACCGCCGACGGTGCCTCCCGCCCGAACAACGTGAGGCAGAGCCCGTCGTGCTCCTGCTGGTGGACGGAGTCGCCGCGTTCCTGGCCGAGCTCGACGAGGCGAGTGGTCTGGGCGTGCACGAGGACTTCACCAGGGTGTGGGCCGAGGGCCCGGGCGTGGGGATCAACACCGCCGTGTCAGCCGACCGGATCGGCGCCCTCCCTCACCAGCTGATGTCACTGGTGGAGCAGCGCTGGGTGTTTCGACTGGCCGACCCGGCAGAGGGCGCCGCCTTCGGGCTGCGGCCCCACGAGATTCCTCGGCCCACGGCCGGGCGGGCGGTGCTGGCAGGGACCCGTCAGGTGGTACAGGTCGGATGGAGGGGTCCGGACATCGATGCGGCGGTTGCGGTGGCGGCCGCTTCCGTCGCTGCCCCGACGCGGCCACCAGCCTCGGTGAGCTGCCTCCCCCGGGAGGTGACCGTCGACGAGGTGGCCACAGCGACCCGGCTCGACAGCCGGCCATGGATACTGGGCCTGGGAGTTGCCGACTCGACCCTCGCTCCCGCCGGTCTGGCGCTGCACGACGGCGAGCACGCCATGTTGGCCGGCCCGCCGCGGTCCGGTCGCAGCAACGCCCTGCTCGTCCTGGCCGCTGCCGCCCGCTCCGGGCGTGACGTTCGCGTCTGCGGCGTGGCTCTGGGCCGCTCGCCGCTTCGTGGCTCCGCCCACGTCGACGACACCTTCTGCGACGCTGCCTCACTGGCCATGCTGGCCGACGTGGTCGAGGCGTCGGAGCAGCCACACCTCGTCCTCGTGGACGACGCCGACCGGATCGACGACGACAGCGGTGTCCTGGCTCGGCTTCTGCGGATGCGGCGAGCCGACCTTCACCTCGTGGTGGCGGGCCGGAACGACGTCCTCCGCAGCGCGTACGGCCACTGGACGAGGGAGGTTCGCCGCTCACGGGCAGGCCTGCTCTTCCAGCCCGACCCCGACCTGGACGGCGAGCTGTTCGGCACACGGCTCCCCCGCCGTCAGGCGCTGGCCTTCGAGCCGGGCCGGGCCTACCTCGTGCACGACGGCGAGGTGGACGTCGTGCAGGTGGCACAAGCAGGTTCTGGAAACCAGAGTGCATGAAATACTTGCACGTGCTGCGAGCCAGCCTTTACAGTCCTCCACCACCCAGACCTAGAAAGGAACCACTCCATGGCCCGTACCCTCGCCACCGACGAGGCCAAGTCCAAGGTCGCCGAGTTCAAGAGCCTGGTCACTGGCCAACTGGAGGGCCTCATCGTCCAGATGGACGGCTGCGGTCAGTTCCTCTCGGAGCCCAACAACTGGGACGGCCCCAAGGCCATCCAGTTCCGATCGGACCTCTGGCCCTCCACCCACACCGCCCTGCAGACGGCCAAGACAAAGTTGGACGAGCTCCAGACGGCGATCGACAACATCCTGGGCGACATCATGGTCGCCGGTTCCTGAACGCCCGCCAAGGGATGGGAGCACCCCGGGCCATCCAGGAGGACGTGACGTGGCCCGCGGCGGAGGCACAAGCCCTGGCCTCCGCCTGTGCCGCACTGGGCGAGACTCTGGATGCCCAGTACTCCAGCCGTCACCGGATCGGCAACCGGGCTCAGGAGGAGTTCCGGGGAAACAAGTCCACCGAGTTCGCAGGGCGATTCAGCACCAACAACAGGAATGCCGACGGGCTGGTCTCACGCCTCCACGCCATGCGGACGGCTCTGGCCGCTGCCGGGCAATGGGCCGCTGACGAGCAGGCGGCTCGGGTCAAGGCCCGACAGGAGGAGGACGACCGCAGCTGGTGGGGCCTCAAGGGGCTCATCGAAGACCTCGTGAGCTAGCCCGCTCGCCGCGCACCAAGTACGCCCAGCCGGAGGACACGAAGAGCCATGGCTACCAGCTCGGCCGATCCCGACGCCCTCGACGACTTCGTCTCCGCGAGTCGTCAACTCAACACCGGTCTGGCACCCCGGGTGGACGCGCTCGAGAGGGCCTTCGAGGCCTTCCTCGCCCAGCCCAGCGACGTGTGCTTAGGCTCGCCCTCCCAGTCGGGGACCTCGCCTCCCCGCCTCGAGCACTTCGGCGACACCATCGAGTCGGCCCGTGCCCACCGTGGCGCCTTGGAGGTCGAGGCCGACTGGACCGAGGTCGTCTCCCGCGCCTTCCGCGAGGCCGGCTCGGGCGGTGCGGTGAGGGTCGTCGACGACGCTCTCATCGACGACCGCTTGGCCGCCGCCGGAGTCCCCGTCGCAGCTCCCGCGCTGGTCAGCGTCGAGACTCCCTCGGCCGCCGGGCTCAGCGTGGACTCGGGGTTCAAGGACGACCCCGTGAACTGCGGCAGCGGCAGCTTCGTGGAACCGGAGGTGGACCTGCCTGCCCCCAGGCGGCTCTGGGCCATGGCGTGGCTGCGCAACCACAACAGCCGCTTTGCCCACCCGGGGCCGCTTGGGCGCGGTTGGTCGTCCTGGGCCACGACCCGCCTCGACGTGACCACCGGCGGGGCTCGCTTCGCGGGCCCCGACGGCCAGGTGGTGGAGCTGGCCCGGGGGGAGGACGGCTTCTCAGCCGATCCGAACCTGGCCGCGGAGGTCTGCCAGACCGAGTCAGGAACCGAGATGTGCTGGTCGTCGGGGGAGCGCTGGCGATTCGACACCGACGGCAGGCCGACGGAGATCGCGTTGGGCCCGGCCGGTTCGGTCCGCTTCCAACATGATGAGCACGGCCGTCTACGGGCCATGACTCACGACGCCGGGCGGCGCCTCGACGTCGACTGGGGCGGCGATCGCATCACCGCCGTGCGGGCGTCGGACCGCGGGGGTCGCACCTACGGCACGGTCACCTACGAGTACGCCGGCGCTGACCTAGTCGCCTCCCACGCGCCGGCCGGCCGGCGGGGTTACGAGGTGGATGAACATGGTCGAGTCGTGGCCGTGGTCGACGCCGACGGGGTCGAGCTGGCTCGGAACACCTACGGCGTCGACGGCAGGGTCCTGGAACAGCGGTCGCCCAGAGGGCTGCGGACCGTCTACGGCTACCGTCCCGGCCCGGTCACCACTGTCCGAGACGGCGAGGACGGCCCGAAGGTCGTCATGTTCCACGACGCGGGCGGGCGCCTGACGGGGGCCGTGGACGACCGCGGCGGCCGTCTCACCCGCCGCTTCGACCAGACCGGTAACCTCACGTCGGTGCGTGACCGCTCCGGCGCCGTCACGTCTCAGGAGTTCGGCCCGCAGGGCCGGCTCGTTCGCCGGGTCCTGCCTGGAGGCGCCGAGGAGCGCTACACCTACGACGAGCGGGGGCGCCTCACTTCATGCCAGGCCGCCGGCACTTCCCCCACCACCCTCGACTACGGCTCCCATGCCGACGTCCTCCCCATCCGCGTCACCGATCCCGAAGGCACCACCACGGTCGTGGACGTCGACGGCGGGGTGGTGCGGCGCATCACCGACGCCGACGGAGTGACGGTCGCCTTCGAGTACGACGACGAAGGCTTCCCGGTGAAGGTCATCGACGGGATGGGCCACAGCACCCTGCTCCTACGGGACCAGGCGGCAGGCATCACCTCCGTCCGGCTCCCGGGGGGACAGACGCAGCGCTTCGAGCACGACGGCGCCGGGCGCCTGGTGCGCCGCAGAGAAGCCGACGGCACCGTCTGGGAGGCCACTTGGTCACCCGGGGGCCGGCTCACCGGCTGCACCACGCCGGACGGCTCCCGCTTCCAGTGGCGCCACGACGACGCCGGGGACGTGGAGGCGTTCGTGGACCCGCTCGGTGCCGTCACCACCATGGAGACCGACGTGCTGGGCAACGTCGTGCGGATCGCTGCCGCTGACGGGGCCAAGTTCGACTTCACCTACGACGGGCTCTCCAGGCTCACCGCCATGCACGATCCCGCCGGAGGCTCCACCCGCTACGAGCACGATGCCAACGGACGAGTGGTGGCGGTGACGGACGCCCTCGGCCACAGCCGGCGAGTGGCCTACGACGAAGCCGGCAACGTGGTGCGGACCGCCGACGCCGAAGGTCGCGGGGTAACTACGGCCTACGACCCGGCCGGCCGGGTGGTGAGCCGGACTCTGCCCGGAGGCGCCACTGAGGTCGTCGAGCGGGACCGTTGCGGCCGGCCCATCTCGTTCACCGACGCGGGCGGTAACACCACCCGGTACGAGTACACGCCTGCGGGCCGGCTCCGCCGCTTCGTGACCCCACTGGGCAACGCCACCGAGTGGCGCTACGACTGCGCGGGTCGAGTCGTCGCTCACACCGCTCCCACCGGTGCGGTCACGCGGTTCAACCGAGACGCCAACGGCTGGGTCACACGCATCGTTCACCCGGACGGCGAGGTCACGCGCCTGGCGCGGGACTCCTGCGGGCGAGTGGTGGAACGGCACCATCCCGACGGTGGAATCGACCGGCTGAGCTACGACTGCCTCGGCCGCCTCGTGGAGATCACCGATCCCACGGGGTGTCGGCGGCAGCGCCGTTACGACGGCCGGGGGCTGCTGGTAGAGGCCGTTGACCCCGCCGGAGGTGTCACCCGGTACCACCACGACGTCCGGGGCCGGCTGGTCTCCATGACTGATGCCGCCGGTGGCACCGTCCGCTACCAGCGCGACCCCATGGGACGCATGACGGCCAGGAGCGATGCCCTCGGGCGTGTCACCCGCCTCCACCACGACCAGGTCGGGCGACCCCGCCTGGTCCTCGAACCGGACGGGCGCCGCTGCGAGCTGCGCTTCGACCGGGCTTCGGCCCTGGTGGGCCTGGTTGGGGAGGGCGCCGAGGCCACCTTCGAGCGTGACGCCGCTGGCCGCCTGGCGCGCGTCGTGGACCACACAGGTGATCACCGCTTCGAGCACGACGCCGCCGGAAGGCTCGTGGCCCGTCACGGTCCGGGGGGCACCCTGCGTTGGCGGTACGACGCCGACGGTCGCCCCAGCGCGCTCGTCCGCCCCGATGGCACAGAGGAGCTCTACGAACATGACGCCGGGGGCCGACTGGTCACCCTCACCCATCCCGTCGCCGGGCGTGCCGAGCTCAGGCGGGACGCCGCCGGTCGGGTGGTTGCCTTCCGAGCTCCGGGGGTGGAGCGGAATTGGGACTGGCGTCGTCACCGGCTGGTGGGTTACCGGGACGGCCCCCACCGCGTCCAGCTGCGGCGCGACCAGAGCGGACGAGTCGTCGAGGTCCGTCGCGGCGACCAGGTGACCCGGTACAGCTACGACGGAGCGGGGCGGCTGACGGCGGGCGCCGACAGCGCTTGGCACTACGACGAAGCAGGTCGGCTGAGCGGCGAGGAGGGCCCGGCGGGGTCAGTGCGCTACGGGTACGACGCCGCTCATCAGCTCGTCACCGTGCTGTGCGACGGCTCGGAGCGCCGGCTCTCCTACGACGGAGCCGGACGCCGATTGGCGGAATCGGGTGGCGAAGGGTCCCGTCACTACCGCTGGGATCCGTTCGGCCGACTCTCCGGAGTGGACTCCTCCGAGCTCAGCGTCAACGTCCTCGGCGAGCTGGTGGCCGTGAACGGCGAGGCAGTGGCGTGGGACCCGGTGGGCCGGGTGCCTCAGCTCCGCCGGATCGGCGACCGCAGCCTCGTCGGCGCCGGGGAGGCGTGGTCGGTGGTGGCCGGAGGCCAAGCCCGGTGGCTCAGCCGGGACTGGGATGGCTCTCCCGTCGGGGCGGTCGACGACCCGTGGGGCCGGGCAACCAGTCCATCCACCGTTCCAGAGCCCGGCTTCCGGGGCGAGTGGATGCTCGAAGGGCTGCTCTGGCTCCGCAACCGCGCCTATGACCCCGAGACCCGCTCGTTCCTCTCACCCGACCCCGTAGCCGGCGTTCCCGGGTTCACCACGGTGGCCGACCCGTATCACTACTGCCATCACGACCCCGTCGGATGGGTCGACCCGCTCGGGCTTGCACCCCTGACCGACGGCGAATGGGATGCCTGGAAGGCGTCCCGCCCCACGCTGGCCGAGGTGGTCACCGCCCCGGCCCGAGCCGTGGCCGGTGCCATCGCCGACCACTGGGAGGTCCTCGCTGCGATCGCCGTGGTCGGCGCCGGCGTGGCCCTGATTGCCACGGGTGCCAACCCCGTGGTCGGTGCGGGCATCCTCATCGGAGCGGGCTCCAACCTCGTCGTCCAGGTCATGAAGGGAGGGCCGATCGACTCCCGAAACATCGCCCTGGCCGGCGTGGTGGGTGGCGCGTCCGGTGGCATCGGCAGCGCGGCGGGCACGGCAGCGAGCACCGCGGCCACGGTGGCCGCGTCCCCATACGCCGCCGCCATCCCCCAGGTCGTCGCGTCCACCACTGGCGCCTTCTCCAATGGTGTCCTCACCGAGGCGGTCTCCGAGCACCTGGACCGGAATCCCCTGAACGACGACTTCTCGACCAAGGATGTCGTGGTCGAGACGGGCGCCGGCTTGGTGTTCGGTGGCGTGCGGTCCACCGTCCCCCACACCAACGAGGTGCTGGACCTCCGTCTTCACGACCGGACCCTTGCCAGGACGGGCCAGGTCACCGACGCCGGCAAGTCCCTCTTGTCGGACTCGGTGCTGGCCACCCATGGCGACGGCGCCAGCTGGCCGGCGAAGGTACCCGGACCATGAGCGCCGGCACCCCTCACAGGCGGCGCCCGAGGTCGACCAAGCGTGCGATCCGCTCCCCGGCCCGCTCCAACCTCTGGCGCGTCCCGTCGGGATCCATCAGGTCGCACTCCGAGCCGGCACCCTCCACGCTCGAGCAGATGGCCACGACGCCCTCGTCGGCGAAGCGCCTCAGGGTCGCCTCCCCCATCGCCTCCACCGCACCGCCGACGGCCACCACTGGGACGCCGCGCCGCTTGGCCCGGCGCGCCACTCCCACGGGGACCTTCCCCGACAACGTCTGTGAGTCGAGCAGGCCTTCAGCGGTGAGAGCGAGCGCCGCGCCGTCGAGCACACCGTCCGCTCCCAGGGTGTCGAGGACGAGCTCCACCCCGGGCTGCAGCTCGGCCCCGCAGAAGGCCATGAGCCCGAACCCGAGCCCTCCGGCCGCCCCCGCTCCCGGCCGATCCCGGAACTCGCGCCCGACGGCGTCCTCCACCACGTCGGCGAAGCGGCACAACGCCCCGTCGAGCTCCCGCACCGCGTCGGCGTCCGCTCCCTTCTGCGGTCCGTACACCGCAGAGGCGCCGTCATCGCCGAGCAGGGGGTTCTCCACGTCGCTGGCCACGATGATCTCCACCTCCGCCAGTCGACCGTCCAGCCCGGACAGGTCCACGGACTCGAGGTCGGCCAAAGCTACGCCACCCGAAGAAAGCTCCTTGCCGCTCGCATCCGTGAAGCGCGCCCCGAGGGCACAGGCCATCCCCGCCCCACCGTCGTTGGTCGCGCTACCGCCGATGCCGACCAGGAGGCGCCGTGCCCCGCGGTCAATAGCGTCTCGGATGAGCTCTCCTGTGCCGTACGTTGTGGCCCGTCGCGGGTCTCGGCGGTCCTCACTCACAAGGCCCAGACCGGACGCGGTGGCCATCTCGATGACCGCGGTGGTCACGCCCTCTGTGCCTTCGATCAACCCGTAGCGAGCCTCGACCTCTTCCTCGATCGGGCCCCGAACGCTCACGTCCACGAACGAGCCGCCGGCGGCGGAGACCATGTTCTGGACCCAGCCCTCTCCACCGTCAGAGAGCGGGAGTAGCTCTATGTGAGCCTCGGGCCAGACCCGCCCGAGGCCTGCCGCCAGGGCCTCCGCCACCTCCTGCGCCGGCAGCGACTCCTTGAACGAGTCGGGAGCGACGACGACCTTGAGCTGAGGGGCACCCGAGGCCCCGGACGGACCGGTCGGAGACGACCCCTCCGTCAAGCGGGCGGCGGCGGGTCGGTGACGTCGAACCAGAGATCACCGCGGCCGTCGGGGTCACCGGTGTAGTTGATGGTGACCTCTTCGCCCTCGTCGATGTCCAGCACGGCGAGGAAGCGGACCACCTTCCGGCGATGGTCCAGCTCGTACCTGGCGTTGGGCTGCCAGGAATGGTTGTAGAGCGACCCGAAGCCCAGAGCCACGGCAATGGCGTCGTTCTTCCACGTGAAGTAGAGGCCACGCAGCTCGGTCTCCTCGAGCAGCGCCTCCTGGTCCGGTGGGCAGACGACCACCGGGCAGCATTCCACCAGCTCCCCGGGAGCGAAGTAGCGGGCCGCGAACACGCCGTCGCCGTGAATCGGTGAGGCCGCCACGAACAGCCGCTCGGTTCGGACGAGCATCGCTGGCGATCGGCTACTTGATGTCACCTTGAAGCACCGGTCCTTGCCTTCGACGGCTTCGGGCGCGTCACATCATCGCAGCGGTTCGAGCTCCGCACCACCGGCCGAAAAGAAGGTCGCCGAGCGTCTGGAGACGTACGGACGCGTCGTCGATGACATACCGGCAGGGCGTGATCCTCAGCTGGTCCCCTCGACGGCCTCGGGTTCGGCCAGCAGCAGTGCCCGCTCCTCGAGGAGGCCGACCACCAGGTCCCGCATGGAGAAGACGCCGAGGAGGTCGCCCTGATCGTCGGCCACAACGAGGTGCCGGAAGCCCTTCTGCCTCATGACGTGCGCCGCTTCCAGGATGTCGAGCGACGCCACCACCGTGGTGAGCTTGCCGGTCACGAGGTCGGCGACGGTGGTGCTGTCCCCGTCCTTGCCCTGGGCGATGGCCCGCAACGCTTCCCGATCGGTGACGATCCCGGAGGGCTTGCCATCGGTCATCACCACAGCCGACCCCACCCCTCGCTCCATCATCGACACCGCCGCGTCCCGGAGGCTGTCGCCTTCCTCGACCGTCAGCACTGACCGGGTGACGAACGGTCCGATCTCCATGGCCCACCTCCGGATACTGGTTGCTGGCGCCCCGTGTGCGACGACCCGGGCCGGGGCGGACTCTAGCCAGCCGAGCCGCCTGTCGGGATTTAGTTCGCCGGGGCTACCCTGACCGCCGTGGCCCTCGTGCATCGGGTGATGTACCCAACCGCCATCCTCTCCCTGGACGAGTACGTCGCTCGCGGCGGCGGCGAGGGCCTCAGCCTGGCCCGAGCGGCAGAGCCCGCCGCCATCATCGAAGCCGTTAGCGAGTCGGGCCTGCGGGGACGAGGAGGGGCCGGCTTCCCTGTGGGCCGGAAGTGGCAGACCGTGGCCGACAACCAGGCAGCGGGCTCCACACCGTCGTCCGTGGTGGTGAACGCCGCCGAGGGCGAGCCGGGGACCCTCAAGGACCGCACCATCCTGCGGAGGAACCCATACCTGGTGGTCGAAGGTGCCCTCATCGCCGCTCGGGCGGTGGGCGCCGACCTGGTGGTCTTCGCCACAAAGCGCTCCTTCGAGGGCGAGGTGGAACGTGTGCGGGCCGCCGTGGAGGAGGCCGAGGCCGACGGCTGGAACGACGGTGTGGAGATGGTCGTCTACGAGGGGCCTGACGAGTATCTCTACGGTGAGGAGAGCGCCCTGCTGGAGACGGTGGACGGGCGCTGGCCGTTCCCCCGGGTGGTGACCACCTTCCGGCGCGGCCTGCTGGGCAACGGTGCCACTCCGGCTGACGCCCCCGTGGGCCCGGCCCTGGTCAACAACACCGAGTCGCTGGCCAACGTCCCCCGCATCCTGGGGCGGGGGCCGGCGTGGTTCCGCACGGTGGGCACCGAGAAGTCGCCGGGGACGATCGTGTGCACCGTCACCGGCTACACCAAGCGCCACGGGGTCGGCGAGGTGCGGATGGGCACGCCGCTCAGCGAGGTGATCGACGAGATCGGGGGAGGGCCCCGAGAAGGACGGCGCATCAAGGCCGTCATGTCGGGCGTGGCCAACGGCATCATCCCTGCCTCCAAGCTGGACACGCCGGTCAGCTACGAGGACCTGTCCGCCATCGGCAGCGGGGTGGGGTCGGCGGGGTTCATCGTCTTCGACGACACCGTCGACATGGCCGCCGTCGCCGCGGGCGTGGCCCGCTTCCTGGCCGTGGAGTCCTGTGGGCAGTGCCTGCCCTGCAAGTTGGACGGCATGGCCCTGGCCGACCTTCTCACCAAGCTCGGCTACTCCAACCTGCAGCAGACCGACTTCGACGTCATGCGCCGGCGCGTCGCCGATGTGGCCGACCGGGCGCGCTGCTTCCTCGCCGTCCAGCAACAGGTGGTGTTGGCCAGCATCCTCGAGCACTTCGGCGACGAGCTGGTGGACCACCTCTCCCCCGACGCCGGCCCGGTGTCACCGGAGCTGATAAGCGAGCTCATCGACATCCGGGGCGGGAGAGCCGTCCTGGACACCCGGCACTGGGACAAGCAGCCCGACTGGACCTACAACAAGACGTACTCGGGGACCGTGCCGGTGGAGCTCTACTCGGGCAAGCGCCCGCCCTGGAGCGCGTAGCCCTCAGCGCTCACCGACCGTCGGCTCGATGGCGGTGTTCGCCACCTCGAGCTCGCTCGATGGTCGCGATCAGGTAGCCGCTGGTGATGCGGAAGCCGTCCGGGTCCTCGTTGGCGGCCTCCAAGGTCCCGATGGCGCGCTCGGTCAGCTCGTCCCAGCGGCCCGCGGGCTCGAGGACGGCCCGGGCGGCGGCCCAGCCAGGATGGTTGGTGAACTGGTCGGTGGCCCACGCCCTGGCCGACGGCCCGACGAAGGCGAGCCCTTCGGAGCGGACCGAAACCCGCGCCGGAGCGAAGAGTCCCTCCAGGACGGCGGGGTCGCCCCACTGGGTCCGGGGCGGCCGGCTGTCGTCGGGTGGGAGCACGGCCGCCATGGCCTGCCCAACCAGTCCCATGACCTGATGGACCGGTCCGGCCGGCGCCCACGCGGACAGCACGATCCGTCCACCGGGTCGGACCACCCGCAGCAACTCGGCGGCCGCGCGCTCGGCGGGCTGGACGAAGATGACGCCGAAGACCGAGAGGACGACGTCGAAGCTGGCGTCGGCGAAGGGCAGGTCGAGGGCGTCGCCGGTCACCACGGGGAGCTCGAGGTTGGACTGCCGAGCGCGCTCACGAGCCACGGCCACCAGGCGCTCGGCTCGGTCGACGCCAACGGTTCGACCACCCGCGCCGGCAGCACGCAGCGCCGCGTTACCTGTTCCGCTTGCCACGTCCAGCACCTGCTCAGTGGACCGGATGGTCGCCGCCTCGATCACCGTCGCCGACGCCGTGTCGAGCTGGCTCGCCGTTCGCTCGTACTGTCCGACCCCCCAGTCGAAGCTCATCTCGCAACGGGTGCCGGTGGCAGCGTGCGGCCGGCATCTCCACCGTCGCCCGGCGGCGGAGTCCGGGGCCACAGCCTGTTGACCACCAACCCAACGGCAAGCCCGAGACAGCCGCCCAAGACCACGTCGCTCGGGTGATGCCCTCGTGACCGCACGATGGACCAGTGGGCTGCCAGAGCGGAGAGAGCCAGGGGGACGAAGGTCAGGGGCAGCTCTCGGGAGGCGCCGGCGATGAAAGCCAGGTGGGTGGCGGCATGACCGGAGGGGAACGAGGACGTCACCGGTCCAACCCCCTGCTTACGGGCCTTGCGGGGCCGAGGACGTCGGACCATCGGCTTCACCATCAGGTTGGCCACGACGGCGGCAGCGCCGTAGCAGACCCCGGCCCGAGCCGCCGCACGGCGCCCGCGCCGGCCCCCGGCGAGGGCGATGACGGCCGTCCAGCCGGCCCACGTCGGCGGCTGCTGGGCGACGTGGCCTGCCTTGTCCAGGACGCGAGCCACCGCGAGCCATCGGCTGGGAGCTCTCACCATGTCGAGCATCTCCACGTATCTTGGCAAGCATCTGCGGTGCGGCGTCGACAGGTGGCACGCCCGTAGAGTTCTGCCATGAGCGGCTACTCCGGGTACTCGTGACACCAGCTCTCCGGGAGCGCTAGCGGGTGCTCGACGCCGTGGTCATCGGCGCCGGCCACAACGGGCTGGTGGCCGCCAACTTGCTGGCCGACGCGGGTTGGGAGGTCGCCGTGCTCGAGGCCCAGCCGGTGCCCGGCGGCGCCGTGCGCAGCGCCGAGCTGACAAGGCCCGGGTTCGTCCACGACGTGTTCAGCGCCTTCTATCCCCTAGCGGCGGCATCACCCGTCCTGTCCCGCCTGGAGTTGGAGTCCTATGGTCTCCGGTGGTGTCGTTCGCCGCTCGTGCTGGCCCACCCGACCCCGGAGGGCCCATGTGCCCTTCTGTCCACTGACGTCGAGGAGACGGCGGCTTCGCTCGATCTCTTCGCGGCAGGGGACGGCGACGGCTGGCGGCGTCTCTACGGCCTCTGGGAGCGGGTGGGCCGGAACTTCGTCGAGGCCTTGACCTCACCCTTCCCGCCGGTCAGGTCGGCCGTGAAGCTGGCGGCCGGCCTCGGTCGCCGCGGCCTTCTCGACTTCGCCCGACACAGCCTCCTGCCGGTGCGCCGCCTCGCCGAGGAGCACTTCGCCGGTGCCGGCGGAGGGCTGCTGCTGGCGGGCAACGCCATGCACACCGATCTCTCGCCCGAAGCGGCCATGAGCGGCATGTTCGGCTGGCTCCTGTGCTGCCTCGGCCAAGAGCACGGCTTCCCCGTCCCCCAGGGCGGAGCCGGCGAGCTGGTGACGTCCCTGGTCCGCCGCCTGGAGTCCCGAGGGGGCACACTCCATTGCGACACCCGCGTCACCCGCATCGACGTGCGCCAGGGCCGAGCTGTCGGTGTAACCACCGCCGACGGCGGCGCCGTGTCCGTGCGCCGGGCCGTCCTGGCCGACGTGGGTGCGCCTGCCTTATACCTGGAGCTCGTCGGTGCCGAGCAGCTCTCAGCGCCGCTGGTCGAGGACGTGGGCCGGTTCCAGTACGACAGCGCAACGATCAAGGTGGACTGGGCGCTGTCCGGTCCGGTGCGCTGGTCGGCGGATGCAGCGGCTCGGGCGGGGACGGTCCACGTGGCCCAGAGCATCGACGCCATGACCGAGTTCGCCGCTCAGCTGGCCCAGGGGCTGGTGCCGGCTCGGCCGTTCCTCGTCTTCGGGCAGATGAACGTGGCCGACCCCACCCGCTCGCCGCCGGGCACGGAGACGGGATGGGCCTACACCCACGTGCCACAGCGAGTGCGCGGCGACGTGCTGGGCCGCCTGAAGGGAACGTGGGACCGGGGGGAGGAAGAGGCCTTCGTCGAACGCATGGAGGCCGAGGTGGAGGCGCTGGCGCCGGGCTTCCGGGAGCTGATCCTCGACCGCCACGTGCTCACGCCGGCTTCCTTGGCCGAGGCCAACGCCAACCTCGTCGGAGGCGCCGTCAACGGCGGCACGGCGCAGATTCACCAGCAGCTCATCTTTCGTCCCACGCCGGGGTTGGGCCGGGCCGAGACACCGATCCCCGGTCTCTACCTAGCCTCGGCGTCGGCCCATCCCGGCGGCGGAGTGCACGGAGCCCCGGGAGCGAACGCGGCCCGCGCCGCCCTCGGCGCGGTACGGCGGCGGCGGGCACTCGTGGCCGTCGGTGGCGGCGCCGTAGCCGTGTCTGCCGGGAGGGCGGCCCTCCGCCGTCGCTGAGGCGAATGACCCTGGAAGGCGCCGTCGTCATCGTCACCGGAGGTAACAGCGGGATCGGGCTTCATCTGACGGAGGCCCTGCCGGCCAAGGGCCACCGAGTAGCGGTCGCCGACCTCGATGGCGGCAATGTGACGCCGCTCGGGAGCAACCACCCGTCTCAGCCCTTGTTCGTGCGCTGCGACGTCGGTGACGAGTCCGCCGTCGGTGATGCCGTAGAGGCGGTGGTGAGCTCGTGGGGGCGCATCGACGTACTGGTCAACTGCGCCGGTGTGGCCCGGTTCGCCACGTTCGACGCTCTCAGCATCGACGAGCTCCGGCGACAGCTAGACGTCAACTTCCTCGGTTACGTGCGGTTCATCAAGGCCGTGTTGCCGCACATGAGGTCACAGGGAAAGGGTTTCATCAAGAACCTCACGTCAACGGTGGGTATCGGCGGGGGGTCCGATCTGGCCGGCTACGCCTCCAGCAAGGGTGCCATCGACGGCCTCACGCGGACCCTGCGCCTGGAGCTCGAGCGGCACGGCATCCACGTCACGCTCGTCTACCCGCCGCCCACCCGCACCACGGCGACGTTGCCGCTCGGGGTGCCCCCGGTGCTGCTGGCTGACCCCAAGGCCGTGGGACAAAAGCTGGCGGCGAAACTCTTCTCTCCCCGGCCGGTCATCACTCCGGGTCTGCGCAGCGCCCTTCTCTGGTACTCCCCCCGTCTCTTCCCGGTGGTTTCCGTGAAGGTCCTGGACCGCCTGACTCGGTTGCTCCGCGTCGTCTTTCCCAGGTCGACAACCTCCTGACGTCGGCGCTCCCTGTCCCTAGCCCAGCCCGGCATCCTCCGCCCCGTCGTTGCATGATGGGCGGTGGTCAGCGATGAGGTGCGCCCTGCCACGGCGTCTGACTGACACAGAGGAGAAGGAGCAACCCCATGAGACCTCAGAACCAAGCTGGGTCGGCGCTACCGGCAGAGAACCTCCGTAACGTTTCACGCTTCGGCAGACTGGGATCCTGGTGCTGTGATCGCAGGAAGCTGGTCCTGGGGCTGTGGGTGGCTGCGCTCGTGCTCGTCGGCGCTGTCTCGGGCGCGGCGGGGGACGGCTTCCGGGACGAGTTCAGCCTGCCTGACGTCGAGTCCAAGCGGGGCTTCGACATCCTGGACGAGCGGTCCGGCGGTCAGGGCACGGGCCAGGCGGGCACCATCGTCTTTCGCGCCGAGCAGGGCGTCAACGACCCCGCCGTCCGTCAGGCCATGCAGGCCCTGTTCGAGCGCATCGACGCCATCGAAGAGGTCACCCGAGTCGTAAGCCCCTATACGGAGGAGGGCGCCAGGCAGATCTCCTCGCAAGGCCCACAGGCAGGCAAGATCGCCTACGCCAGCGTGGAACTGCCCGAGGACGTCGAGTTCAAGCGGGGGGGCGAGATCGGCAAGCAGATCGGCGCCGAAGCTCCCGACATCGAGGGCCTTCGGGTCGAGGCCGGCGGTTTCATCTTCGCCGGCTTCGAAGAGCCGTCGTCGGAGATCCTTGGCCTGGCCTTCGCCATCATCATCCTCATCCTGGCATTCGGGTCGGTCCTGGCCATGGGCCTGCCCGTCAGCGTGGCTCTGTTCGGCATCGGCATCGGGACGATGACCATCACCCTGCTGAGCAACGTCCTCACCATCCCCGACTTCGCCACCTTCCTCGGCATCATGATCGGGCTCGGCGTCGGCATCGACTACGCCCTGCTCATCGTCACCCGCTACCGAGAGCAGCTCCGCTCCGGGCACGACGTTCGGCAGGCGGTCTCCACCGCCATGGATACGGCGGGACGCTCCGTCCTCTTCGCCGGCACCACTGTGGTCATCTCATTGCTCGGCATGCTGCTCATGGGGGTGAGCTTCGTACAGGGGCTGGCGGTGGGGGCGGCCTCGGTCGTGGCGGTGACCGTTGTCGCCTCCCTCACCCTCCTCCCTGCCCTGCTCGGCTTCGCCGGTGAGCGCCTCGAGCTGACCCGCTGGCGGGGCCTCATCGCCGCCGGCTTCGTGGCCATGGCCCTCGTCGGCATGGGGCTGAAGATCACCCCACTCGCCGTCGGACTGCCGCTGGCGGCGATCGTGGTCATCGCCGGGTTTTTCGTCGGCCCGCTCAAGCGGGAGGTGCCTCGGCGGGCAGCGAAGGGCGGACAAGAGACGGTCGCCTACCGCTGGAGCCGGGTCATCCAACACCGGCCATGGACCGCCGCCCTGGCCGCCACGGTGGGGCTGCTCGTGCTGGCCGTGCCCCTGCTCGCACTGAGGCTCGGATTCTCCGACGAGAGCAACTCCGCCGAGGACACCACGACCAAGCGGGCCTACGACCTCCTGGTCGAGGGCTTCGGTCCGGGCTTCAACGGACCGCTTCTTCTGGTGGCAGAGCTGCCGGCAGGCAAGAACCTCGCCGAGCTAGAGGTGGTCAACCGCACGCTTGCCTCCGACCCTGGCGTGGCATTCATCTCCCCACCTCGCCCCAACGATCCAGATGGCCCCACAGCCGCGCTGTGGAACCTGATCCCGACCACCGGCCCACAGGACGAGGCCACCACCGAACTGGTCAACCGGCTTCGCGACGACGTACTGCCCGCAGTGGAGCGGACTTCCGGCGCCGACGTAGCGGTCACGGGCACGGTGGCGGTGAACGTCGACTTCTCCGAGTACCTGTCGTCGAGGCTTCCCTACTTCTTCGCCGTGGTGCTGGCGCTGTCGTTCCTGCTGTTGATGCTGGTCTTCCGGTCGCTGCTCGTGCCGCTCAAGGCCGTGGTCATGAACATGCTGTCCATCGGTGCCGCCTACGGCGTCGTGGTCGCCCTCTTCCAGTGGGGCTGGCTCAGCGACATCACCGGCGTGCAGGCGGCTCCCATCGAGCCGTGGGCTCCGATGATGCTCTTCGCCATCGTCTTCGGCCTGTCGATGGACTACGAGGTGTTCCTCCTCTCGCGGGTGCGTGAGGAGTGGCGAAGAAGCGGCGACAGCCGAGCGTCGGTGGCCGACGGTCTGGCCGCCACGGCCAAGGTGATCACAGCGGCGGCGGCCATCATGGTGTTCGTCTTCGGCAGCTTCATCCTGGAGAGCGACCGCGCCATCAAGCTCATGGGAACCGGTCTGGCTACGGCGATCTTCCTCGACGCCACCATCGTCCGGTTGCTGCTGGTCCCCGCCACCATGGAGCTCCTCGGCGACAGGAACTGGTGGCTGCCGCGCTGGCTCGATCGGCTGTTGCCCAATGTCGACGTCGAGGGCCACGCCCATCAGGGTCAAGTTGAGGCGGGCGTGGAACGTGCCCTCGTGGAGACCAAGGGGTGAAGCTGGAGCGAAACGAGGTCAGTTGGACGGAGCCCGACCGCCTGTCCGTCGAGCCCGCAGACCATGCGCTTCGGCCGGACGGGTATCGACGCCGCGTCGACCTCGAGGCCGTGCTCACGGCGATCGGCCATCAGCGCGCCCATGTCCGGCGGCCCGCCGGCCCCCAGTACCTCGCGGAGTCGCTCGAAGTAACCTCGTAGCCGGCCGGGGTGATCACGTCACGATCCGCTGCGAGGAACGTTCTGAGCCACGCCCACAGTGATCCCCAGCAGCACGAAACGCGGGCGGGATGTTCAGGATTCGTGCGACAGCTCTGAACTGGGCCCCTACTTTTGCTGGTGGGCGCTGAGGGATTCGAACCCGCGACTTCCTCCTTGTAAGGGAGGTGTGAACACGCAGGTCGCCGGAGCAAACCGCCGCTGACCAGCGATTTCACCTTTCATCACTTGGCCTCATCTGCCCCAAAATTGCGACCTCTCGCGGCCTGACCGCGGCCTCGGCACCTGCCGATCTGGCGCGCCCTGGGGTCCTCCATAGCGGTTGGTCCCATTGCCCCTTCTCGCGACCGCGAGCCGGCGTTACCTGTGTGAGGACCCGCCGTCAAGGCCCTCTCAGCGCGGATTGCTCCGACCCGTAGGTGTTGGTCAGGGTGGAGCGTCCGCAGGGAAGCGAGGACGTACGACCTTGACCAACCCGAGGGCCG